>JBFHOZ010000100.1:0-8576 GCA_041592975.1 Desulfuromonadales bacterium
CCCTGCCGGCGACCATCAGGTTGATTTCGCCGGGGCGGATCGTCTGGACCTCGCCGAGGTTGTCGCGATGAAGGACTTCCCCCTCGAACAGATAGGTGATGGTCGCCAGGTTGACATGCGGATGCGGGCGGACATCGAGCCCTTCCCCCGGTGCGAACCGGGCAGGGCCGGCGTGGTCGAAGAAGATGAACGGCCCGACCATCTTCCGCTCCGGAGCCGGCAGGCAGCGGCGCACGGTAAAACCGCCGAGATCCTTTTCGTGCGGCTCGATGATCATCGCGATGGCCCGGCAGGGGTTGCTGGTGCAGGTCTCGTTCATGGCGTCCTTCAGCAGATCGCTCATTTCTCCTCCGCGGTGTTCAGTGGCGACCGAGATGGTCGGCCAGCATTTCGTTCAGCCGGGGGGTGCAGCGTCGCCCGCCGCACGGCCCGGAGCCGGCGCCGGTCGCCCTGCGCAGCTCCTCGATGCTGTTTTTCCCGTCGGCGATCAGCTCCTTGAAGACCTTCTTCCTGATCCCCTTGCAGATGCAGATCGTCTTCAGGCCGTCGATAATCTCCTGTTCATCCATGGTGAGCTCCTGTTAGCGAAGCAGAACATACAGCCAGGGCGACGCGGCCACCACGAGGCATGATAGCACGAACAGGGGGGATTGATCATGCCTGAGTTTGCCGACGACGGCGGCCAGGCAGGTCAGCGCGGCGACGAGGCTGTAGCCGAGCGGCAGCAGGAATATCGGCGCCGTCGCCCACTGCCCCCACCCCTCGTAGCGGCTGGCATAGAGGTGCGTCAGTACGAACCCGATCGGCGCAGCGGCCGCCAGCAGCCCGGTCGCTATGGATGTATTTTTCATCGGTCGTCCCGGTTGTGGTGCCGTGCGAAGGAACGCTCGGAGAGGTCATTATAACGACAGGGGCGGTTCCTGCAAAGCGCCGAGTTGCTCGCGCAGCTGAAGAATCTGCTCGCCCCAGTACTGAACGGTATTGAACCAGGGGAAGGCGACGGGGAAGGCGGGGTCGTCCCAGCGGCTGGCGAGCCATGCCGAGTAATGCAGCATCCGCAGGGTGCGCAGCGATTCGATCAGCCTCAGCTCGCGCAGATCGAATTCGTGGAACTGCTCGTACCCTTCGAGGATGATGTCGAGCTGGGCCGTCTGCCTCTGGCGATCGCCGGAGAGGAGCATCCAGATGTCCTGGATCGCCGGCCCCGTGCGGGCGTCGTCGAAGTCGACGAAATGCGGGTTGTCGTCGCGCCAGAGCATGTTGCCGGCGTGGCAGTCGCCATGCACCCGGATCATCCTCACATCGCCCGCCTGTTCGTGGACGGTGGCCAACGTCTGCAGCAGCTCGCTGGCAAGAACCTCGTAGCTCTGGCGGTAATCGACGGGAATGAAGCCGTCGCGGAGCAGCTCGACCGATTGCCGGCCGTAGTTGTCGATGCCGATGGCCGGGCGGAGGGAAAAGGGGCGCTGCCGGCCGATGCGGTGCATCCGGCCGAGAAGGCGGCCGATGACGCGCAGGTTGGCATCGTTGTCGAACTCCGGGGCGTGCCCCCCCTTGCGCGGAAAAAGGGCGAAGTGGAACCCGCCGTAGGCGAAGAGCGAGCTGTAGTCCGCGCCGGTCAGCGGAGCGACCACCGGCAATTCCTGCCCGGCGAGCTCGAAGCAGAGCTCATGCTCCTCGAGGATCTGCTCCGCGCTCCAGCGGCCCGGGCGATAGAATTTTACAACCAGCGGCTCGCCGTCCTCGATGCCGACCTGGTAGACCCGGTTCTCGTAGCTGTTCAGCGCCAGGGTGCGGCAGTCGCAGCGATAGCCGAGGCTCTCGACGGCATCCATGATGAAGTCCGGGGTCAGCTTGTCGAAGGGATGCCGGCTGGCTTCGGTCACGGGATCATTCATCGCCGATCATTTCGAGAATCCGATTGCTCCGCTCGAGAAAGGCCTCCATCTGCTCCCGCCCGAAGCCGCGGTGGGAGAGCATCGCCAGGTCGTAGACTTGCGCGGCAATCACCGCGGCGTCCTGGGCGCGCCCTTCATCCTGAATTTTCAGCAGGTTCCTGATGACCGGGCTGGAGAGGTTGACCACCATGGTGTGCTCGTCCGGCAGGTCGAGTTTCTCTCTGCCCATGCTCCGCGCCATCTCCTGGAAGCGGCGCGACTGTTCGGAGAGCAGGATCATTCCGGGCACCGAAGCGTCCTTCAGGTTCTCCACCCGGACGGTCAGGTGCTCCTTGCCGATACATTCCTCGAAAAGGGCCCTGACCCTCTCTTCGCGGCTCTTTTTTCCATCCTCCTCGACGATCTCGCCGCTTTTGTCCTCCTCGTCGACGAGGTTTTGCGTCAGGTCGGCATCGACCCGCTGGAACCGGAGGTCGGTGTTCTTCATCTCGAGAAACGAGATAAAGTGGCTGTCGATGATCTGGTCGAGGATGATGACTTCGTTCCCCTGCGCCTTGAACAGCTTCAGGTAGGTCGCCTGGAGCGACTCGTCGCTGGCGTAGAAGACGGTGTTCTCGTGCTTCTCCTTCGCTCTTTCCAGGTAGTCATCGAGGGTGGTGTATCCCGATTCGCCGGTGGTGCGATAGAGGATCTGCTCCCTGACCTTGTCGAAGAACTTCTCGTCGCGCATGCAGCCGTACTTGACGAAGGTATGGATGTCGTCCCAGATCGGCGCGAAGGCTTCGCGGTCCTTTTTCGCCAGATCGACCACCTTCCCGGCCACGCGTCCGGAAAGGACTTCGTTGATCTTCTTCACCTGCGGTTCGTTCTGCAGGTAGGAGCGGGAGACGTTCAGCGGCAGGTCGGGGGCGTCGAGGCATCCCTGCAGCGGTGTCAGAAACTCCGGGATCAGCTCCGGGCAGTTGTCGGAGACGAAGACCTGGTTGCAGAACAGCTTGATGTGGCTCCTGGTGACATCGAACTCGGTGGTCAGTTTCGGGAAATAGACGATCCCCTTGAGGTTGAACGGGAAGTCGATGTTGAGGTGGATCCAGAAGAGGGGATCGGGCGAGAAGGGGTAGAGTTTCTTGTAGAACGCGACGTACTCCTCGTCCGTCACTTCGCCCGCCGGCCGTGTCCAGAGAGGATTGCGGTCGTTGACGACGTCTCCGTCGAGCTTGATCGCCACCGGCAGGAAGTTGCAGTAGCGAAGAAGGACGCTTTTCAGGCGCGCCGGATCGAGGAACTCTCTCTCGTCGGCCGACAGGTGCAGGACGATCTCGGTAC
This sequence comes from Desulfuromonadales bacterium, assembly GCA_041592975.1. Classification (GTDB taxonomy): domain Bacteria; phylum Desulfobacterota; class Desulfuromonadia; order Desulfuromonadales; family UBA2294; genus BM707. The sequence goes on from JBFHOZ010000100.1 coordinate 3,225, forward strand.
CGCGATCCTTGATGCCAGCCTCCTCGAGTTCGTACGCGGTGCTGCCGGAGCAGCTCCAGTGAACGCCGCTGGCGCCCTTCTGCCAGGAGAGGGTGCGGATCTCGACCCTGTCGGCGACCATGAAGGCGGAGTAGAAGCCGAGGCCGAAGTGGCCGATGATCTGCTGCTCGCTGTCGTCCTTGCGGTATTTCTCGATAAACTCCTCGGCCGAGGAGAAGGCGATCTGGTTGATGTATTTCCGCACCTCCTCGGCGGTCATGCCGACGCCGTTGTCCCGGACCGTCAACGTTCCGGCATCCTTGTCGACAGATATCTCGACGGCATACTCATCGGCAATCTTCAGCCCCTCGACGAGGTTGATATGCTGGAATTTGTGGATGGCATCGACAGCGTTGCTGACCAGCTCGCGCAGGAAGATCTCCTTGTCGCTGTAGAGCCACTTCTTGATGATCGGAAAGATGTTTTCGGTGTGGATGGAAATGGAGCCTTTTTCTGCGTTCGCTTTTTTCTTTGCCATCATAAATCCCCTGAATCGTTGTCAATTTATCCTGGACACGTTCAGAAATTAGTCAGCATCGGACGGTTTGTCAAGGGGGCATTGAAAAGGGCGCTGAGGCGCCCCGGAACAGTTGCGGGTGGCGGCCACGATTCAGTTTTCGGTGAGATAGTGCTCCTCGTAGCTGTCCTCGAGCCGCTGCAGGTGCTTGAGCTGCTCGTTGCCGATCTGCTTGAAGATGGTCGCCATCGGCGCGCCGGTGCAGGCTTCGTTCATCACCCGGTAAAACTGCACCGAGGTGCTGATCAGGTGGATGGCGTGGGCCAGGGCGGCGCGCTGGTCGGCCGAGGCGTCGAGGGTTTCCAGCCCGATCCGGTGGTCGAGGTCCATGATCGGGATCGACCGGTCAGGCATTTCCGTCGCGATCTCTCCCTCGAGCAGCGCCAGTTCCAGCTGCTGCTTGTGCCCGAGTTCTTCCCTGGCAGCGTCAGTGAGGATTTCGCGGGCGCCGTTGTGCCTGACGACGCGGATCGACCTGAGAAACTGCCTGAAGATGCTGGTTTCGAGGTCGATGGCTTTTTCGAGGGCTGCTTCCAGGGTGTAGCAGGTCGCCGCTTTTTCGCCCATGATGGCCTCCTTGAAGCTAAGGTTGGTTATGACAACTTTATCAGCTTTCGAGCCGCAATCCAGCGCGCTTCAATATGATATCGAGACGGTGACGGCGCCGAAGTCGGGGCTGTGATTCTGCCCCTCGAACTGGCGGGTCCGCATGATATAGGAGTATGTCGAGGAGATGCTGCCGACACGAAAGGCAAAGCCGACGATCATCTCGCCGACCAGAATTTCCCTGTCGACGCTGTGACTGTCCGACAGGGTGTTGCCATCGAGAAAGATGTCGTGGGCGACGGCGCGCCCCTCTCCGGCAACGAACAGGTGCAGGCTGTTCCGCCTGCGGCGTTGTTGAGCAAAGGCCGAGCCGATCTCGCAGCCTCCACGGATGGTGCAGATGCCGAAATTGTCGGGCAGGTTCAGCCCGTACCTTATCTCGAGACCGCCGTTGCCGTAGACGGCGACGTTGCCGAGACGGCCGCCGAGGTGCGAGATGACGTCGAGGGCGCTCTTTTCGGTGACCTGCGTCCGGAACAGGCGCCACTTCGTCTCGAAAACGATGTCGAGGGTCGGTTCGTTCTCCAGCTGGTGCGTCCAGCCTCTGGCCGGATCCGATCCGGTGCGGTCGTGCAGCCAGATCTGCAGGTCGTCGGCGTGCGAATCGGGGCCGATCAGTCCCAGGCTCAGCTCCCAGCTGTGCTTGTGGTTGTCGTATCGGTTCTGCACGCCGAAACTGAGATACATCTGCCCGGCATAGGGCCGGTCCGCAACGATCAGGTCGCTCCTGGCCGTATCCTCGGGAGTGAAGATGTTCTGGCCGATCGAGAAGGAGAACGCCTGGCTCGCCTCGTCGCGGTAGGCGAAGGGGATCATCTTGAGGAGTGAGTAGCTCCATTCCGGCAGCTTCGACGCGGCGCGGTTCTCGACAAAAGGGGTGCTCCAGCTCAGCTTCAGCCCGTTGGTGTAGTCCCGGTCGGTCCCGGAGAAGATGTCGTTCTCCCAGTAGAGGGTGAAAACGTCGAAGGGCGTTTTTGTCTTTGCCTCCGACGTACTGCTCCAGGACGAGAGGGGGAGCAGCACGACGAAAAAGATCACAGCGATGAACAGCTTGCAGTGGCGAGAGTCGAACGTCATGCGTGCTACGCTTTCTAGTAACGATACTTGATTCCGACAGCCAGGGCGTTGGAACCGCCCCTGTCGGCGACCAGGCCGTAGGCTTCGGAACGGTGATGTATCCGGGTGATGAACGCCCAGTGCGGTCGCTTAGGAAGCGAGAAGGCGAATTCAAGCATCCAGTAGACCAGCAGCTGCTCGGTGTCGCCTTCGTTTTTGATTTCGGTCGGCGGTTTCTCGCTCGCCCACGACGGGCCGAGCCCGAAGGCGACGCTGGTATCGACATGGCGATCCCAGGGAAACTCCTCCCAGCGGGCGGCGGCGAGAAGGTTGAACTCCCAGTGGTCCTGCTCGTCGAAGTGCCGGACGATCTGCCCCTCCACTTCGAAAGCGATCTTCTGCCGGTAACTCCCGATGTTCCGGGCGAGGGTGACGGCCGCCAGGTGGGTCCCCTGGAAGTCGAGCTCCCGGGTCGGATTGAAGAACTCCTCCCAGTGGTTGGCGGTCAATTCGCCGCCGTAAAGGTTCACCGCGTTGCGAAAGGTTTCCGCGCCGGCCGAGCCGAGCACCGTCAACATCAGCAGGGTTGTGAGCGCAGCAAGTTTCATGTCGAAATAGTGGTTGATCCGTGTTGCTTGTCATTTTAGCAGGTTAGGGAGGTTCTGCAGGACGGTGCGACGGTTCAGTCGTCGATGTCCGGCCTGAGCCGGGTCAGCAGCCGGTTGACGAAGTAGAAGACAAAGACAAACAGGAACAGGTCGAGAAACGCCTTGATAAAGAAGGGGATGCCCGGCGGCAGGAGCCTGTGGATCAGTACCGGACCGATCGCGGCAAGGATCAGGGCCATGAGGCTCGGCATCGCGCTATCCCCCCTCCGCCACGGTCGTGAAGGATGCGCCGTCGATCAGCTCCGCTTCGAGGGCGAGTGGATCGACGCCTTCAAGGCAGCCGGCATTGACCCGGGTCAGGGTCGGGTCGGTGCGCGGATTGTGGTGGGTGTAGATCCCGCATGCGCTGCAGAAGTGGTGCCTGGCAGCCAGGGTGTTGAACTGGTAGAGGGTGACGTGTTCTTTGCCCGATACGATGCGGAACGTTCCGGGCACGGCGGTCACCATCACCGCTCCCTTGCGCCGGCAGAGGCTGCAGTTGCAGCGGACTGCCGGGTTCAGGGCCGATTCGAGTTCGAAGGTGATGCGGCCGCAGTGGCAGCTGCCGCTGTATTTCTGGACAGGTCCCGGCATGGTTGATCCTTACTCCGGCAGCACCGGCATGGCCAGGCGGAGGACGATCGCGACGACACAAAGCATAACAGTCGCGACGACGGTATTCAAACGGGGGTCGGGTTTGATCCTGTCGACGTAGAAGACCTTGAGGTAGTAAACCGGGATGGCTCCAAGGGAAATAATAAAAAGCTCGACGATATTGGCGAGGGATTGCGGGCCGATACCGCCGGTGGCCAGAACGATCCAGGTGGCCATCCCGGGAACGGCGAAATTCAGCGACCAGGGGGTGGCGCCGTAGCGCTTGCGGGCGACAATCCACGCCGGCAGGCAGAAGACGATCGGGATCAGGACAACGGCCGGTATCAGCAGGGTCATGCGTCAGCCTCGGATGTTAAAACAGGGGGGGCGCCGGCATCGGCAGGTCCCCCCTGGCGTGTACGTTTCATTTCTGAAGAGGGTTGGCTAGGCGCACTCCGAGTAGCCGCAGGCGTGGCAGACGCAGCAGCCCCCCTCGTGCTCGACCGGGCCGCCGCAGTCGGGGCAGGCGCCGCCGTTCTGGATGTGCACGTTGACATCCTCTCCCTGGGCCAGCATGTGCTGCTGGATCGCCTTGGCGACGGCGTCGGAGCAGGAGGTGATGCGGTTCTCCCCGAAGCCGGCCGGCTTGTGGCAGGTGATGCCGATCAGCTGCTTGACCGCCTGACGGGCCTGGACGCCGGAGCGCCAGGCGAGGGAGACCAGCCGGCCGATCGCCTCGCACTGCGAGGCGGCGCAGCCGCCGGCCTTGCCCATGGTGGTGAAGAGTTCGAAGGCGCCGTGGCTGTCCTCGTTGATGGTGACGTAGAGTGGTCCGCAGCCGGTCTCCATCTGGTAGGTGGCGCCGCGCAGGGCCCGCGGCCGCTCGCGCTTCTTGCCGGTCTTGCCGACCTCCATCGGGATGACCTTTTCGTCCTTCGCCGCCTTCTTGACCGACAGCACCTGCATGTCGCGCGATCCGTCGCGGTAGATGGTGACCCCCTTGCAGCCGAGCTTGTAGGCGAGGCGGTAGGCGGTCTCGACGTCGTCGCGGGTGGCGTCGTGGCAGAAGTTGACCGTCTTGGATACGGCGTTGTCGGTGTATCTCTGGAAAGCCGCCTGCATCCGGACGTGGTCCTCCGGGGTGATATCGTGCGAGGTCAGGAAGACCGCGCGGACCTCTTCCGGAATCTCCTCCATGTCCTGGATGGTGCCGTGCTCGGCGATCTTCTTCATCAGGTCGTCGGAGTAGAAGCCCATCTCCCTGGCGATCTTCTCGAACAGCGGATGCACCTCGACGAGGATGTCGTTGTCCATGACCTGGCGGACGTAGGAGACGGCGAAGAGCGGCTCGACGCCGCTCGAGGTGTTGGAGATGATCGAGATCGTGCCGGTCGGGGCGATGGTCGAGCAGGTGGCGTTGCGCACCGGTCTGGCGTTCGGCTTGTCGAAGGTCGAACCCTTGAAATTCGGGAAGGCGCCGCGCTCCTCGGCGAGTTCGATCGACATCTGCCGCGACGTGTCGGTGAGAAACTTCATCACCTTCTCGCCGAGCTGGCAGGCCCGCTCGGAGTTGTACGGGATGCCGAGCAGGATCAGCATATCGGCCCATCCCATGACGCCGAGGCCGATTTTGCGGTTGGCGCGGGTCATCTCGTCGATCTCCGGGATCGGGTAGTTGTTGACCTCGATGACATTGTCAAGGAAGCGGGTGGCGGTGCGGATGACGTCGCGCAGGCGGTCCCAGTCGACCTTGTTGCCGTCGACGAATTTGACCAGGTTGATCGAGCCGAGGTTGCACGACTCGTACGGCAGCAGCGGCTGCTCGCCGCAGGGGTTGGTCGACTCGATCTCGCCGACTTTCGGCGTCGGGTTGTCGCGGTTGAGACGGTCGAG
>JBFHOZ010000101.1:0-8556 GCA_041592975.1 Desulfuromonadales bacterium
CAGACCTTGGGCGATGTCGACCTCGACCTCGACCCGGTAGGCATCGATCCCCAGCAAAGCCCCGGACAGGACCTTTGCGAGCATTTCCCCCTCCAAATACGGAATGCGATAATGAATAAACAGTGCAGATTATTGCATAAAAAAGATGAGCCGCAAGATCAGGGCAGAAAAAAGATCAATTCGTGGGCTCGCGCGCCCGCACTGCACCACGCTCTTTTATTGAGCCATAAAAGAGTATGCGGAAAACGGCTCCCTTGCAGGGGGCTTTTCTGCTGCGGTTTGCGTTACGTCTGCTGAACGATGCAGCCTGGGAGTTTGCTTTGAGGCAAACATGGGCTGTCTCCGTGGCGGATACGGTCTGCACGGGATACTGGAGGGCTGGGAAGTAAGTTCAAAACCAAATGGAATCCACTCAGGCGTGATAAAGCACAAAAAAAGGGGACTGTCCTTCCGTGGACGGTCCCCTTTTTTGCCTGGTTCGCTGAAAACACGTTACTCGGCAAAACCATCGAGATACTTCTCGGCCATGATCGCCGCCACGGCGCCGTCGCCGACGGCGGTGGCGATCTGCTTGAGGATCTTCTTGCGCACGTCGCCGGCGGCAAAGACCCCCGGCATCGAGGTGCGGCACTCGGCGTCGGTGAGGATGTAGCCGTCGGCGTCGAGTTCGAGAATGTCGGCGAGGAAGTGCGCCTTCGGGGTCACGCCGATGGCGACAAACATGCCGGCCAGCGGCAGGTCGCGGATGGCGCCGCTCCTGACATTGCGGATGGCGATCGAGGTCAGGCCGGTGTTGTCGCCGTTGACCTTCTCGACCACCGTGTCCCAGAGGACCTCGATCTTCTCGTTGGCCATGATCCGGTCCTGGAGGATCTTCGTCGCGCGCAGCTCGTCGCGCCGATGGATCAGGTAGACCTTGCTGGCGAAACGGGTCAGGAACAGGGCCTCCTCGGCCGCCGTGTCGCCGCCGCCGACGATGGCGACCTCGACGTTGCGGAAGAAGGCGCCGTCGCAGGTGGCGCAGTAGGAGACGCCGCGGCCGACGAGGGCGTCCTCCCCCTCGACCCCGAGCTTGCTCGGCTCGGCACCGGTGGTGATGATCACCGCCCGGGTCCGGTACTCCCTGCCGTCGACGGTCAGCCTCTTGACGTCGCCGTCGTCGACCAGGTCCTGGGCTTCGCCGGTGATCACCTCGAGGCCGAACTCCTGGCAGTGCTCCTGGAAGCGCATCATCAGGTCGGGGCCGTCGATGCCGCCCGGGAACCCGGGGTAATTCTCGACCTTGGTGGTGGTCATCACCTGCCCCCCCATGATCATCCGCTCGAGCAGCAGGGTCTTGAGTTTGGCGCGGGAGGTGTAGAGTCCGGCGGTCAGCCCGGCCGGGCCGCCGCCGATGATGATGACATCGTAGGTCGCGTCGGACATGAATGGAATCTCCTTGAAAAAAATCGTCCCGAACTTAGCACAGGGGGCGCAAAAAATCACGCCCCTTTTCGGGCCGGGGAATTGATTTGCCGGCCGCTTCGGTCTAAGATTGTCGCAGCACCGTCAACGGGAAAGGAGCATCATGACCGACAGCCACGCCCACCATCACCACGGGCACGAACATCACGACATCGACCGCGGCATCACCCGCGGCTTTATCTTCGCCATCGTCCTGACGTCGGTGACCCTGCTGGCCGAGGCGATCGGCGGCTGGTGGACCAACTCCCTCGCCCTGCTCTCCGACGCCGCCCATGTCTTCATGGACCTGTTCGCCCTGGTGCTGTCGCTGATGGCGATCTTCCTCGCCAACCGGCCGGCCGACGACGAGCGGACCTACGGCTGGCACCGGGCCGAGGTCTTCGCCTCGCTGATCAACGGCACCACCCTGCTGGCGATTGCCGCCGGCATCCTGCACGAGGCGTGGGAGCGGTTCGCCAACCCGGAGGCGGTCAAGAGCAAGGAGATGTTCATCATCGCCGTCATCGGCCTGATCGCCAACCTGGTGGCCGCCAGCCGCCTGCACGGCCACGCCCACGACGACCTCAACGTCCGCAGCGCCTTTCTGCACGTCATCGGCGACGCCGTCGCCTCGGTCGGCGTCATCATCGGCGGCCTGGTGATGCTCTATACCGGCTGGTTCGTCGTCGACGCCGTCATCTCCGGGATCATCGCCCTGATCATCGGCTTCGGCTCGCTGCGGATCATCCGCGAGGCGGCGCACATCCTGCTCGAGGGGGTGCCGCGAGGCATCTCGGTGAAGGAGATCGTCGCCCGGATGCGGGCGGTCACGGGGGTCAACGACGTCCACCACGTCCATGTCTGGTCGATCTGCTCGCACATCTCGGCGCTGTCGGCGCATATCGACATCGAGCCGGAGTACCGCCTGCGGCAGGGGGAGATCATCGGCGAGATCGAGCAGATGCTCGACCACGACTATCACATCACCCACTCGACCCTGCAGGGGGAGTGCTCGCGCTGCCTCACCGGCCCGGTGATCCAGCAGCTCCGGCACAAAAAAAGGCGCTCCGGCACCTGCGCCCACGACCACAACCACCCCTGACCGGAATTGCCGGTTGCTTTTTTTCCGGCGAGCGCCGAGAATCGGAACATCATGAACAAGTCTGCCAAAGCGATCTTCTGGGTCATCGTCTTCTTCTGCCTGCTGCTGGCGGTCGACCAGTTCCTGCTGCGGGTCGAATTCAAGTCGGGCGGCATGCAGGTGGCACGGGAGTTCTACCTCGATTTCCGCACGCGGCTGATCGGCCTGGGGAGCGATGCCGGGCCGAAGAGCGTCGAGGAGGCGATCGGCGCGAAGCCGCCGACCGCCGTTATCCGGGTCGAGGGGGACAGCCCCCGCTACCTCTATGCCGACGAGAACGGCCAGCTGCAGTTCGCCAACAGCATGGAGGAGATTCCGCCGGAGTTCCGCAAGGGGGCGCAGCGGATGGAGGAATAGACAGAGAAAGGGCCCGTCTGACGGGCCCTTTCTGGTTTGCTCTTGGCGGCCTTCCTACGGCAGCGTGCCGTAAATCTCCGGCCGCCGGTCGGTGTAGCACTGGATCTGCTTGCGGTAGGCGACCAGCTCCTGCTGCTCGATGGTGGCGACGATCTCGGCGTTGCACTCCTGCTTCTCGGCGAGGATTTCGCCGCGGGCGGAGATGATCAGGCTCATGCCGCAGAACTCCAGCTTCCCCTGCTGGCCGCAGCAGTTGGCGGCGACCACGAACAGCTGGTTCTCGATCGCCCGCGCCCGCAGCAGGGTGCGCCAGTGCTCCTGGCGCGGGATCGGCCACTCGGCCGGGACGCAGATGATCTCCGCCCCTTCGAGGGCCATCTTGCGGAACAGCTCGGGGAAGCGGAGGTCGTAGCAGATGGCGACGCCGATCCGGCCGATCGAGGTCGGGGTCACCAGGGTCTTGTCGCCGGGTGAGAGGAAGCGGTCCTCCCCCATGGTCGAGAACATGTGCAGCTTGCGGTAGCTCCCCCTGACCTTCCCCTGGTCGACGACGGTGGCGGTGTTGTAGATCTTGTCGCCGACCTTCTCCGGCAGCGAACCGACGATGACCATGTTCAGCTCGTCCGAAAGCCGGCAGAGGGTGTCGAGAATCCGCGGCGTCTCGGCGGCGTGCTCGGCGAGGCGGCGGTAGTCGTAGCCGGCGCTCCACATCTCCGGCAGCACCGCCAGTCGGGCTCCCTGCTCGCTGACGTATCGCAGGCCGGAGACCGCCTGCTCGACATTCTTTTCAATAATACCGAGTTTGACGTTGAATTGTAGGGCGGAAACGGTCAATTTCTCCTGCATGAATCTCTCCTGTAAAACGTCGTTTCATATGTGTTTGGCGGTGACGCAGGGTCATGATGACAGGTGTTTCAGAGATTTGCAAGAGCCCTGCGGCGGGGGAGAGCCATCCGATGTCGGAATTGCTTGACCAGCCGATTCAAACCGTGTTAAAAATTGGGCGCTCGATTGAGCAGAAATGACGTTGAATTTGATGGCAAGGAGAGGAACCCCTCCCTCCAGGGCGCCCGGTTCCACAGGGTTTGAAACCCTTCACAGGCAGTATGCAGGCAAAATTCTTCACATTCGTTATCATGCTCCTTTTCTGGGTGATGCTCTCGGGGATGTTCGACCCGTTCCATCTCTCCCTCGGCGTCGTCTGCTGCCTGCTGGTGGCCCAGTTCTCCAGCCACCTGCTGTTCAAGGACCTCAGGATCAACCTCAGCGCCCGGCAGGTGGTCGGCCTGATTCTCTACCAGCCGTGGCTCTTCTGGGAAATCACCCTCTCCAGCCTGCAGGTCGCCTACCTGGTGCTGCACCCGCGGATGAAGGAGAAGATGGACCCGCAGCTGATCCGCTTCAAGACGAAACTGAAGAGCCAGTTCGCCAAGGTCACCTTCGCCCAGTCGATCACCCTGACGCCGGGGACGATCACCGTCAGCATCAAGGAGGACGAGATGACCGTCTACGCCCTGACCGGGGCCGCCGCCGAAAGTCTTCCCGGGGAGATGGAGCGGCGCGTCGCCCGCGCCCTCGAGCCGGAGGTGCTGCAATGAGCGCGCTCTTCCTCTATACCAGCGTCTTCATCGTCCTGCTGATGATCATGACCCTGGTGCGGGTCATCGGCGGACCGACCGTGCTCGACCGCATCGTCGGCGTCAACATGATCGGCTCGAAGACCACGGTCATCCTGCTGCTGATCGGCCTGATCTACGAGAACATGTCGATGTTCGTCGACATCGCCCTCGCCTACGCGCTGCTCAACTTTATCGCCACCCTCGGGGCCTGCAAGTACTTCCGCCGCAGCAACCGGGTCTTCATGGAAGACGAGGTGGCGCTCGAGGAGGGGCGCTGACATGGACTGGATCGTCACCGCCCTGCTGATTGGCGGCGCCTTCTTCTTCCTGATCGGCACCGTCGGCGTGCTCCGTTTCCCCGACTTCTATGCCCGGCTGCATGCCGCCGGCAAGTGCGACACCCTGGCCGCGATCCTGACGCTCTCGGGCATCGCCCTCTACAATCTTGACGATTTCACCTTCGGCAAGCTCCTGGTCAGCTTCAAGGTCCTGGCGATCATCATCTTCGTCTTCATCGCCAGCCCGACCGCCACCCATGCCATCACCAAGGCGGCGCTGCTGGTCGGGGTCAAGCCGTGGGAAAAGCGAAAGGGGGGACGGGGATGATCTGGCAGCTCGACCTGATGATCCTGACCCTGGTGGTCTTCTGCGCCATTGCCGCCATCCAGGTGAAGGATCTGCTCTCGGCGACCATCATCTTCAGCGCCTACAGTTTCCTGATGTGCCTGCTCTGGGCCGAGATGGGGGCGGTCGATGTCGCCTTCACCGAGGCGACCGTCGGCGCCGGCGTCAGCACCATCTTTTTTATCGCCGCCATTTTCCGGACGACGCGGAGGAGCAAGGATTGAAAGCACTCGCCCTGATAGCCACCCTGGTGACCGGCTCGCTGCTCCTCTACAGCACCGGCGATTTCGCCGAATGGGGGAGCGTCGACTCGCCGCCGAACCGGCACGTCTCGGTGCGCTACGTCGAGAAGGCGGTCGAGGAGACCCATGTGCCGAATATCGTCACCGCGGTCCTCGGCGACTACCGGGGATACGACACCATGTTCGAGCTGGTGGTCATCTACTGCGCCGGCACCGCGGTGATGGCGGTGCTCCGCCGCCGCGAGGACGGGGAGGACGGGCCATGAGGATCGACTACAAGGCGGCCCGCGACGGCATCCCGCAGCGCGACACCATCAACGAGACGGCGATCCGCCTGATGGTGCCGTTCATCCAGCTCTACGGCTTCTATGTCATCGTTCACGGCCACTACAGCCCGGGCGGCGGCTTCCAGGGGGGGGTCGTCCTCGGCGCCTCGGTCATCCTGCTGGGGCTCGCCTACGGAATGCCGTTCAGCAAGGAATACCTCAGCGAGGGGACCAACATCGTCATGGCCAATATCGGCGCGCTGATCTTCACCGGCGTCGCCGCCATCTGCGCCTTTGCCGGCGGCATGTTCCTCGACTACAGCGCCCTGCAGGCGATCCTGCCGTTCATCGGCCCGGTCGACTGGCGCTCGCACGGCATCTTCCTGGTCGAGGTCGGGGTCGGCATGGGGGTCATGATGATCATGGTTTCGATCTACTGGGACATGGCTTCGGCCGGCAAGATGGATGAGGGGCTGTAGATGGAACAGCTGACTGCCGAAATCCTCGCCAAGTACAACTACTGGATCTACGTCGTGCTGATGATGATCGGCTTCTACGCCATGATCGGCAAGCGCAACCTGGTCAAGAAGTTGATCGGCATGAACATTTTCCAGACGGCGATCATCCTGTTCTTCATCTCGACAGGTGCCAAGGCCGGCGGCAAGATCCCGATCCTGGACAAGTACGAAGTCCTCGAGCATGGAGTTAACGTCAACAGTATCGTCAACCCGCTGCCGCACGTTCTGATGCTGACCGCGATCGTCGTCGGCGTCAGCGTCACCGGCGTTGCCCTGGCGGTGCTGGTGCGGATCTACCGCACCTACGGAACCCTCGAAGAGGACGAAATCCTGCAGAAGATCGAGGAAGAAAAAGGATGAACTCCAACCTGCACATGTACATCCTGGCGGCGCCCCTGCTGACCGCCTTCTTCCTTGGCATCTTCGGCCGCAGGAACCACGCCCTGCTGGCGCCGTGTGTTCTCGGTTCCCTTGCGCTCTCCTCGATCCTATCAGTCGTTGTTCTCGATAATGTTCTGGAAATAGGCCCGATCAGCTACACCGTCGGCGCCTGGCTGCCGCCATGGGGCATCGAGCTGCTGGTCGATCCCTTATCGGCGCTGATGCTTCTGCTGATTTCGGTGGTCGCCCTCGTCGCCTCCTGCGCCGCCCTCCCCGGGGTGCGCCGGGACCTTGCCGACCGCGAGCACCTCTTTTTCATCCTCTACCTGATCCTGGTTGCCGGTCTTATGGGGCTGGTGCTGACCGCCGATGCCTTCAACCTCTACGTGCTCCTCGAGATCACCTCGATCACCACCTACGGGCTGATCGCCATGGGGCGCGGACGGGCGCCGCTGGCGAGCTTCAACTACATCATCATGGGGTCGATCGGCGCCTCCTTCTACCTGCTCGGCGTCGGCTACCTCTACCTGCTGACCGGCACCCTGAACATGGCCGACATCGCCCAGTTCCTCCCCGGGCTGCAGGGGACCATCGCCCTCGGTACGGCGATGGCCTTTATCCTCATCGGCCTGTGGGTCAAGATGGCCTTCTTCCCCCTGCATGGCTGGCTGCCGCTCGCCTACTCGCTGGCACCGAACGGCGCCGGGGTGATGATCGCCCCGCTGATGACCAAGGTGACGGTCTACCTGATGCTGCGGCTGATGTTCTCCTTCGTCGCCCCCGGCTTCGCCATGTACGAGACCGACCTGCAGTCGCTGATCGTCTGGGCGGCGGCGATCGGCATCGTCTGTGCCTCGGCCCTGGCGCTGGGGCAGCGCGACCTGAAGAAGATGCTGACCTACATCATCGTCGCCGAGGTCGGCTACATGGTCGGCGGCGCCTGGCTGGTCAACGAGCAGGGGATGACGGGAACCGTGCTGCATATCGTCAACGACGCGCTGATGACCCTCTGCCTCTTTCTGGCGGCGGTCGCCATCGCCTGGCGGACCGGCGGGCTGAAATTCGAGAACCTGACCGGTCTCTATAAAAAGATGCCGCTGACCATGGCCGCCTTCACCGTCGGCGCCTTCGCCATGATCGGCGTGCCGCCGACCTGCGGTTTCTTCAGCAAGTGGTACCTGATCCTCGGCGGCGTCGAGGCCGGACACTGGGGCTACGTCGCCGCCCTGGTCTTCAGCAGCCTGGTCAATGCCATCCTCTTCTTCCGCATCATCGAGTACGCCTATTTCGGCAAGGGGAGCGGGGACCATGGCCATGAACCGATCGCGCGCAACGAGGCGCCGGCGATGATTCTCGCCCCGCTGCTGCTGGCGGCGGCCGGACTGATCATCGTCGGCCTGAGCAGCGGACCGCTGGTCGAAAACCTCATCAGGCTGGCGATCCCGGCGAAATTTCTAGGATAGGAACGACTGCGCAACCATGAGCCTGACGACTTCCATATGGCCGCTGGTGGCGGTGCTGGTCTCCCTGCTGGCGGCGGTGCCGATCATGCTGTCGGACAAGCAGCCGAACCTGCGCGAGTTCTGGACGCTGCTCGCCGCGGTGATCAAGGTGGCGATCGTCGTGTCGCTGCTGCCGGGGGTGCTGGCCGGCGGCGGCTACGTCTTCACCCTGGCCGAGGTCGTGCCGGGCGTGCCGATCCAGTTTAAGGTCGATGCCTTCGGCATCATCTTCGCCCTGATCGCCTCGTTCCTCTGGCTGCTGACCTCGCTCTACTCGATCGGCTACATGCGGGCGCTCGAGGAGCACGCCCAGACCCGCTACTTCGCCTCGTTCGCGGTGGCGATCTCGGCGACCATCGGCGTCGCCTTCGCCGCCAACCTGCTGACCCTGTATCTCTTCTACGAGATGCTGTCGCTCTCGACCTACCCGCTGGTCACCCATGAACAGAACGCCGAGGCGAAA
>JBFHOZ010000102.1:0-8523 GCA_041592975.1 Desulfuromonadales bacterium
GCGCGGGTTTTCCCAGTCGAAGCCGGCGGTGATGTTGTAGGTCGGGATCGGGAAGGAGAAGATGCGCCCGGAGGAGTCGCCGGCCATCATCACCTCGCAGAAGGCGCGGTTGAAGAGGTCCATCTCCTCCTGGAAGTCGCCGTAGGTCGCCTCCTGCAGCTCGCCGCCGATCACCACCGCCTCGCTGGCCATGTTGGACGGCGGGGTGATGTCGAGGGTGATATTGGTGAACGGCGTCTGGAAGCCGACCCGGGTCGGCACGTTCATGTTGAAGATGAACTCCTGGATCGCCTGCTTGACCTCGCCGTAACCGAGGTTGTCGTAGCGGATGAAGGGGGCCAGCAGGGTGTCGAAGTTGGCGAACGCCTGGGCGCCGGCCGCCTCCCCCTGCAGGGTGTAGAAGAAATTGACCACCTGCCCCAGGGCGGTGCGGAAATGCCGGGCCGGGCCGCTCTGCACCTTGCCGTAGGCGCCGGTGAACCCCTTGAAAAGAAGATCTTTCAGGTCCCAGCCGCAGCAGTAGACCGACAGCATGCCGAGATCGTGGATATGGAAATCGCCGTTGCGGTGCGCGCTGGCGACCGGCTCGGGGTAGATCTTGTTGAGCCAGTAGTTGCTGGTGATGTTGGCGGCGATGTGGTTGTTGAGCCCCTGCAGCGAGTAGCCCATGTTGGCGTTCTCGTTGACCCGCCAGTCCTCCTGGGTGAGGTAGGAATCGATCGCCTCGATCGACTCCTGCATGAACCTCTGGGTCTGGCGCAGGGATTCGTGCTGCTTGCGGTAGAGGATGTAGGACTTGGCCACCTTGGCGTGGCCGTTTTCGATGAGGATCTTCTCGACCAGGTCCTGGACGTTCTCGACCGTCGGGACCCGCTCGTCCTTGTAGATGACCTGGAGGATGCCGACCACCTGGGTGGCGATCGCCTGCGTCTTCTCCATGTCGGTGCCGCCGACCGCGCGGACCGCCTTCTCGATCGCCTCCTGGATCTTCCCCTTCTCGAAGGGGGCGAGCCTCCCGTCCCTCTTGCGGATATAATCGATCATTCTCTCCCTCCACGCCTCGAAACCACGAGCCGCCCCACAGCATGACATGTCGACAACGGGCTGGCCACGAATCAGCAAATTAACCGGACGTTAACACAAACAGCGCCCGATTTCAAAGACAAAACCACTAGATATGGTTATTTTTTTTCATGAACCCCACTAGATATTGTTAAAAAACCGGTGGACAGCCTGTGGACAAACCGGGACAGAGACGGCCAGGTGCGCAGCATTCTTGACCGGAACAGGCCGCTATGCTAAAGAAACCGGCAGCACACAAGGGAGGACGACATGACTGATCTTGCCCGCTTCGGCATTTCGATCGACGAGAGCCTGCTGGAGAAATTCGACCGACTGATTGACGGCAAGGGATACAGGAACCGCTCCGAGGCGATCCGCGACCTGATCCGCAACGCCCTGGTCGAGGAGGAGTGGGGGCAGGATGACACCGAGACGGTCGGCACGGTGACCATCGTCTACGACCACCACACCCGCGACCTCGGCGACAAGCTGACCGAACATCAGCATTCGCACCACGATTCGATCATCTCGGCCATGCACGTTCATCTCGACCATCACCACTGCCTCGAGGTGGTGGTGGTCAAGGGGGCCGCGCGCGAGGTCAGGCGACTGGCCGACGAGCTGATCGGCACCAAGGGGGTCAAGCACGGCAAGCTGGTGACGACCACGACCGGCAAGGGGCTGAGCTGAGACGAAAGAGCAAAGATGACATTCCCGACTCCGATCGGGAATCCGGGCTGTACATCCTTAAATCCTTGCTCCTTGACGCCCAGGTTCCGGATCCCCGCGTTCGCGAGGCTGACAATCCATTCCACAGCCGACAAAAAAGCACCCGGACGGGTGCTTTTCCTTCTGATATTTTCTGCTGACTACATCCCGAGGTAGGCTTTCTTGACCCCCTCGTCGTTGAGCAGGTTCTCGGCGGTGTCGGCGAGGGTGATGGCGCCGTTCTCCATGACGTAGCCGCGATGCGCCAGCTTCAGCGCCTGGTTGGCGTTCTGCTCGACCAGAAAGATGGTGGTGTTGCTGTCATGGTTGATCTTGCGGATGATGTCGAAGATCTGCTTGATGATGATCGGCGCCAGACCGAGGGAGGGCTCGTCGAGGAGCAGCAGCCGCGGGCGGGCCATCAGGGCCCGGGAGATCGCCAGCATCTGCTGTTCGCCGCCGGAGAGGGTGCCGCCGAGCTGGCCGCTGCGCTGCGCCAGGATCGGAAAGAGGTCCATCACCATATTGATGTCCTGCCTGACGAGGAGCTTGTTGGTCCGCAGGTAGGCCCCCATCTCGAGGTTCTCCATGACCGTCATGTTCGGGAAGATGCGGCGCCCTTCCGGCACCTGGACAATCCCCATCTGCACGATCCGGTCCCCCGAAAGCTTCTGGATCGGCTTCCCCTGGAAGAGAATCTCGCCGGAGCGTGGCGGGACGATCCCGCACAGCGACATCAGGGTGGTGGTCTTGCCGGCGCCGTTGGCGCCGATCAGGGTGACGATCTCCCCCTCCTGGACCTCGAGGGAGACCCCCTTCAGCGCCTGGATGTTGCCGTAGTAGGTGCTGATGTTGTCGACCTTAAGCATCGTCGCCCCCCTCTCCGAGATAGGCCTCGATGACCTTCGGGTTGCTGCGGATCTCCTGCGGCGCCCCCTGGGCGATCTTCTTGCCGTACTCCATGACGTAGATCCGCTCCGAGATATTCATCACCAGTTTCATGTCGTGCTCGATCAGCAGGATCGAGATCTTCTCCGACTCCTTGATCCGCACGATCAGCTCGTCGAGCTCGCGGGTCTCCTGGGGATTCATTCCGGCCGCCGGCTCGTCGAGCAGCAGCAGGAACGGGTCGGTCGCCATCGCCCGGGCGATCTCCAGCCGGCGCTGGGCGCCGTAGGGGAGGTTCTTGGCGAACTCGTCGGCGAAGCCGACCAGGCCGACCTTCTCGAGCAGGTCGTAGCTCCGGTCGATGGTCTCGCGCTCCTGGCGCATGGTCTTCTTGCCGCGCAGGATGGCGCCGACGAGGTTGGTCGTCGTGCGGCAATGACGGCCGATCATGACGTTCTCCAGCACCGTCATGTTGTGGAAGAGGCGGATGTTCTGGAAGGTCCGCGCCATCCCCAGCGTCGTCACCCGGTTCGGCTTGAAGCCGTTGATCTTCTGCGCCTTCTGCCCGGGGGGGTGGACCACGATCTCGCCACGGGTCGGCTTGTAGATGCCGGTGACGCAGTTGAAGAAGGTCGTCTTGCCGGCGCCGTTCGGGCCGATCAGGGCGACGATCTCCCCTTCGCAGACCTCGAGGGTGACGCTGTCGACGGCGCGCAGGCCGCCGAAATCCATGGTCAGCTCCCGCACCTCGAGCAGCTTGCTCTTCACATCAGTCATGGCTCACCTCCGCCCCGACCTTGCGATGGGCGTAGGTCTTGCGGACGTTGGCCACCAGCCCCTGCGGCCGGAAGATCATCATCAGCACCATCACCGCGCCGAAGACCAGCATGCGGTAGTCGGAGAAGGCGCGCAGGTATTCCGGCATCAGGATCAGCACCAGGGCGGCGATGATGACGCCGAGGATCGATCCCATGCCGCCGAGGACGACGATCGACAGGACGATCGCCGACTCCATGAAGGTGAAGCTGTTCGGATGCAGGTAGGTGTTGCGGGCGGCGAAGATGACACCGACCAGGCCGGCCCAGAAGGCGCCGAAGGCGTAGGCCGAAAGCTTGGTCCGGGCCATGTCGACCCCCATGGCGACGCAGGCGATCTCGTCCTCGCGCAGAGCCATCCAGGCACGGCCGATGCGCGAATCCTTGAGCCGGTTGGTGATGAAGATGGCGAAGAGGACCATGGCGATCATCAGGTAGTAGATGTAGGTCGTCACCGCGTCGATCCCCATCTCGACGCCGAACAGGCCGGGGCGGGCGATATTGGCGATCCCCTTGGCGCCGCCGAGGGCCTCCTCCCAGTTGAGGATGACGATGTAGGCGATCGACCCGAAACCGAGGGTGACGATGGCGAGGTAATCGCCGCGCAGCCGCAGGATCGGGAAGCCGAGGAGGACGCCGAGCAGGGCGCCAACCAGGCCGCCGAGCGGCAGGCAGAGCCAGAAGCCGAGGCCGAGCTCGGTGTTGAGCAGGCCGTAGCAGTAGGCGCCGGCGGCGAAGAAGGCGACGTAGCCGAGATCGAGCAGACCGGCCAGGCCGACGGTGATGTTGAGGCCGAGGCCGAGAACGACGAAGATCAGCGCCAGGACCATGATGTTGACCTGGGCGATGTTGAAGACCAGCGGAAAGACGAGGGCGAAAATGGCGATGGCGGCGAGCGCCGGGCGGTAGATCTTCGGATCCTCGAGCAGCCGCTGGTCGAGGGACAGGCTGGCAACGTCGTCCGTGCCGCCGTCCCTGTCGTTCCTGGTCCGCCGGGCCTTGCGCTCCAGCGCCCAGCGCCAGAGCATCGACAGGACGAAGGCGCCGATACCGACCCAGAGCATGTTCATCCAGCGCCATTCGACGACGTGCTTCAGGGTATTGACCCGGATCACCAGGAACGGGAAGGTCAGGAAGACGAACCAGAGGGCGATGCCGAAAGAGCGCTTGATATCGTTCACTGGAGGCCTCCTTTAGACCTTCTGCTTGACGGTCTTGCCGAGGATCCCGGAAGGCCGGAGGATCAGGATGATGACCAGCAGGCCGAAGGCGAAGACGTCCTCGTAGGCGCTGGAGATGTAGCCGGCGCCGAACGCCTCGGCGAGGCCGAGGACCATCGCCCCGATGACCGCACCCGGGATCGATCCGATGCCGCCGAGCACGGCGGCGGTGAACGCCTTGATCCCGGCGATGAAGCCGATGAAGAAGTTGATCTGACCGATGTAGGAGCCGACCAGCACCCCGCCGATCGCCGCCAGCACCGAGCCGATGATGAAGGTCGTCGAGATGACCCGGTCGACGTTGATGCCGACCAGCCGGGCCATGGTCAGGTCCTGCTGGGTGGCGCGCATCGCCTTGCCGGTGCGGGTGTACTTGATCAGCACCGTCAGGGCGACCATGGTGACCGCCGTCACCACGAGGATGACCAGCTCGGTCGAGCCCATGATGTGGGCGACCGGCTCCATGAACGCGAACTCCGGAACCAGCTGCGGAAACGGCAGGAAGTCCGGGGTCTGCGCCAGCAGCACGTAGTTCTGCAGGAACAGCGACATGCCGATGGCGCTGATCAGCGGCGACAGCCGGGGTGCGCTGCGCAGCGGCCGGTAGGCGATCTTCTCCAGGGTGTAGCCGTAGGCGGCGGCGTAGATGATGGCGATGAGCGCCGCCAGCACCAGGATCGACACGCCGGTGAAACCGTAGATGGTCAGGACGCCGGAGACGATCAGGGCGACGAAGGCGCCGATCATGTAGACCTCGCCGTGGGCAAAGTTGATCAGCTGGATGATGCCGTACACCATGGTGTAGCCGAGGGCGATCAGGGCGTAGATGCTCCCCCGGGTCAGGCCGCTGAGAAAGAGTTCGATGAAATAGTCCATATACCGTTTTTATCCCTGAAAAAGGACAGATTCTCCGGAAGAGCAGATTCCGGGCAGGCCCATTTGGGTACAATGGTCAGACCAGAAAAGTCAAGACCTTTTTGGCAGGCATTTGGAAACGTGACAGGGGGCAGGCGGATGGCCTGCCCCCTGTCACGCTAAGGACATCACAATTCCTACTGCTGCTCGACGAACTGGCCGTCGACGACCTGGTAAACCGAGAAGCCGACGCCGACCGCGTCCCCCTTGGCGTCGAACTTGATCTTGCCGACCGCCGTATCGACCAGCGAGCTCTTGAGCGCCTTTTCGAGACGCCCCATATCGTCGCCGCCGGAGACCTGGATGGCGTTCAGAACTGCCTGCATCGCCGCGTACCCCTGGTCAAAGAAGGTGCCCGGCTCCTTGCCGAACTTCTTCTGGTAGTCGGCACGGGCCTTCTGGTTCTCGGCGTACCTGGAGACGTCCATCGGGCCGGTGGCGTAGACCCCCTCGGCGTTCTTGCCGGCGATCTCGAGGAAGCCGTCCCCCTTGATGCCGTCGGGGCCGACGAAGGGAACCTTGACCCGCTTCTTCTTCATCAGGCCGACCAGCTTGGAGGCCTCCGGGTGGTAGCCGCCGAAGACGACGGCGTCGGCGTCTTCACGCTTCAGCTTCTGGATGACCGCCGAGTAGTCGATGGCCCCCGGGGTGATCCCTTCGTAGAGAACGACCTTCGCCTTGCCCGACGCCTCGATGAACTGCTTGGCGAAGTCGGCGAACCCCTTGCCGTAGTCCCCCTTGTCGTGCAGCACGGCAACCTTCTTGGCGCCGAGCTTGTCGGTGACGAATTCGGCCGCCAGCTTCCCCTGCTCGTCGTCGGCGGCGATGGTGCGGTAGAAGTTCGGATACTCGCCGCTCTTGGTCAGCGGCGGGTTGGTCGCCGACGGGGAGATGGCGATGACGCCGGCCTCCTTGTAGATGCCGAGGGCGGCCTTGGTGGCGCCGGAGCAGACATGGCCGATGACCACCTTGGCCCCTTCGGAGACCAGGTTGGTGGCGACGTTGACGGCGATTTCCGGTTTGCACTGGTCATCCATCGCCACCAGCTTGATCTGCTTGCCGTTGATACCGCCGGCGGCGTTGACCTGCTCGGCGACGAGCTCCGCCGCCTCCTTGGTCGGAATGCCGTACGGGGCGAGGTCGCCGGAGTGCGGACCGGCGACGCCGATAACGATCTCGTGATGCTTGGCCATAACGGGGGATGCCGTCATGGCGAAAGCGGCGAGCAACAGGACTGCGAGAATTCTTTTCATAACTGCCTCCACTCAAATAGGATATCCGCTGTCGCCAGCGGAACGATCGAAAGGCTTGCGCGAAACTAAAAATTATCGGAAGAAGCGTGCGAGGTCAAGCCGTTCCGCGAAAAACAGACGCTGTTCCGAAAAGGGAAAAACGGGGCCGGCCAGAAGCCGGCCCCGCCGGGTCGAACAGGGTGCTGCTTTTCCTAGAAGGCGAGCTGGGCCAGCAGGTAGACGATGTACGGGTCGTCAACGTCGATCGCCGCAATGTCACGGGCGAAACCGCCACCGGCGTTGTCATAAAAATCGCCGAGAGCGGCATAGGCGCCGTTGAGCGACAGGTTCAGGTTGTTCTCGAAGGTGTAGCCGGCGCGAACGAACAATTCGGTGCCAAGCACGGTCCCACCACGATTTGCTGCTGCCGACTGAACAAAACGCGGATCCGTTGCAGCAAGGGTGTCTTCGAGAGATGCGAAGTAGCCGAGGCCGCACTTGAAATCGACCTTGTCGGCCGGCTTCATCGACAGGGTGAAGTTACCGCCGAGCAGACCGTAACCGGCGTAGGCGGCATCTTCAAGGGCAAAGCCGTACTGACCAACGTTGGCCCAGTTGACGTCCTGGAAGAAGATCATGAAGCCGTCGTCACCGAAAGCATACGATTCGGTCGCCAGCGGATTGACGAAGAAATCTGCGTCGCCATCACTCAGGTCATCATCGCCCGAGAAAAAGAACAGGCGGGCGGCTGCGTCGGCGTTACCGAGCTTGAAGGTGCCGCGAACCGATGCGGCGTAGCCGGCAACATCGAGGTCAGCACCCGGGAACTCAACCGTACCGGTGTTGTAGAAAAGCCAGCCGTTGACTGCAGCGGTCTCGCTCAGCTTGAGGGCACCCTGCAGGCCGAGATAGTGCAGGTCCATGTCCTGGCGGGCAGCACTGAAACCTTCAGTAAATGCGGCCTGATCGGTGTCGAAGAATCCATCATTCTGACCGAAATCATAGATAAAAATACTGTCGGCGGTGCCAAGATAATTGGCGTAACCGGCCACGCCGCGGTTATGGAAGTAGTAGTAGTCGGCGCCGAGCTCGAGGTCGCCCATGGCCGGGAAGTCGGCCTGAAGCGCCCAGAGGTAGACGTTGTCGGAATCGCTGACGTCACCCTCGATGAGGTTGAACATGCCGGCGGTCAGACCGATGTTGCCGGCCTTGAAATCGACCTTGGCGCCGGCCATGTCGGTGGCGAAGAAGATCTGGTCCTGGCGGTCGTAGAAACCCTGCAGTCCGAAACGGGCCATGACGTCATCCTGGAATTTGACGTCGATGTAGGCGTTCTTGGTCTCAAGGTTGACAGTGTCGCCACCGACAGCACCGCCGTCGTTGCGGGAAGTGGTGTAGGAGTCATCACCCCACTGGAAATCGACTTCACCGTAGTAGACGAACGACAGGCTGTCGTTGACCTTGCCGTCCAGTTTGAGCCGCAGGCGCTGGTCGACCAACTTTTCACTTTCGGCGTTCCCCTGGATCGCTCCAATGTAATTGTCAGAGCCAACAAAGTTGTTGGCTGCCGCCATGAACTGGTAGAAACCGCTGATCTTGGTCTCCAGGGCGGATGCCGGTGCTGCCACCAGCAGGGCCATGGCGATGGCCGCAATGCTCTTCATTGTCTTGTTCACGTTTGCC
>JBFHOZ010000103.1:0-8505 GCA_041592975.1 Desulfuromonadales bacterium
ATTAATTAATTCGGATTATTATATATTATATACACCTTCTTTTTCCCGTTCCGGAAACCCGCGATGTCGTGGCAGGCATCGCGGGTTTCTCTTTGTCATCTCTTTGTTGCAGCCTGTTTTCCCGATGCCGATCGTTTCGGCTTCAGGCCGAAAGCGACCTTGTAGACGTCGTCATAGGTCCGGGCGAAGTGGACCTCGAGCCCTTCCCTGAGGTAGTCGGGGAGTTCCTCGTAGTCGGCCCGGTTCCCGTCGGGAAAGATCAGGGCGGTCAGCCCGGCCCGGCGGGCGGCGATGGTTTTCTCCTTGACCCCGCCGATCGGCAGAACCCGGCCGGTGAGCGTCAGTTCGCCGGTCATGCCGAGTTTCTCCCGGACCGGCTGGCCGGTGATCATCGACAGCAGGGCGGTGGTCATGGTGATGCCGGCCGAGGGGCCGTCCTTGGGGGTCGCCCCGGCCGGAACGTGCAGATGGACGAAGCGCTTGTCGAAAAAGTCGGAAGGCGCCCGGTAGCGTTCAAGATTGGCCATGACGAAGGAATAGGCGATCTGCGAACTCTCGACCATGACGTTGCCGAGCTGACCGGTCTGCCGAAACCCTTTCGACTTGGTTTCGACCGCGGTCGCCTCGATCTGCAGGGTCGCCCCGCCGAGGCTGGTCCAGGCCAGGCCGGTGGCGACCCCCGGCGTGCCGGCGAAGACCTCCTCGGGGGTGAAGACCGGCTTTCCGAGGTACGCCTCGACGTCCCCCCTGGTGATCGTGACCCGGTCGATCCCCTCTTCGGCAAAGCGCATCGCCGCCTTGCGCATGATCTTCTTGATGACATTCTCAAGCCCGCGTACGCCCGATTCGCGGGCATATCCGTCGATGATTGCGGTAAGGGCCGCCTTGTTGATGGCTATCTGTCCCTTCTTGAGCCCATGAGTCTTCAGGGCCTTGGGGATCAGGTAGCGCCGGGCGATCTCCAGCTTCTCCCTGAGAATGTAGCCGGAGAGCCGGATCACCTCCATCCGGTCGAGCAGCGGACGCGGGATGGTGTCGAGCTGGTTGGCTGTAGCGATGAAGAGGACGTTCGACAGGTCGAACGGAACATCGAGATAATGATCGCGAAAACTTGCGTTCTGCTCCGGGTCGAGAACCTCGAGCAGGGCCGAGGCCGGATCCCCCTGAAAGGAGGCGCCGACCTTGTCGATCTCGTCAAGCATCAGCACCGGGTTGGCGGTGCCGGCACTCTTCATCGCCTGCAGAAATTTCCCTGGCATGGCGCCGATGTAGGTGCGGCGGTGCCCCTTGATCTCGGCTTCGTCGCGCATGCCGCCGAGCGAAAATCGGAAAAAGCTGCGGCCGAGGGCGTCGGCGATGCTGTGTCCGATCGAGGTCTTGCCGACGCCGGGCGGCCCGACCAGGCAGATGATCGACCCGGAGATATCCCCCTTCAGCTTGCCGACGGCGATGAACTCCAGGATGCGCTCCTTGACGTCATCGAGGCCGTAGTGGTCGCGGTCGAGAATCCGCCGGGCCCGGTCGATGGCGAAGGTGTCCCGGCTGAACTTCCCCCAGGGGAGGATGGTCAGCCAGTCGAGGTAGTTGCGGGAAACGTTGTACTCCGGCGAAGCCGGTTCGAGCAGGCGGAGTTTCTCCAGCTCCTCGTCGATCGCCCGCCGCGCATCGTCGTTCAGCTTCAGCCCCTTGAGGCGCTGCTCGAACTTCTCGATCTCGGCGGTCTTCCCCTCCTTCTCGAGGCCGAGCTCCTGCTTGATCGCCTTGAGCTGCTCGCGCAGGAAGAATTCGCGCTGCTGGCCGGTGATCTTCTCCTCGATGTTCTGCGAGATCTTGGTCTGCAGGCGGGAGACCTCGAGCTCTTTCTTGAGCAGCACCAGCACCAGGTCGATGCGGCGCCGGACATCGATGGTCTCGAGAATCCTCTGCAGCTCCTGACCGTCGGAGCTGGTCAGATTGGCGGCGAAGTCGGCGAGCCGGCCCGGGTCCTCGAGGCTCGAACGGTTGAGGAACAGCTTGATCTCCTCGCTGTAGAGAGGATTGATCTGGACCAGTTCCTTGAGGGTGGTGATGATTGCCATCGAGTAGGCCCTGAGTTCCGGATTGACCGAAAGCTCGGTCTGCGGATGGTAGCTGACCCGGGCATGGAGCCCGTTACGGTTCTTCCAGGCGTCGACGACGGAAAACCTCTCGAGGCAGTTGATCAGGAAGTGGACGTTGTTCTCGTCGGCGTGGATCACCTTGACGACCTTGCCGGCGACACCGACCCGATGCAGGTTTTCCGGGGAGTCCTCGGCTTCGAGGTTTTGCGCCAGGACCAGCCCGAGGGCATGGTCGGGGCTCTTCATCGCCAGCCTGAAAGCGGCGACCTGGAGCTTCTCGCTCAGGACCATCGGCACGAGGATGCCGGGGAACGCCGGGCGGGGGCGGACGGTGATGACGGGGAGCTCCTCCGGGAGAATGTCGCTGGCGAGGACCAGGCTGTCCGACGTCGGGATCTCGCCCCCCATGGCGGTGAAGGGCTCTGTCCCGTCGTCCGAAATGTTGTTGAACTCGACAGACTCGCTCATGTCAACCTCCTGTAGAACGTGTCGGGTGATGAGGTATCATATGAATATTGTTTCGGATTATTGCGGATTTGACAAGAGCCCGGCGGCTAAAAGATGTTCGGTCTGGCGAGCGGGCCGCGGATCCTGACTCTTCTCCCCCCGTTGCTGTCGGCGCTGCCGAGCAGTTCCAGCAGCCCCCCGACCGACGGATCGAGCCCGGAACCGGCCCTGATCAGCAGCTCGAGGTCGGCTCGGGTCGCGGCGACGGTCCGGCCGACGACGACCCGGCCCGATGCCTCGGCCAGAATGTCGCCGCCGGTCAGCGCCCCCCTGACCAGGGTGAAGGTTCTGCCGCTCCCCTCGACATCGAGTTCGAGATCGCCCAGCGGGAGCCGGTCGGCGGCCAGCCCGAGGTCGCCGGCCCCGACCAGCGCGATCCCGGTCGCCCGCAGGTTGATGATCGAACGCTTGTCCGGTTCCGGATCGAGGTGGGTCTCGATGCGCGATCCGCCGATCAGCCCCGACAGCCGCAGCGACGTAAATCCCGGGATCGCCTGATCGAGCTGGTAGCGCTCGATGTCGACTGCGAGGGTGCCGCCTGCGTCGATCTCACCGGCGACGCGACCGGCGCCGGAGGTGATGGTGAAGGACGCTCCCGGCCGCCCGTAAAGGGTTCCGAGGTGCGGAAAGACCTTTATTTCGTCAAACCGGAGTTCCGGGATCGCCGGAGCCTGCGGCCTGATCCGGACATTGCCGATCGCAACACCGGGGGGGAAGGCGAGGCTGGCCCGTTCCAGGGAGAACTCTGCCGGCAGGCGGCGCGACAGCTCGTACTCGAGCCGATCGCGAAGGGTGTGGCTGGGGAAGGTGAGGAGAAACCCGAGCAGAAACGTCAGCAGGCCGAGGGCCACGCTCAGGGCGGGAAAGCGGATGTCGCCGGGGGGGCGGATTCTCGCCAGCAGGTTTGCCGGGAAATCAAAACGTCCTGACAGTCCCATGTCAGCTGCTCCGTTTCAGGGTTTCGACCCGGATCTCGATATCGAGCTGGGTGCTGTCGTCGAAGCGGGTGCGGATCTGCATGCTGGTCACGTTGAGCAGGGTGCGCGACGATGCGAACGCCCTGAGCAGGCGGATGAACTGGTCCAGCTGGATTTTCTCCAGACGGGCGATGACCGCTTCCACCCGCATGCCGTCCCGTTCGCCCGTCGGTTGCGGCCGCATGGCGACCAGCCGGTCGCGGAATCCGAGCCGGGAGGCAATCTCCTCGATAGCGGAAAATACCGAGGCATTGCCGCTGCGGGCGAACTTGCTCTCGCTCCTGGCCAGTTCGGCCTGCAGCCGCTGATACTCGGCCTGGAGCGCGAGCGCTTCCTGCAGCTCTGTTCGCTGTCGGGCGATCCGCTCATCGAGGCGGTTCATGGCCGAACGGTAGGGCAGGATCATGCCGAAAATCAGCAGCATCAGCAGCAGGGTCACGGCACCGCCGGCCAGAACGACTCTCTCGCGCTGACTCAGGTTCTGCATCATGGCTGTCCTCCCGTTCCGGCAAAGTCGAGATCGATCCGGAATTCGACCCGGCGGCCATCGAGGCTGGTCTTGGCATCGCCGATGCGGGCCGCGGAGAACGCTGCGGCGCTGTTGAGCCGCTCCGCCAGCCGGTCGACCGCTTCGAAGGAGGCTGCCCGGCCGGCAAGGCGGACTCCTTCCCGGTCGTAGCTCAGCTCCCTGATGACGGTCTCGCGATCGTCAGGGAAGGCACCACTGACGGTTTCGAGGAGATCGAGCGGCGTTGTGCCCGGTCCCCCGAACTGGCGGCTCTGGCCGCGGATCCCGTTGAGGCGGCTGGTCATGTGCAGCAGAATGTCCTTGGGCGGCTTGCCGGCGCCGGGGAAGGTGCTCGTGTAGACCTGCTCCATCTGCCGCTGCAGCTGCGCGGCGACCGTCGCCTTGCCGGCGTAGGAGAGCCAGGCTCCGCCGCCGAGGGCCGCCAGTCCGATCGTCAGCAGGGTGGCGGCGGCGATCAGCTGCCTCCTGAAGGGGGCAAGGCTCCCCCGGTAGGCAAACTCCCCCTGGCGGAGGTTGCCGGTCCGGCCCGGATCGGCGGCGATCCGGGCCATCGCCAGCGCCGGGAGAAACTCCGCCGGGACCGGATCCCCCTCGAACGTCTCCTCGGGGACGGCCGCGTACGGAATCTGCTCGCGGATCGCCCGTAGCAGCGTCTCATCGAGGCCGCCGCCGAACATCAGCGTCGGCAGGTTTTCCAGCCCCGCCGATTTCTGCAGCGCCATGGCATCGCGGGCGATTCGCGCTGACAGCTCTTCGGGCGACAGGCCGCTCTGCCGGATGGATGTCCGGCAGGCGACCGGGGCGTTCCCGGCCAGCAACAGGAGTGAAAACGCGTCCGACCTGACGTGCAGCAGCAGGCAGTTGTCCGGTTGACCGGCAAGGCGGCCGGCCAGGGCGAAGGGGGCGACGGCGAGGTGTCGCAGCGGCAGCTGGCTGTCGTCGAACGGCGCCAGGGTGTCGGCAAGCAGACCGGTCGGCACGGCGATGCCGAAGGTGTGGTAGCGGTCGTCCCGCCGGACCGGAGCCAGGGACGTCACCCGGTAGCCGTCGAGATCGACCGGCAGCCGCGACCCGAGCTCGAGAGGCACGGCGGCGGCGATCTTCCTGCGGTCGCCGAAGGGGAACGCCAGTTTCCGGGTGAGAAGCCCCCTGGACGGCAGCGCCATGGCCAGGCGCGCGCTGGTCGCGTCCCATTCGGCGAGGATGCCGGCAATGACGGCGGCCGCGTTGTCCGCCGGGTCGAGCGTTCTCTGGATCAGGGCGACCGGGCGCGGTGCGCCCCCCTTCTCCCCGAGGGTGACGATCCGCAGCCGGTTGCCGTCGAGATCAATGCCGATAAAGGTCTTGGCCATTACAGGGCCCTCTTGTAAAGTATGCCACCGTTTTTCCTGACATTCGCCCGGATCGTCCGGCGCCCGTCGTTGACGAAGGCGGTCGCCTCGATCCGGTAATCATCGCTGGTCACCGACAGGTTCGCGGTGAGAAAGGTCTCCAGGCCCGGCAGCTCGTTGACCTGGTTCACAGCGGTGAAAGGCCTGCGCTGCCGCGCCGCGACGATCGTCTCGCCGGCATCGGGCGATCCCGGCACCCGGTTCCAGACCTGCAGTACCTCGGCGCTGGCGGTGTTGACGTTGAGCTTCGCGTCGCCATGGACGGTGACGTGCGGCGCGAGCAGGGCGACCAGCTGCCGGTCGTATCCCCTGACCAGGAGCAGCTCCTCGACGCTCTCCAGGCGGTCGTTGCGGCAGTTGTACGGCTCGGGCAGGGAGCGGTAGTAGGCGTTCTCCGCCCCGGCGCGCTCCGGTACGTCGTCACCGTCGATCCAGTCGATCAGCGCATCGGTCAGCGCTTCCGGGTCGTCGGCCGCCAAAAGGCGCAGCAGCTCCTCGTACCGATCGCGGAAGTCGACCGGGGCGTCGCCGCCGACCAGCCGGTTCAGGTCGAATCTCCCGCCGTGGTCCTCGATGCGGATACTGACCGTGCCGTCCGCCACCGGGTACCCCTCGATCCCCTGGGCCCAGAGCTCGTCGAACCCGTCGTAGCCGTTGCCGTCCTCGTTGAGGAGCGTCCGGCCGACGGTGATCCCCCCCCGCGCGAGATAGGCGGCGCGGGTGGTGTCGCGATAGGTCTCCGCCAGCCGCAGGTCGACCAGGGTCGAGAAGGCGAACTCGACCAGGAGCGTCACCAGCAGGGCGACGATCAGCAGCACCACCAGCAACACCATGCCGCGTTCACTCCCGGGAAGACGCCTGGCCGTCATGGAGCCTCCCCGATCCGCCAGGTCGTGCGGAAGACCGTGGCATCGTTCCCGCCGGCCCGCAGCGTCAGCGCGACCGCCTCCGGCGGAGCCTGCGTCGCCTGCGAATCCCAACGATCAACCCATCTGCCGCCGCTCAAAAAACGGATCTCGACGGCGCTCAGCCCGTCCGCCAGCCGGTAGGGGCGGCCCTCCGCCATCGCCAGAGACGAGCTCTCGACGCGATGGATCCGGTATTCCGTCCTGCCGCCCACGGCGATGGCCTCGAGGCGGTAGCTGATCCGTGCCGGGACTCCCGGCAGTGTCGCCAGCGGCGTGCTGGCGGTGCTGGTGAAGCCGAGAAGCTCCGTATCCCCTCCATCGATGCCGCCGCTGAAGCGATAGCCGCCGTCGTCGGCGACGAAGTGCAGGCTCTCCAGCTCCCGGCCGATCCGCTCGAAGGCGATGCGCGCCATGTGGTGACGGGCGTTTTCGACCGCCAGCCTTTCGCGGGCCGCGGTGGCCGAACCGACCGTCCGGTAGACGGCGGTCAGCAGCAGCGCGGTCACCGTCAGGGCGACCAGGACCTCCACCAGGGTGAACCCCTTGTCGTTTCCGTCAGTGCGCATCGTCTACCTGAACAGGAAGGATGTCAGCGCGACATCCTCGTTGCTCCCCTCGGCGCCCCAGGCGACGGTCACGGTCACCTGCCGGACCGCGGCCAGCGGGGTCGGCTCGTACCGCACCTGCCAGCGGAAGTTGTCGAACGGTTCGTCGAATCCTCCCGCGTCGTCGCGGCCGTCGCCGGAGATCTCGACCTCGCTCATCCTCTCCTGGGCCAGCATGGTGGCCCGGGTCATCTTCTGCTGCCGTTCGGCGGCGGCGATGGTGCGGGCCTGCAGGCCGAGCAGGGAGACGAGAACCGTGGCGACGATCGCCAGGGCGATCATCACCTCGAGCAGCGTGAATCCCTGCCGGCCCCGGGGGCGTTTCTTCCGGCCGCTTTCGGCGGCCGGCTGCGAAGCGGTGCAAGGCGACATGTTGCTGATGTGCCTCGTCTGTCGCTGTCCGCCTGTTCTGAAAGAGATCAAAACATCCCGCTCCTTTCACCGTCTTTCGACCGTTTGAACCTTTCTCCGTGAACTTCACCCTAGTTGAACTCCCGGTAGCCTTCATGGATGTCGGTGATGCCGGTCAGCGGCTGCAGGTGCAGGGTCAGGGTGCGCGTGTCCATCCGCAGGTGGATGACCGTCTCGTCCATCCAGCCGACCGGGTGGATACGGCTGGCGACCTGGCCGCTGGTGATCCTCTCCCGGCCGGGGACCGATACGTCGACGAGTTCGACCGATTCGCCCAGGGCGTGGTCGCGACCGCTGCCGGAGACCGGGACCAGCGTCTCCCCGTCGGTCAGCCGGCGGCCGCCCAGCCGGTTGCCGTCGAGGTCGAACGCCAGCCGGTGCTCGTCGCCGCTCAGCACCGCCTCGTTGTAGAGATGCCGCACCATGCCGGCAATCCGCCGGGCGGCGGCGTCGAGCCGGTTCTCGCCGATGGCCGGCAGCCTCGGTACGACCAGCCCGAGCAGCAGGCCGATCAGGGCGATGACCAGCGTCAGCTCGATCAGGGTGAACCCCGACTCAGTTGAGATTCCAGCTCTCGATATCGGCATCGTTCCCTTCTCCCCCCGGTTCCCCGTCGGCGCCGTAGGAGATGATGTCGAAGGCGTCATGCGCTCCCGGCGAGAGATAGACGTACGGGTTTCCCCACGGGTCGACCGGCACTTTCTTCAAATAGGCGTTGTCGGCGTAACGGGTCGGAATGCGCCCGGTCTCAGGCTTGACGACGAGCGCCTTCAGCCCCTGGTCGGTCGACGGGAAGAAGCCGTTGTCGAGCTTGAACAGGGCCAGAGCCTCCTCGATCGACCTGATGTCGACCTCTGCCTTGGTCCGCCGTGCCTCCTCCGGCCGGTCGAGGAAACGGGGGATGACCAGGGCCGCAAGCACGCCGAGGATGATGACCACGACCATGATCTCGATCAGGGTGAAACCGCGTTGATCCTTAAAGTTCATATACAGCTCCTCTAAATTCTTCTGCCACCGTGGCACCAATAGCACCAAGAAAATCAAAGTCTGTTATTAACGCAAAGGCGCAAAGACGCAA
>JBFHOZ010000104.1:0-8429 GCA_041592975.1 Desulfuromonadales bacterium
CTGAGCAGCATGTCGATCAGGTCGAACACGTAATCGTCGCGCGACGGCAGGGTCGGCTTGTGATAGGCGATGGCGAGCGACGGTTCGGCGTCGAAGACGATCCGGATCCGCTTCTCCCCCCTCTGCGGCGGCTCGACCTCGGCGACCGGCGGGACCGGCGTGCCGGCCGGAATGTCGCCGAAGTACCGGTCGACGGTGGCGACCGCCCGGGCGAAATCGACGTCGCCGACCAGGCAGATGACCGTGTTGACCGGCGCATAGTATGCCTGCAGGAAGTTCCGGGTCTCCGGCAGGGTCAGGTTGGCGATATCGGAGTTCCAGCCGATGATCGGGTTGCGGTAGGGGTGCACGGTGAAGGCGTTGGCGATCAGGTTCTCGTAAAGCAGCCCGCGCGGGTTGCTCTCGTAGGACCGGCGCCGCTCCTCCATGACGACGTCGCGCTCGGTGTAGAACTCGCGCAGCACCGGGTTCTTCATCCGGTCCGACTCGATCGCCGCCCAGAGTTCGAGCTTGTTGGCCGGCAGCGAGATGACATAGGTCGTCTGGTCCTTGCTGGTGAAGGCGTTGTAGCCGCTGCCGCCGTTCTCCGCGTAGATGCGGGAAAATTCGTCCTTGACGACGTACTTCTTGTGCTCCTGCTGCAGACGCGCCAGTTCCTCCCTGAGCCTCGCCAGCTCTTCCGGGTCGGACGACGGGTCGACCTTCAGATCGTCGATGCGGTTGCCGACCTGCTCGATCCGGTCCAGGAGTGGCTTCTCGGCGGCGTAATCGGTGGTGCCGAGACTCTTCGTCCCCTTGAAGAGCATGTGCTCGAGCAGATGGGCGGCGCCGCGGGTGCGGCTGGTCTCGTGCACCGCGCCGACGCCGAGGGTGATGTAGGCGGCAAAGGTCGGCGAAGCGTGCCGTTCGACCACCAGCAGCTTCAGGCCGTTGGCGAAAGTGTGCTCCTGCACCTTCTCCTCCAGCTTCATCGCCGTTCCGGCGACGGGGAGCAGGAGGAAGAGGACAGGGAGCAGGAATCTGGCAACTCTGTTCATTGAGGAAATCCGGTATGAAATGGTTGGAATCGACTCTGTTTTCAGTACGTTAAGAATATACACTATCCGCGGGCGGCGGTCGAGAGGAAGGCGCACATGCATGCACTGTATATCTTCGCGCCCCCGCTTGGTATATAGTCAGTCGGCAGGCAGACCGCCACGGAGGACGACAATGCTGGAATTCGAACTGGGAGATCACGAATACGTTGAGCTCTGCGACCTGTTGAAGTTGACCGGCATCACCGGCAGCGGCGGCATGGCCAAAATGCTGATCGCCGACGGCCAGGTGCAGGTCGACGGCGACACCGAGCTTCGCAAGCGCTGCAAGATCCGGCGCGGGCAGGTTGTCGCCTGCATGGATGAGACGATCGCGGTCGTCTGACCGGTGCGGCCAGCTTTTTTCGCCATCTTTACATTCATGATTCCAATGAGGCGCAAAACGGCGGGGGCATCGCCTCAGCCCTCCCTGTGTTAAAATACAACGGTTGAAAGGACTTCCGAGGCCTATTCCGCCGGGAGGGCGCATGTCGGACGAACTCGAACTCGCCGCCAGGGTCCATTACAGTTTTCTGCCGACCGACTATGACGATGGCCGTATCAGCATCGCCATCACCCTGCGCCCGCTGCGCACCCTGGGCGGAGACTACTGCAGCGTCCTTCCCCTGGATGAAAACACGCTCCTCATCTGTACCTGCGATGCCGTCGGACACGGAATACCGGCCGCTCTGTTTGCAGCAAGGGTCAACACCTACGTATTGACCCACGCCCACATCGACCTGGCCTCCTGCGACCTGGTCGCCGGCCTGAACGCCTACCTCTGCAAGCGGCTCGGCGGAACCGGAATGTACGCATCCTTTTTCGCCCTGATGATCGATCTGGAGGCAGGAATCATGACCTACACCGGGGCGGCGCACCCGCCGGTTCTGCATTACGCTTGCGGCCGGGGAACCTGCACGCGATACCCCTCGATCGTCACCTACCTGGGCATCGCCGATCCGATGCCGCTGATCTGCAGCTCGGAGCGGGTCAGGTTCGCCCCGGGAGATCGCCTGCTGCTCTATTCGGACGGCCTGGTCGAAGTCGAGAACGGACAGCGCGAGCTCTACGGCGAAGAGCGTCTCGCCCTGAACCTGTCAAACAACGCCGGATTGAGCGGGCAGGCGCTGAACAGGGCGATTATCGCGCAGGCCGAAGCCTTCTCGGCGAACGGCTTTCAAGACGATGTCCTGCTGATGAGCCTTGCGATCCAGTGATGGCCCGTTTGACAACTTGCCCCCGAGCTATTCAAACTGTTTGCGGAACGCCTCGAATGCTGCCTTCAGGGCCGCAACCTCCTCTTCGAGCCGGCGGATCCGCTCGTCCTCCGCGGCGACCCGGACGCGGGCCGCTTCCGGCGGCGCTGCGACGTCGGTCTCGGGGACCGCGTCCGGCGCACCGGCAAGAAGATGCGCGTAGCGCTGTTCCTTTCGGCCCGGCTGCCGCGGCAGCCGGGTGACCAGCGGTTCGTCGCGCTCCATCAGTTCGCGCAGCACCGCTTCGACGGCATCGAGGTCGGCGAAGGGGCGCATCCGCTCGCAACGGCTGCGCAGTTCGCCGAGGGTCTGCGGACCGCGCACGAACAGCTCGCACAGGACCGCCAGCTGTTCCGGCTCCAAAAAGAGCTTTTCGACCAGGGCGTGCCGGTATTTCGGCACCCGGCTCCCCTCGCCGCTCGCCTGCATCGCCAGCCCCCGGAAACGCAGCCTGTCGAGCGCCTTGACCACGTCGGTTTCGTCCAGATCGAGCACCGGGTCGCGGTTCGACTTCTGGTTGCAGGCGGTGGTCAGCCCGTTCAGCGAGAGCGGGTAGACATCCGGGGTGGTCATCTCCTTTTCGATCAGGCACCCCAATACGCGGATTTCGGTCGTGGTCAGTTCAGTATCCATTTTTACCTCCGCCAGAATAAGGTCAGAAACGACGAGGAGCCGCTCACAGGCCCGTGCACCAAAAATCTGTTACTGGAACCGTCACTTCGGGCAGCCGGAAAGATGTCTGCCAGGGAGAGCCAACTATATAAATTGCATTTTATCCGTCAATTTTCGAATTGGCTCAATGCCATTCATTTTCGCCGATTGGTCCGGCGGGTCGGCTCGGCGTTCCAGGGGTCGTCGGGCCAGGGGTGCCTCGGGTAGCGCCCCTTCATCTCCTTTTTCACCTCCGGGTAGCCGTTCTCCCAGAAGCTCTTCAGGTCGCCGGTCACCTGCAGCGGCCGGCCGGCCGGTGAGAGCAGATGGATCAGCACCGGCACCCGGCCGCCGGCGACGCGCGGCGAATCAAGCAGTCCGAACAGCTCCTGCAGCTTGACCGCCAGCACCGGCTGATCGCCGGAATAGTCGACGCGGATATTCGCCCCGGACGGCACCCTGAGCCTCTCCGGAACCAGCTCGTCGAGTCGCTGCCGGGCCGGCCAGTCGAGCCGGGCGAGCAGCGCCGGCTTCAGGTCAATTTTCTGGAGCTGGGCGACGGAACGCACACCGTCGAGGTACGGTCCGAGCCACTGCGGCAGATCCCGCAGCAACGCCGCGTCACCGACATCGGGGAAACCGGCAGCGGCAGCATGCACGGCGACAAAGCGGAGACGATCGCGCAGCTGCACCGCCTCACGGCTCCACCCCAGGGCATCGAGGCCGCGCCGCCGCACCCAGTCGAGCAGGGCGCCGCGGAGATCAACGGCCTCGGCCCGGGTCGGACGGGACTGCAGTTCGATGGCTCCGAATGCCCGCACTTCACGGGCCACGACCCGCTGCCCGGCATCATCCCATTCGACCCGGCGCTGCCAGTCGCACCCGGCGCCAAACAGCGATTCAAAGTCCGTGACCGACAGCGGCAGGGCCGTGACGATCTGCACCTCGGTGCGTGATCGGCCGTGCAGGTCGACCACGGCAAGAAACTCCGTTCCCCGCAACGGCGAGGCAGCCGGCAGATCGGCCGCCATGCCGTTGACCAGCAGGTACTGCAGGTCGCTGTCCCCCCGTTTCCGGGCAACGTGGTCGGGCCAGGCGACCGCCAGCAGGCGGGCAACGAGAGAAACCTCGGCAGCGGATTCCCGGCCGACGCAGTTCAGCCGCTGACGCCAGAAGCGGGCGGCACGGTTCACCGCGGCTGCTGTCCCCTGCCCCCCGACCCGCCGCAATTCCTCTAGCAGGTCACCGCCGCGCCCCCTTCCAACCCCCTCGGTCAGAAGCGCCGCAAGATCGGCGCCGAGCGCCGGGCAGTCTTCGTCCTGCGCCTGCAGCAGCAGGCGGGCGTGGCGCGGGTGTGCCGGCAGATCGACCATCCTGCGACCGATCGCGGTCAGCTGAAAGCGGTCGTCGAGAGCGCCGAGCTGCTGCAGGAGACGGCGGGCAGCGGCCAGATGCCCGGCGGGCGGCGGGTCGACCCAGGCGAGTTCGGCCGGGTCGGCGATCCCCCAGCCGGCCAGGTCGAGGGCGAGGGGTGCCAGGTCGGCGACCTTGATCTCCGGCGGCGCCTGCGGCAGCAGGGCACCGTCCGTTCCTGCGCTCCAGAGGCGATAGCAGGTGCCGGGGCCGAGACGGCCGGCACGGCCGGCCCGCTGTTTGGCGCTGGCCCGGGAGATGCGCACCGTCTCCAGAAGCGTCAGGCCGCGGGCGGCATCGAATCGCGGGCGTTTCTCGAAGCCGGCGTCGATGACGATACGCACCCCCTCGATGGTCAGGCTGGTCTCGGCGACGTTGGTCGCCACCACCACCTTGCGCCGCTCTCCGGCCTCTATCGCCCGGCGCTGGTCGTCCAGCGGCAGGCCGCCGTAGAGCAGGCAGACGTCGATATCGGGATGTTGCCGGCGCAGCACCTCGACCGTACGATCGATCTCGAACGCCCCCGGCAGGAAGACGAGGATGTCCCCTTCCCCCTGCGCCAGGGCCTGCCGCGTCGCCGCGACGACCGCCGGCACCAGCTCGCGCGGCTCATGGTCCTGCCCGGCAAAAGAGATATCGACCGGGAACATCCGCCCCGCGCTGCGCACCACCGGGGCGCCGCCAAGGCGGGCGGAAAGGGCATCGCTCGCCAGGGTCGCCGACATGATGACGATCTTCAGATCGGGGCGCAGCCCCTTTTGCGCGTCGAGACAGAGCGCCAGGGCCAGGTCGCTGTGCAGGTTGCGTTCGTGGAATTCGTCGAAGATAACGACGCCAACCCCGGCCAATTCCGGGTCGGACTGCAGGCGGCGGGTCAGCACCCCCTCCGTCACCACCTCGATGCGGGTCTGTTTCGACACCTTCCGCTCGTAGCGGATGGTGTAGCCGACCGATTGGCCGATCTTTTCGCCCGACTGCCGGGCCATGAAACCGGCAGCATTGGCCGCGGCGATGCGGCGCGGTTCGAGCATGATGATTTTCCGGTCGCCGAGGCCGGTGAGCTGCAGCAGCGCCGGCGGCACCCGGGTGGTCTTGCCGGCACCGGGGGGCGCCTCGAGGATGACGACCGGGTGATCGCGCAGGGTGGCGATCAGTTGTGGCAGAATAGCGTCGACCGGGAATGTTGAGGATGGCATCATGCTGCATCAGATACCGCAATGGCCATCGAATGGCAAGGGATTCTGCGAAAAAATCGGGTTAAGACCAATACCGTGGGGTCCCGGCCCCACACGCCGGGTTCATTTTCTTTTCCGCAAAAGAAAACGAACCAAAAGAAAGGGCGCCCTGCCGGGGGACTTTTCTCTTTTTGTGCGGTTTGATGGGCTTCTGTTGAACGTTTCTACCGGGGAGTTTGCCTTGAGGCAAACACGGTGCGTCTCCGTGGCGGTTGCGGTTCGACGACTCATTACGGCGGCGGGCTGTCAGGATTCCCGTCAAGAGCTATTGGGGGTAAAACACAATCGGGAACCTTGATTTATCTTTGCGTCTCGGATTTCAGCTTTAATCAGATGTTATCCGCCTTTATCTGCGTTCATCTGTTGCCACATATATCTGATCTTGCCCGAAGCCCGAAACCTGCCATCAATGCCCCGTCAAATAATTCCCGCCGGGCGACGACGCCTTGTAACTCACATCGACCGTACCGTTTCTGTCCACCAGTGCGACCCTGACGATCTCGGTCAGCGAGTCAACAAAACGGATATCGACATCCTCGAGCAGGTGCCCGTCGAGCTCCTGCAGGTTCTCGCGGTTGCGCTGCGGCAGCAGGATGATCCGGACCCCGGCGCGGCGGGCGGCCAGCACCTTGGCCTTGATGCCGCCGATCGGCAGGATGCGCCCGGAGAGGGTCAGCTCGCCGGTCATGGCGACGTCGCGGCGGGCCGGGCGGTTCGAGAGCAGCGACACCAGGGCAGTGGCGATGGTCACCCCGGCCGAGGGGCCGTCCTTGGGGATGGCACCGGACGGCACGTGGATGTGCAGGTCGCACTTCTCGTAGAAACCGGGGGTGATGCCGAATTCGGCGGCGTGCGAGCGGACGTATGAGAGCGCCGCCTTGGCCGACTCCTGCATCACGTCGCCGAGGCTGCCGGTCAGGGTCAGCCCCTTGCTGCCGGCCATCCTGGTCGCCTCGATGAAGATGATGTCCCCCCCCGATTCGGTCCAGGCCAGCCCGGTGACCACGCCGACCTTGTCCTCCTCGCTGGCGACGTCGGTGAAGTAGCTGCACGGCCCGAGCAGCTCTTCGACCACCTCCGGCGACACCCTCTGCCGCTGCGTCCCTTTTTCGGTCATCTCCAGGGCGATCTTGCGGCAGATCGCGGCGATCTTCCGCTCGACGTTGCGCACCCCGGCCTCGCGGGTGTAGTCCTTGATGATCTTGACGACCGCTTCCTCGGCGAAGTCCGGCGGGTTGTCCTCCAGGCCGTTTTCGACCGTCTCTTTCGGGATGAGGTACCTGAAGGCGATCTGCACCTTCTCCTCGTCGCTGTAACCGGAGAGCTGGATCACCTCCATCCGGTCCTTGAGGGCGTGCGGGATCGGGTCGAGGATGTTGGCGGTGGTGATGAACATCACCTTCGACAGGTCGTACGGCACGTCGAGATAGTGGTCCGAGAAGCTGTCGTTCTGCTCCGGGTCGAGCACCTCGAGCAGGGCCGAGGCCGGGTCGCCACGGAAATCCTGGCCGATCTTGTCGACCTCGTCGAGCATGAAGACCGGGTTGTTCGCCTCGCACCGGCAGATTTCGCGGATGATCCGACCGGGGAGCGCGCCGATGTAGGTCCGGCGGTGCCCCCGGATCTCGGCCTCGTCCTTCATCCCCCCCAGCGACATGCGGATGAACTTCCGTCCCATCGCCCGGGCGATCGAGCGGCCGAGGGAGGTCTTGCCGACCCCGGGCGGGCCGACGAAACAGAGGATCGGCCCCTTGGTGGTCTTCTTCAGCGTCCGCACCGCCAGGTACTCGAGAATCCGCTCCTTGACCTCCTTGAGGTCGTAATGGTCCTCGTCGAGGACCTCCCGGGCGCGGCCAATATCGAGCTGGTCCTCGGTGCCGGTCTCCCACGGCACCATGCAGAGATAGTCGAGATAGGTCCGGGCAACGGTATATTCCGGCGAGGCCGGGTTGATCCGTTCGAGGCGCGTCAGCTCCTTTTCGGCGACGGACCGCACCTCGTCCGGCATCGGGGTGTCGGCCAGGCGGGTGCGCAGCTCGTTCATCTCCGCCTGGCGCGGATCCTCGGCGCCGAGCTGCTCCTGGATCTCCTTCATCTGCTCCTTGAGCAGGTACTCCTTCTGGCTCTTCCCCATCCGCTTGGCGACTTCCGTCTGGATTTCCCCCTGCACCTGCAGCTTCTGCACCTCGTTGGTCAGGTGGATGTAGACCTCCTTCAGCCGGGCCAGCGGATCGAGGATCTCCAGCAGATGCTGCTGCTCGGCCATGTCGAGGCTCAGATAGACCGCCACCAGATCGGCCAGGCGACCGGGGTCCTCGATCTCGTCGATCATCTTGATGACATCTCCCGGCAGCGGCCGGCCGTAGGCCATGGCGATCTTCAGCAGGGCATTGACGCTCTGCACCAGGGCGTCGGAAACCAGGTTCTTTCCGCCGGTTTCGACGACCGCCCGGATGGTCGCCTTCAGGTACGGCTCCCTCTGGACGAACTCGATGATCCTGATCCGCTGCACCCCCTCGACGACCACCTTGCACCCCCCTTCCGGGAAGCGGAAGACCTTGTTGATGTGGCAGATGGTGCCGACCCGGGCCAGGTTGTCGGGCGTCGGCGGCTTCTCATCGTCGATGTACTTCAAGAGTCCGACCAGGTGGTCGTCGTGCATCGCGTCGTCGATCAGGGGCATGTCCCGGGCATCGATAAACAGCGGGAAGACCATGTGCGGGAAAACGACCTGCTCCTTCACCGGGTAGATCGGCAGTTCGTCCGGGACCGTCAGGCTCTTGATCAGCATGAGGCATCTC
>JBFHOZ010000105.1:0-8344 GCA_041592975.1 Desulfuromonadales bacterium
TTGAGTTCGTTCTCGTCGCACCGCAGCCCGAAGCCGAACGTGCCGTCCTCTTCAACCTCAGGAACAATCTGGGCGAAACCGTGGCGGAAGCCGCCGCGACGATTTCCCCGGCAGGAACAAGTCATCCATGAACATTGAAAACAAGCCGCTGACGCCCTATTTTCTGGCCGGCCTGATCGTCACCTTCATCCTCTTTCTCGCCTGGTCGGCCAGGCAGGCCTCAACCGGCGGCACCGACGTGACCGACCCGGACTACTACAGCAAGGGGCTGAAGTACAACTCGACCCTGATCGAAAAGCGCGCGGCAAGCGTCATCGGCTGGGCCGTGAGGGCCGAGCTG
Source organism: Desulfuromonadales bacterium (assembly GCA_041592975.1). GTDB lineage: Bacteria > Desulfobacterota > Desulfuromonadia > Desulfuromonadales > UBA2294 > BM707. The sequence continues at coordinate 341 of JBFHOZ010000105.1, forward strand.
ACACCGGGAAAACTTGCCCTGCACCTGACCGACAAGGACGATGGGCCCGTCGTGAACGCCACCGGAACCGCCACCTTTCCCGAACCGGGGGGCAACCGCGTCCGGGTCTTCGCGCTGCAGGAATTCAACCCGGGAACGTACCTGCTGGCATTGCCGCAGGAATTGACGGGCGAGAGGCTCGCCAGGATCGATTTCGAGCATGGCGGAGCCCGGATCAGCCGCCAGCTGATGCTCAATATTCCCGAGCGGAATTTTGCCCCCGGCAATCAGCACTGACATGGCCGGCACCTGTCACCACTGCGGGCTCACGGTCCCTGCAGGTATCGAGATCGGCGAGACATACGCCGGCAAACCGATCCGGTTCTGCTGCCGCGGCTGTCACGGCGCTTACCTGATCATCTCCGGCGCCGGCCTCGATCGCTTCTACAGGCAGCGGACCTGGCCGGAATCGGGCACTCCCGAGGGGGTATACGACGTCGATTTTGACGATTCGACGCTGCTGCCCTACGTCGTACCCGTCGGCGAAAACCTCTCCGAGGTCACCTTCCTCGTCGACGGCATCCGCTGCGCGACCTGCGTCTGGCTGCTGGAGAAAGTCGTCGGGAGGATGGCCGGGGTCGAAAATATCCGCGTGAATTATGGCTCGCACCGGGCACGGATCATCTTCGACCCGGGCAGGATCGCCCCGAAGAAACTCTTCAGCACGATCAGCCGTCTCGGCTATCTCCCGCGACCTTTCAACCGCAACGCCATCCGCGATGCGGCAAGCCGCCAGCAGAAGTCCCTGTTGATCCGGTTCGGAACCGCCGCATTCCTGTCGATGCAGCTCATGGGATATTCACTGGCGCTCTACGCAGGTTATTTCCACGGGATCGATCCCGGCATCCGGCAGACGATCCAGTATTTCGCTGCCGCCGTCACCACGCCGGTCGTGTTCTATTCCGGCTGGCCGTTCCTAGCCGGTGCGCTCCGAAGCCTGCTGAACCGGGCCCCGAACATGGATCTTCTGATCGCCCTCGGGGTCATAAGCGCCTATGTCTACAGCCTCTCCGCCCTGTTCGTCGGGGGCGAGGTCTACTTCGACACCGCCGCCATGATCGTCACCCTGATCCTGCTTGGTCGCCTGCTGGAGAACTCGGCCCGCAACCGCTCGATGTCCGGCATTGACCGGCTGCTGCAACTCGCCCCCGACACGGCCCGGAGGACCGACGGGGAAAAAACCTGGACGGTTCAAAGCGTCAACCTCAATCCGGGCGACCTGATCGTCGTCCTCCCCGGGGAGCGGGTACCGGTCGACGCCAGGGTCAAGCGCGGCGAAAGCGAATTCGATGAATCGACGATTACCGGCGAAGCCCTGCCGGTCTACCGCGGCGCCGATGATCCGGTCACCTCCGGCAGCCTCAACCTCAGCAACGCCGTCACTCTCGAAGTCACCTGTATCAAGGCCGAGTCCTTTATTTCGCGGCTGAACCGAATGGTCGAGGATGCACTGAACCGCAAGGCCCCGGTCCAGTCCCTTGCCGACCGGATCGCCGCCCTGTTCGTGCCGGTCGTCATCGGCACGGCATCGGCCATCTGGCTCTACTGGTTTCTGGCGCAGCAGAACCCCGAAGCGGCGGTCCTGAACGCGGTCGCCGTACTGGTCGTCGCCTGTCCCTGCGCCCTGGGGCTGGCAACCCCGACCGCCATCCTGGTCGCCACCGGAGAGGCCGCGGCGGCCGGAATCCTGTTCCGTGGAGGCGATATCCTCGAGGCGATCAGCCGCGCCGGATTGGTCGCGTTCGACAAGACCGGCACGCTGACCGAAGGGAGACCCGTCGTCACGGACATTATTCCGGCTGCCGACATCGGCAGGGAAAAGCTGCTGCAGGCTGCCGCCGCTGTGGCCTGCGGATCGAACCACCCCCTGGCGAAGGCGATTGCAGCCTGCGCCGAGGACCAGCAAATAACCGGCACCCCGCGCGAGAGGATCGCCACGATCTCCGGTCGGGGGCTGGTTGCCGAGTCGGACGCCGGTACGGTCCGCCTCGGCAGCGGCCGGTTCCTGGTCGAGAACGGCGTCGATCCTGGCGACGCTTCGGTACGCCGGAACACGGAAGTCCACCTCGCCGTCGGCTCCACCTGGTACGGACGGTTTCTCTTCAGCGACCCTGTCCGCCCCGAGGCGGGCCGAACCGTCGCCGATTTAGCTGCCCTCGGATTCGAAACCGTCCTGCTGACCGGCGACCGCGCAGCCCCGACCCGCGAAGTCGCCGAGAGGCTCGGCATCGGCGAATATCACACCGACATGACCCCGGACGACAAGGCCGCCTGGATCAGCGGGGCGCAGCGGGCCGGCAAGATTGTCATCATGGTCGGCGACGGTATCAACGACGCTCCGGCGCTGGCGCAGGCCGACGTCGGCTGCGCCATGGCCGGCGGGACCGATATCGCCCTGGAGACATCCGACCTCGTCCTGACCCGACCCGACCTCGGGCGCCTGCCGACTGCCGCCCGGATCTCCCGCAAGACCCTGAGCGCAATCCGACAGAACCTTTTCTGGGCCTTTTCCTACAACCTCGTCGCCATTCCGCTCGCCGCCTGCGGCCTGCTCGCGCCGATCTGGGCCGCCGCCGCCATGGCCGCAAGCTCGGTTCTCGTTATCGGCAACTCCCTGCGGCTCGGCCGGCAGCTGAAAAAAATGTTGCCGTCAGCCCCACAGGACATTAGGATTCACCAATGACAAAATCAATCATCATTCTCATCCTGCTTTCGCTCTTCGTCGGAACCGGCGTCTGGCTCTTCTTTATTTATACCGTCAAAAAAGGGGAGTACGATGACATCGAGGGCCCGAAGTACCGCATGCTGGATGATGATGACGAACCCGCGGAGACCAAGAAAAATGAATGATTTTGCCCGGTCGTTTCTTTTGGCATGTGCGGTGGTTGTGATCGCCGCCGACGCGGCTTCGGCCGCCGGTACCCTTCTCCAGGCTGCCGACGACCGGGGGGCATCGGCAACCCTGGTGCTCCGCGGCGCGCCGCTTGTCTCGATGACCGAAATCCCCTTCCGGCTGGAGCTGGCCGGTCTGGATCAGGGAACGACGATCGATTCGGCTGTCTGCAGCCTGACCATGCCGGCCATGCCGATGCCGGAGAACAGCCCGCCGCTGACCTGCGACGGCAATGCCTGTATCGGCAGGGCGGTCTTCACCATGGCCGGCGCCTGGCAGGCGACCTTCGACCTGAACAAGAGTGACGGCACCAGCGCTTCGCTGGTGTTCGATATCGACATGGTCAGGATGAAATGACGGACCCCCTGTACAGCATGGCGTTCACCACGGGCCTGCTCGGCTCGGGTCACTGCATCGGCATGTGCGGAGGGCTCGTGGCCGCCCTTTCTCTCTCGCCGCAAGGCCGCCGTGGCGGGCTCCCGTTCCACCTGCTCTACAACCTCGGCAGGATCGTGACCTACACTCTCATCGGCTTCATCGTCGGCTGGCTCGGCTCGGCGATCGCCTACAGCGACGCCTTTTCCGGAGTGACCAGGGTCGTTCTGCTCGCTTCCGACCTTTTCATCATCGCCATCGGCATCGGCACGGCTGGGGCATTCCGCCGGTTCGACGTCATGAAGCTCGATTGCTCCGGGCCGATACAACAACTCTCCCGCGCCGTCGTCCGGCTCCGGAACCTGCCGTCGGGGATCTCCGCCCTCCCCCTCGGCCTGGTCATGGGTTTTCTCCCCTGCGGCTTCCTTTATGCCATGGCGATGACCGCCGCGCAGAGCGCCAGCACGGAAAAGGGGGCTCTTATCATGCTGATGTTCGGGCTCGGCACCGCGCCGTCCCTCTTTTTGTTCGGCTCCGCTGCCCACTGGCTGGGGACGAACCTCAGAACCTGGATGCTCCGGCTCGCCGGGCTGGTTGTCGCCTCCATGGGGTGCGTTCATCTCGTCCGGCACCTGCAGCTGCTCGGGGTTCTCACGGGCTGATACGGCAAGAAATCCGGTTCGGCGCAAAAAAAGAGACCCGTCTGGCAAAACGGGTCTTTATAAGGGGGCAAAAGTGTTCTTGGCGGAAATCGGGCAGCGGTATCGGCACATCGCCAGAGGTCAAGTTTTGTCCCTGAAGAGCGCTTCAGGCTTCCCGCTGCGGGGCGGGCCTGCTCACCACGCTCTTACCCGGGGTCTCGCTTCCTGCAACGTTGACGACCGTACTCGAACCGCATGCCTGATTTTCAAAGAACTGCTTTGTCTTCTAATACTGCCAGCATCGTGCCAATTTCATCTCCCCTGCTCCCGGCCCTACCGGTCTCCGGTATTTGGCCGTCATTTCAGACAGATCGGCACTTGCATGAGGATGTTGCGCCTGTTCCACCGACGCCCTCGACAACAGAAGAGTGACCTTTTGCGCGGCATGCCGCCGACATTTTTTGTCAGTCGAACATTCCAACCTGTTGAATTGCTGAGATTTTTGATATTTTATCCCTCATAGCGGGCGCGCTATAATGAAAAGCCGCAGCAGTCTTCCTGTGCTACAATACAAGCCTTCACCTTACGGGAGGGAACATGACCGAGTTCATCGAGATATTGCGCTCCAGGCGCAGCATCAGGACATACGGAAACGATCCGCTGAGCGACGATCAGCTTGCGATCCTTACGGAAGCTCTGCTTCGCTCGCCGACATCGCGCGGCCGCAACCCCTGGCAATTCATTCTTGTCGATGATCCGTCCCTGCTGAGCGAGGCTGCGAAGGCGAAGAGGCATGGTTCATCCTTTCTCTCCGGAGCTTCACTGGCCGTTGTCATCTGCGGTGACGAAACCGTCTCCGACGTCTGGATCGAGGACTGCGCCATCGCCGCCATCACCCTGCAGTATGCCGCTCACTCGCTCGGACTCGGCAGCTGCTGGGCCCAGATCCGACTGCGCGAACACGACGGGGAGAGTGGCGCCGAAGCTTTTTTGCAAAGACTGCTCGGGATTCCGTCCCATGTCAGGGTGGCATCGGTGATCGGCATCGGTCATCCGGCAGAAGAGAAGGAGGGGCATCGCCTGGAGGATCTGCCACGGCAGAAAATTCATCGCAATGACTTCTGAACGTCCGCCAGAGGGGCGATGGAACTGATCGGGGGATATCGCGAGGTAACCTGCCGGCAGGGACGAACCGTCATCTCCGCGGCGTCAGCCGGCACACCCCTTTTCCGGTCCGACATGTCTGTCGAGGAGACCGATACCTACCTGGTTCTCGACGAGCGGCGTGCATACCGCCCGCCCGATGAACATCAGGTCCGCATATTGACCAGCGCTTTTCATGCCAACCCGTCACAACCGGGCTCGATCCTCCCGGCCGGGTCAGACCCGCCTCAGGTACAGGCGGTCATCTACGACTTCGATCAGGCCGCGATCAGCCGCCCTGAGTGGCTCCAGGCAGCCTGGGGAAACATTTTTTCCATGGCCGGGCGGGAAGATTTCAGGAAGATATCGTCGCCGCTGCTCGGCACGAAAATACCGGATCTGTCCGTTGCCGAAGGGACCCGACGCATCTCCGCGCTTTGAATAAAATCGGCCATGAGCGGGCGATGGAGATCTGGCTGGTCTGTACCGGACGGGAGAGAAGGGAATGGCGGGATGGTCTCCACGTGCTGGAGCCGCGGGCCTACTGCTGATTTCCGGAATTGCGCACCGGGACGAACGTCTTCCTGTCCGGATCCCACCGGTAACGGCCGGCATCCCATATCTTTTCGATTGTCTCCCAGCTCAGATGGAGTTTCTCCATCTCATCGATCGAATCGGATGCGGCCAGGGTCTCGCCGTCGTCGATGACCCGGTCGCCGTTGGCATCCGCCCAATGGTACGGACCGACGAGGACCTCCCTGTCCCCCGACACCCTGTAGGTTACGCCGCTGCCGCGTGGATTGAGGATCACCTCGCCGGTGAAACCGTGCCCCTTCCCGGGATCAACTTCAGGCGGGACATGGACCAGGTAGCTGATCACCGTCGGCCGTTCGTCGGGCTTGATGATCCAGCGGACGACCCCCTCGATATTGTCGAGACTCGACGGGGGCGGACTCGCCTGCAGCAGCTTCCAGCCCTGCGGAAAGCGTTCGCGAAGAATCATCCCCTTCATCTCTCCTGATATCTCCAGCCTGACCCTGACCGGCAGGTCTCCGTCCGGCACGGCGTAGGTCGGCAGGATGCGCTCCGCCGAGAATTCGAATGGCGTCGGATGCTGACGCATGAAGTAGAGATAGACGAAAAGGGCAAGGCCGATGACGACGATGATCGGAAAGACTGCCTTCATCAGCCGCCTCGACGGGGTGCCGGCATCGGACGCAGCAGCCGTTTCGACTCCATCGAGCAGGATCTCGGCAAGGTCAACCTCCAGCGCCTCGGCAAGCAGCAGCGCGTTGTCCCGCCGGATTGACGGATAACGGTTGTTCTCCCATCGCGAAACGGTATCGGTCGTGACCCCCACCACCTTGGCGATGTAGAGCTGGGTCAGCCTGTTCCGCTCGCGGATCCGGCGTATGGCATTGCCATCAATGCAGACTTTTGGCGTCAGATGTTCATCGGTCATGGCACTCTCCCCGTATCGAAAAATCTATCAGAGAGCCGAATTCAGTGCAAACAGAAAATATCGGGTAGACATTCAACGGCACACTAGCCCGACATTATAAGAATAAACTACTGAAATCACATGAATTCATGTCGACATCGGGTCATAGGTAGACATATGTCTGATGACAACTTGCCTTGTCTCAAGTAAATTTGCCGCAACAGTATGGGGAAGGTTCGATCTGCGGATCGCGCCCGAGCAGTCAACCAGCCATCAAGAGGAGGAAGAGAAGATGAAAAAGATTATTTCTGTCCTGATCATGGTCGCCTTTGTCGGCATCGCCGCCAATGTCGTCGCCAACAACGGCCCGGCTGAAATCAAGATCGATGCAAAGCCCGGCACCGTCACCTTCAAGCACGCCGAACACCAGAAGCGGGTTGCCGACTGCGCCACCTGCCATCACGCCGGCGTGGACAAGGGTGCCTGCCGCTCCTGCCACGACGGCGCCAAGGCTCCGAAGTTCAAGGACGCAGCCCACAAGCTCTGCAAGGACTGCCACAAGGACAGCAACGGCCCGACCAAGTGCAAGGACTGCCACGTCAAGTAAGAACGCTCGTTCGCGGGATAAAAGGGGCTTCGCAGGAAGCCCCTTTTTTTGTCCAACCATCTGCACCTGGCCCGTTTTTTTTGCTTTATCGCAATTTTTTCCCCTTGCATTTCTGCCGGCACATATATTATGATTCATTCGAGCTTTGGCCTGGAAACAGCCCAAAGTTTTTGGCCCCGTACGCACCCCCCCTCCGTGTACGGGGTCTTTTTATGTCTGCAGCTGGAATTTGCGCTTCGGGCTGCTTGTGACTTCGCCTCCATGCGATACGCTTGAGGCGAGGTACAGCCTATGAGCCGCGACAGCCACTTCTCCCTTGAGGATCTATCCCGCATCGACCTCCGCCGACTCCCTGCTGACGGCGGCCCCGACTTCAACCGCCTGGTCTTCGAAAAAAGCCCTTACCTGCTGCAGCACGCTACCAACCCGGTCGACTGGTTTCCCTGGGGCGACGAGGCGCTGGCCCTGGCCAGGACGAAGGACATGCCGATTTTCCTGTCCGTCGGCTACTCGACCTGCCACTGGTGCCACGTCATGGCCGGAGAGTCGTTTGCCGACCCGGGCGTGGCCGCGGTTCTCAATCGTCATTACGTGCCGATCAAGGTCGATCGCGAGGAGCGCCCCGACATCGACGCCACCTACATGCAGGCCTGTCAGGCCATGACCGGCAGCGGCGGCTGGCCCCTGAACGTACTGCTGACGCCCGACCTGCTCCCCTTCTTTGCCGCGACCTACATTCCCAAAGACGATCGCCATGGAATGTCCGGGCTCATAACCCTGCTCGAGCGGATTGCCGACCTCTGGCGGACCGAAAAGGTGCGGATCGAGGACTCCGGCGCCGGCATCCGCGCACTGCTGCAAAAAA
>JBFHOZ010000106.1:0-8232 GCA_041592975.1 Desulfuromonadales bacterium
GACGAATCCTTTCCGGATCTCCCGTCCGAGGTCCGTCCGGATCGGGATGTTCTGCAGGTTCGGGTCGCTCGACGAGAGCCGTCCGGTGGCGGTGACCGCCTGGTTGAACGAGGTGTGGATGCGCCCGGTCTCCCGATTGACCATCTTCGGCAGGGCGTCGGTGTAGGTGCTCTTCAGCTTCGCGACCGAACGGTAGTCGAGCAGCCGGGCGGCGATTTCGTGCTCGGCGGCCAGGTTCGACAGCACCTCGACGTTGGTCGACCAGCCGGTCTTGGTCTTCTTGCCGCGCGGCAGTTTCAGATGCTCGAACAGCACCTCGCCGAGCTGCTTGGGGGAGCCGATGTTGAAGTTGACCCCGGCCAGCCCGTGGATCTCCTCCTCCAGCTTCGCCAGTTTCACCTCCAGCTCGCCTGACAGCTGGCCGAGGAATCCGGAATCAACGCGCACGCCGGTCCACTCCATGTCGGTGAGGATCTCCATCAGCGGCATCTCGACCTCATGGAACAGTTTCTCCTGCTCTTCGGCCACCAGCATCGGCTCGAGCTTTTCGGCCAGCCGCAGGGTGATGTCGGCGTCCTCGGCGGCGTAGACGGTCGCCTTGTCGATCTCGACCTCGGAGAAGAGTATCTGCTTCTTGCCGCTGCCGGCGACGTCGCTGTAGGGGATGGTCCGATAATCGAGCAGGTCGGCGGCCAGGGCGTCCATGCCGTGCGACTTGGCGGCCGGGTTGGCGAGGTAGGAGGCGAGCATGGTGTCGCAGGCCACCCCCCGCACCGCGATGCCGGCGCGGCGCAGCACCAGGGCATCGTACTTGACGTTCTGGCCGATCTTGGCCTTGTCGGGATCCTCGAGCAGCGGCTTCAGGCGTTCGACGACCACCTGCCGGTCGAGCTGGTCCGGGGCGCCGAGATAGCGGTGTCCGACCGGGAGGTACCAGGCCTCCCCCGGCTCGACAGCAAAGGAGAGGCCGACCAGGTCGGCCTCGGTGGCGGTCAGGCTGGTGGTCTCGGTATCGAAGGCGAAGCGTCCGGCCGCTTCGAGCACCGCCAGCAGTGCCTCGAACGCCTCCTCCGTCAGGACGCAATGGTAGTTCTCGCCGCTCGCCTGCTCGGTGGCGTTGAATTCCTGCAGCAGCTTGTGGAACTCGAGGCGCTTGAACAGCTCGGAGAGCGCCTCCCTGTCCGGTTCGCTGACGGTGTAATCCTCCTCCCCCTCGAGCGGCACGTCGTCGACCAGGGTGACCAGCTTCTTCGAGAGCAGCGCCTGGTCGGCGAAGGTTTCGAGGTTCTCCTTGCGCTTGCCTTTCAGCTGGTCGAGGTTGGCGAGAAGATTCTCGACCGAGCCGAACTCGCGGATCAGGGCGACCGCCGTCTTCTCGCCGATGCCGGGAACCCCCGGGATGTTGTCGGAGCTGTCGCCGGCCAGCGCCTGCACCTCGATCACCTTGTCGGGCGTGCCGCCGAAGCGCTCGGCGACCTCTTTCGGCCCGGAGATCTTATCCTTCATCGTGTCGTAGAGGCGGACCCGGTCGGAGACGATCTGCATCATGTCCTTGTCGCCGGTGACGACGACGACGTCGTAGTCGTGCGCCGCGAATCGCTTCGCCAGGGTGGCGATGATGTCGTCGGCCTCGAACCCCTCCTTTTCGATGCAGGGGATCCTGAATCCCCTGACCAGCTCCTTGATCAGCGGAATCTGCGGCACCAGGTCGTCCGGCATCGCCGCCCGGTTGGCCTTGTATTCCGGGTAGAGCTCCTTGCGGAAGGTCGGCGCCTTCGAATCGAATATCACCGCCAGGTGCTCCGGCTTGTCGTCGCGGATGATCTTCAGGAGCATGTTGGCGAAACCGAAGACGGCGTTGGTCGGCTCCCCCCGGCTGTTGCTGAGATGGCGGACGGCATAATAGGCGCGATAGATGTAGGAGGACCCGTCGATGAGATAGACCCTGTCGGACGAATTGCTCATGAATGCAGCTCCGAAAAAGTGATAGGCGGGATTATTTCACATTGAGGAAAAAGGTGAAAGGTTAAAGGACAACGTGAAGGCGTCTCCTTGAGGTCACATACTTTTCTTCGAATCCTGCCGCCGGCCCCAGACCTCACCTCTTTCTTTCTCCCCTCCTAACCTCTTTGATTTCCTTGCTTTTTCGTTATAATGAGAATAATATTAATGGTTCACGCTCATCGGGAAACGCGATGCTGGTCATTCATCCGAAACAAGTGAAAACATTCCTGCTGGTTTCGGTCTGCACCTGCGGTCTGGCGACCGGTTTTTTCGCCGCGCAGCTGGCCGGCTACCTGCTGAAACCGCCGCCGGAAAGCACGGCCGCCGCCGGTCGCGTCGCTGCCGCCGGCGCGCCGCAGCAGAAGGATGTCGACACCGCCCTGATCCTGAACCGGAACATCTTCGACCCCGCCGCTCGCGGTCGGGAGCAGGAGCCGGTCGCCCCGGAACGGCCCGAGCCGGTCAGGGCATCCGCCGGCGGCAGTCTCAAGCTGCTCGGCACGGTCGACGGCGGCGACACCCCCCTGGCGCTGATCGAGTCGGGCGGCAAGGTATCGATCTACCGCCTGGGGGCCGGCGTCCCCGGGGGGGGAGAACTCAGCTCCGTCGAACGCAACGCGGTCGTCATCGCCCGACCGGACGGCAGCCGGGAAAAACTGGAGATCGTCAAGCCGACGGTGGCGTCCTCTCCGTCCGGTGACGAGGCCAACGAGGAAGGGGGGATCCGCAACCTCGGCGACAACCGCTGGCTGGTCTCGCGGGACGAGGTCGAAAAGGCCCGCAGCAACCTGAACGAGCTGCTCAAGTCGGCCCACATGGAGCCGAACATCGTCGACGGCCGGACCGAGGGGTTCGTCGTCCGCATGGTCCGCCCGAGGTCGCTGCTCGCCCAGCTCGGCATCCGCCGCGGCGACACCGTCACCCGGGTCAACGGCGTCGAACTCAATTCGCCGGAGAAGGCGCTGCAGATCTTCCAGCAGCTGCGCGAGGCGAAGCAGCTGACCGTCGATCTCAGGCGGGGCGAAGCGAACCTGACTTTCAATTACGAAGTGAACTAGGAGGCTGATCATGACTTCCCGCGCTCTCCGGATATCCCTATTGCTGCTGCTCCTGCTGACCGCCTGGCCGGGGGGAGCAGCCCTGGCCGCCGAGAAGAAGGACGCGGGGATCGCCATCGACTTCCGCGACGTCGAGCTGACCGACCTGATCCAGACAATCAGTGAGATGACCGGCAAGAACTTCATCTACGACGACACCGTCAAGGGGAAGGTCAGCATCATCTCTCCTGACCGGATGTCACCGGACGAGGCCTACGAGGCGTTTCTCTCGGTCCTCAGCGTCAAGGGATTCACCATCGTCCCGTCGGGACGCACCAACAAGATCGTGCCGATCCGCCTGGCCAAGGAGAGCAACCTCCCTTCCGGCGTCAGGGTCCCCTCCGGCGAACAGTACGTCACCCAGCTCATCCGGATGAAGTATGTCGATGCCAATGACCTGGCCAACTCGGTCCTCAGGGAGCTGGTCCCGAAGACCAGTCATGTCGCCGCCTACGGGCCTTCGAACACCCTGATCATCACCGACAACGCCGCCAACATCGAGCGCCTGGTGCAGATCATCCGCCAGCTCGACGTGCCGACCACCCTCGAGCAGATCGAGATCGTGCCGCTGCAGTACGCCGGCGCCGAGGAGATGGCGGAGATCATCACCCAGCTGCTCAGCCGCTCCGGCAGCTTCAGCGTCCAGACCCGGGGGAAGAAGGCGGCGACGCCGAATGACGTCGAGACGACCCGGGTCATCCCCTACCCGCGCACCAATTCGCTGATCGTCATCGCCGCCCAGGGGGAGCTGCAGACCATCCGCAGCCTGGTCGCCCGCCTCGACCAGTCGCCGCCGGACGACCGCAGCTACATCAACGTCTACTACCTCGAGAACGCCGACGCGACGACGCTGGCCGCCACCCTCAACGAAATCCTCACCGGCATCAGCCAGAAGGCCCGGGAGGACCGCACGGCGCAGAAGACGCAGCAGCCGGTCACCCTCAAGCAGGTCACCATCACCGCCGACAAGCCGACCAACGCCCTGATCATCAACGCCAAGCCGGAGGAGTACGAGATCATCAAGGGGATCGTCAAGAAGCTCGACATCAAGCGCAAGCAGGTTTTCGTCGAGGCGCTGATCATGGAGCTCTCCCTCGACGCGACCAAGAACCTCGGGCTCTCCCTGGTCGGCGCCGGCACGACCGACGACGGACTCATCATCGGCGGCAGCAACATCAACAAGGGGTCGGTCAACAACACCGATTTCCTGCCGAACACCGATCTCAACGACCTCCCGACGGTGCTCGGCAAGGCGGTCAACGGCCTGATGACCGGCGGCTTCTTCAACCCGACCACCGTCGAGCTGCCCGACGGAACCTCCGTCACCGTTCCGGCCCTGTCGGTGCTCCTCGACCTGTCGCAGACCGACGGCGACATCAACATCCTCGCCGCCCCCCGCCTGCTGACCTCGGACAACGAGGAGGCCGAAATCGTCATCGGCTCGAACATCCCGATCATCACCGAGCGGCTCACCGACACCGGCGCGTCGACAACCGGGCTCGCCCAGAGCGTTTCGATCGAACGTCAGGACGCCGCCCTGACCCTGCGCTTCACGCCGCAGGTGACCGAGGGGGACGAGGTCCGGCTCAACATTTACCAAGAGGTGACCGACGTCGCCTCGACCAGCGTCGGCGATGTCGACCAGGTGGGCCCGACCCTGACCAAGCGCCTCCTCCGCAATACCGTCATCGCCGAAAACGGGCGCACCATCGCCCTCGGCGGCCTGATCAGCACCAACTTCCAGGACACCATCACCAAGGTGCCGCTGCTCGGCGACATCCCGATCCTCGGCTGGCTGTTCAAGCGCAAGGACGTGACCGAGCGGAAGACCAACCTGCTGGTCTTCATCACTCCGCACATCATCCGCTCGGCCGAGGACCTCGAGCGGCTGACCAACAAGTCGCGCGAGGCGATGGAGCGCTACCGGACCCGGAAGATCGATTTCGATCAGCCGATCCGGTCGATCGAGAAGAACGTCAGCGGCGACGGGGCCGCCGAAGCGGGAGAGGGGAACTGACCCGGACATGACCTGGAGACTGCTGGGAGAGATACTGCGCGAAGAGTTCGACGCGGCCGCCGAGATGATCGACGGCGCCCTGGCGCTGCAGACGTCGAAGCCGGAGCGGCTCGGCCGCATCCTCTGCCGCAAGTTCGGTCTGCCGGAGAGCGTCATCGCCCGGGCCCTCGCCCGACAGCACGACCTCCCCTACCTCGAGAGGATCCCCGACGACGGCGGCAGCGACGAGCTGCTGCAGAGGCTGCCGATCGGCTACGTCCGCGAGAACCTGGTCTTCCCCCTGCAGCGAACCGGTGCGTCCCTGCAGCTGGCCGTCGCCGACCCTGCCGCTCATGACGCCGTCAACGATCTTGGTGCCCTCTTCGATGCCCCGGTCGAGCTCGCGGTGACGACCGAGGCGGAGCTCCGCCAGGCGATCAACCGCCATTACGAAAAACATTCGGCGCAGGCCGACGAGGTCATGGTCGACATCGGCAGCGGCGAGGAGAACGGCGTCAGGCTGGAGCCGGAAGACCTGATCGACGCCAGCGACGAGGCGCCGATCATCCGCTTCGTCAACAGCCTGTTGACCCAGGCATACAAGCAGCGCGCCAGCGACATCCACATCGAACCGGCGGAAGCGGCCCTGTTCGTGCGCTACCGCATCGACGGCATCCTGCACGAGATGCTGCAGCCGCCGCTGAAGGCGCACCCGGCGATCGTCTCGCGCATCAAGATCATGGCCCATCTCGACATCGCCGAAAAGCGCCTGCCGCAGGACGGCCGCTTCGACGTCCAGATCGCCGGCCGGAAGATCGACATCCGCGTCTCGGTGCTCCCGACCGACCTCGGCGAGCGGGTGGTCCTCCGCCTGCTCGACCGCTCCGACGATTTGCTCTCCCTCGAGGAGCTCGGCCTGGCCGACGCGACGCTGAAAACGGTCGAGGGGATGATCGGCAAGAGCCACGGCATCTTCCTCGTCACCGGCCCGACCGGCTCGGGCAAGACGACCACCCTCTACGCCGGGCTGATGCGCCTGAACGACCGGGAGAAAAACATCATCACCGTCGAGGACCCGGTCGAGTACCGCCTGCCGGGCGTCGGCCAGATCCAGGTCAACCCGCGCATCAACCTGACCTTCGCCGCCGGACTCCGCTCGACCCTGCGCCAGGATCCCGACATCATCATGGTCGGCGAGATCCGCGACGGCGAGACCGCCGCCATCGCCGTGCAGTCGGCCCTGACCGGACACATGGTCTTCTCCACCCTGCACACCAACGACGCCGCCTCGGCGCTGACCCGGCTGGTCGAGATGGGGGTCGAGCCGTTCCTCGCCGCCTCGTCGATCGTCGGCATCCTCGCCCAGCGGCTGGTCCGCAAGGTCTGTCCCGGCTGCGCCGAGGACTACCGACCCGACCCGGGGGTGGTCCGGGACGCCGGCCTGACCGGACTGATCCCCGAAGATGCCGTCCTCAAGCGGGGGAAAGGGTGCCCGAAGTGCCACGGCAGCGGCTATCGCGGCCGCGTCGGCATTTTCGAGCTGCTGACCATGACCGACGCCATCCGCGAAAAACTGCAGGCCCGAAGCGATGCCGCCGCCATCCGCAAGGTCGCCGTCAGGCAGGGGATGATGCCGCTGCGCGACTTCGGCATCGGCCGCGTCCTCGCCGGACAGACGACTCTCGAGGAGGTGCTGCGGGTGACCCAGGAGGAGACCTGAGATGCCGATTTTCTCCTACATCGGCTTCGACGCGGCCGGCGCCCGCAAAAGCGGCACGCTCGAGGCGAGCGGCCGCAGCAGCGCCCTCGGCCAGTTGCGCGAGCGCGGCATCTATCCGACCGAGGTCTCCGAGCAGACCCCGGCGGCGACGCAGCGGCGCGCCCGGCTGTTTGCGCGCCGGGTTTCCTCCATGGACCTGGCGACGACCACGCGCCAGCTGGCGACCCTGGTCGGCGCCGGCATCCCCCTCGACGAGGCCCTGGCGACGGTCGGCGAGCAGCAGGAGAACCCGCAGCTGCAGCGGGCCACCGAGCGGGTGCGCGACATGGTCATCCAGGGGTCCGAGCTGCATGCCGCCCTGGCGTCCCAAGGAAAAATCTTTCCCGAACTTTTCACCAACATGGTCGCCGTCGGCGAGAGCGGCGGCAACCTCGACAAGGTGCTCGAACAGCTGGCCGACTACTACGAGGACGCCGCCCGCATCGCCGCCCGCATCCTGGCAGCGATGATTTATCCGGTCCTGATGGCGGCCATCGGCGTGGCCGTGCTGTTTCTGCTGATCGCCTTCGTCTTGCCGAAAGTGACACGGATGCTCGAGGACATGGACCGCGCCCTCCCCTGGCCGACCGCTTTGCTGATCGGCACCAGCGATCTGCTGGCGCAGTGGTGGTGGCTGCTCCTGCTGGCGGGCGGCGCGGCGGCGGTCGCCTGGAGCCGCTACCTGCGCACCCCGGCCGGCCGGCTCCGCTACGACCGGTTCCGGCTGCGCCTGCCGCTGTTCGGCAGGCTCTCCCTGGAGCTGGCCGCGGCCCGCTTCGCCCGCACCCTCGGCACCCTGATCCGCGCCGGGGTTCCGCTGCCGAAGGCGCTGGAGATCTCCCGCGGCCTGCTCGGAAACCGGGTGCTGCAGGAGGCGATCGACCGGACCGCCGTCGCCGTGCGCGAAGGGGAGAGCCTGGCCGAGACGCTGCGGCGCAGCGGCCTGTTCCCGCCGCTGCTGACCCGGCTGGCGGCGGTCGGTGAGAAAAGCGGTCATCTCGACGCCATGCTGCTCAGGGCGGCGGCGAGCTACGAACAGCAGGCGGAGCTGACCATCGGCAGCCTGCTCGCTTTGTTGCAACCGATCATGATCCTCGTTATGGGTGGAGCCGTCGCTTTTATCGTCTTCGCCATCCTGCTGCCGATCTTCGAGGCGAGTTCGGGGTTCGGATAAACTGATTCAAGATCTGTTGCCTCCAGGACAACAAGGAGGCAACAGGTTGAAAACATCTTGAACGCAAAGACGCAAAGAACGCGAAGGCGCAATGGAAGGCAACAATATAACTCATGGCAATAGCGAAATTGTTTCAGATTTTGTCTATAACAAAATATCGTTTTTTTCGTTTTTGCTTTTCCTTGCGTCTTTGCGCCTTTGC
>JBFHOZ010000107.1:0-8173 GCA_041592975.1 Desulfuromonadales bacterium
AGCGGCAGCGGCAAGACGACCGTCACCCTCGGGTTGATGGCTGCGTTGAGGAAACGGGGAGTTGCGGTGGCGCCGTTCAAGGTCGGCCCCGACTATATCGACCCCGGCCTGCATGCCGTCGCCTGCGGGCGCCCCTCGCGCAACCTCGACGGCTGGATGTGCGGTGAGCAGGGCGTCCGCTCGTCATTTCAGCGGGGGTGCGCCGGTGCCGATGTTGCGGTCATCGAAGGCGTCATGGGGCTGTACGACGGCGCCTCGGGTGACAGCGATGTCGGCAGCACTGCCGAAATCGCCAGATGGCTGAACGGACGCATCCTCCTCGTCGTCGACGCCCGCTCCCAGGCGCGTAGCGCCGCGGCCCTGGTCGCCGGATTCGTCGACTTCGATCCGGCGCTCGAGTTCGCCGGGGTCATCTTCAACCGGGTCGGCAGCGATCGCCACGAGGAACTGCTTCGCCAGGCCTGCGCCTCGGTTGCAGGCCTTGCGCCGGTGCTCGGCTGCATCCGGCGTGAGTCCGAAATCGCCCTGCCGGAACGGCATCTCGGCCTGATGACGGCCGAAGAGGGCGTGTTGGACAGCGACTTTCTGCAGAGGCTTGCAGCTGTCATTGAATCTGCGATCGATGTCGATGCGTTGCCGACCGGCGAGGGGGCAAGACGGAAATACCGGGAGGAAAAAGGGACTGCCGCGGATGTCCGCATCGGCATCGCCCGCGACCGGGCCTTCTGTTTTTACTATCCGGACAACCTCGAACTGCTGCAGGCTGCCGGTGCCGAGCTGGTTGAATTTTCGCCGTTGAACGATGCCGCGTTGCCGGCCGGCCTTGACGGCCTCTATTTCGGTGGCGGCTATCCGGAAGTTTATGCCGGGCGTCTGGCAGCGAACGCGGGGATGCTCGAAGGCATTCGCCAGCTGGCGGCGTCCGGTCGTCCGATTTATGCCGAGTGCGGCGGGCTGGTTTACCTGGCCGAGGCAATCGGGGCACAGCGGGTTGTCGGTCTCTTTCCGGCGACGGCACAAATGCTCGCCCGGCGCAAAGCTCTCGGTTATCGCGAGGTGACCCTGCAGGCCGACAGCCTGCTCGGTCCGGCAGGAACGGTTGTTCGCGGGCATGAGTTTCACTACTCCGAGATGCAGATGCCGGACACTGTCGAGCGGGTCTACGGCGTCACCGCCGGTAACGGCCGCGAACGGTTTGCCGAGGGATTTGCGACCGGTTCGGTGCTCGGCTCGTATATCCATCTCCATTTCGGCAGTCATCCTCGGGTGGCGGACCATTTTGTCGCTGCCTGTCGAAATAAACAGTGAAGGAATTGACGTCAATGGCAACACAGATTGAACTGGCACGACAGGGGGTCGTCTCGACGCAGATGGCGGCGGTCGCCAGGGATGAAGGGGTCAGCCCCGACATGGTCCGGCAACTGGTCGCCGAGGGGAAGATCGTCATTCCCTGGAACCACAACCGCAGGCCGAAGGCGGTCGCCATCGGCAAGAACATGCGGACCAAGGTCAACGCCTCGATCGGTACCTCGAGCGATATTGTCGATTACGACGCCGAAGTCCGCAAGGCGAAGGCGGCTCAGGCCGCCGGGGCCGACACCCTGATGGAGCTCTCGGTCGGCGGCGACCTCGACCGGGTGCGGCGCGAGGTGATCGCCGCCGTCGACCTGCCGGTCGGCAACGTGCCGCTCTACCAGGCCTTCTGCGAGGCGGCGCGCAAGTACGGCGACCCGAACAGGCTCGACGAGGAGATGCTCTTCGACCTGATCGCGCAGCAGTGCGAGGAGGGAATGGCGTTCATGGCGGTGCACTGCGGCATCAACCTCTACACCATCGAACGCCTCAAAAAGCAGGGGTACCGCTACGGCGGCCTGGTCAGCAAGGGGGGCGTCAGCATGGTCTCCTGGATGCTCGCCAACAACCGCGAGAACCCGCTCTACGAGAAGTTCGACCGGGTGGTCGACATCCTCAAGAAGACCGATACCGTCCTCTCTCTCGGCAACGGCCTGCGCGCCGGGGCGATCCACGATTCGCACGACCGGGCGATGGTTCAGGAGCTGCTGATCAACTGCGAGCTGGCCGAGCTCGGCCAGGAGATGGGCTGCCAGATGCTGGTCGAGGGTCCGGGGCATATGCCGCTCGACGAGATCGAAACCAACATCCGCCTGCAGAAGCGGATGAGCAACGAGGCGCCCTACTACATGCTCGGGCCGATTTCGAGCGATTCGGTGCCGGGCTACGATCATATCTCCGCCGCCATCGGTTCGGCCCAGTCGAGCCGCTTCGGCGCCGACCTGATCTGCTACATCACCCCGGCCGAGCACCTCGCCCTGCCGAACGAACAGGACGTCGTCGACGGGGTCAAGGCGGCCAGGGTCGCCGCCTACATCGGCGACATGAACAAGTACCCGGAGAAGGGGCGCGAGCGGGACAAGGCGATGAGCAAGGCGCGTCGCGATCTCGACTGGGAGACGCAGTTTGATCTCTGCCTCTACCCCGAGGACGCCCGGGCGATCCGCGAGAGCC
The DNA here is from genome assembly GCA_041592975.1 of Desulfuromonadales bacterium. Taxonomy (GTDB): domain Bacteria; phylum Desulfobacterota; class Desulfuromonadia; order Desulfuromonadales; family UBA2294; genus BM707. The sequence continues at coordinate 2,527 of JBFHOZ010000107.1, forward strand.
GGACACCGGAAGACGAAAGCACCTGCACCATGTGCGGCGATTTCTGCGCCTCGCGCGGCGCAGCCCGGCTGTTTGCCGCCGACCTCAAAGGCGATAAGATCTAGGATATGGACATGACCGAGAAGAAAACAGCAATTCTGTTGATGGGGCACGGCTCCCGCGTGCCCGAAGCGAACGACGCCCTGCGGGTGATCGCCGATCAGGTCCGTCACGACGGGGGCTTCGAAATCGTCGAAGTCTCGTTCCGTGAACTGCACGCCCCGGATATCCAGGCCGGCATCGATCGTTGCGTCGAACAGGGCGCCGGAAGAATCCTGCTCTACCCCTATTTCCTCTTTGCCGGCGCCCATGTCCTCGAGGACCTGCCGGAGGAGATGGCCCGGGCGAAGGAGCGCTACCCGGAGCTGGAGATGATCATGGGGGCGCCACTCGGGGTCCATCGCAAGCTGGGTGAGATCGTCTGCGAGCGGGTGCGCGCATCGCTGGCGGCGGCCGGGTGGGGACAGGGGCGAAAATGACCGACATTGTTCGCGATCCGCTGGCGATCGAGGCGAAAAGCTTCGCGATCATCGATGCCGAAGTCGGCAGCCACCGTTTCGGCGCCGACGAATGGTCGATCGTCCGGCGCATCGTGCACACCACGGCCGACTACGACTTCGTCATGAACACCCTGATCTCCGCCGGCGCTGTCGCCGCGGCATTGCAGGCGATCGAAGCGGGGTGCGGTATCTACTGCGACACCAACATGGTGCTGTCGGGGGTCAACAAATCCCGTTTGGCCGAATCCGGCTGCACCATCGCCTGCCATGTCGCCGACGAAGATGTCGCCGCCCGGGCGAAGGCGGAAGGGGTGACCAGGTCGATCGTCGCCCTGCGCAAGGGGGTTGCCTCGGGAGCGAGGATATTCCTGATCGGCAACGCCCCGACGGCGCTTTACGAGTTGCTGCAGCTCTGGCGGGACGGAAAGGCCGACCCGGCGCTGGTCGTTGGCGCGCCGGTCGGTTTCGTCGGAGCGGCCGAGTCGAAAGAGGCGCTGGTCGCATCCGGCCTGCCGCAGATCACCTGTCGCGGACGCAAGGGGGGGTCGGCGGTCGCCGCGGCGATCGGCAACGCGCTGCTGATCCTGGCGCGGGACAATGGCCAGGGAGAGACGGATAAAGGAGAATAACCTTGCGCACGCTCGTTCTGCTCGCACTGCTGCTTGTTGCCACGGTTGAGCCGGCCCTGGCAATGCACATCACCGAAGGGCTTCTGCCGTGGAAGGTGGCCGCCTTCTGGTTCGTGGTCTCCCTGCCGTTCGTCGCCGCCGGCGTATGGCAGATGACCCGACGGAAAAAACTTTCGCCGACCTACATGCCGATGGTCGGTATCTTCGGAGCGGCGGTGTTCGTCTTCAGCTGCCTGCCGATCCCGATCCCCGGAGTCGGCGCCACCGCCCACCCGGCCGGTACCGGCTTCAGCGCCATCCTCCTGGGGCCGCTGCCGAGCGTGGTGACGGCATTCGTCTCGCTGCTGCTGCAGGGGCTGTTCCTGGCCCACGGCGGACTGACAACCCTCGGCGCCAACACCTTCTCGATGGGAGTGCTCGGCTCCTTCGCCGGCCTCGGCGCCTTCCTGGTCGCGCGCCGGCTGCGCATCAACCTCTTCTGGGCCGGATTTCTCGCCGGGGCCTTCGCCGACCTGTTCACCTACCTCGGCACCTCCATCGGCCTGGCGTCGGGCCTGCACGGCAGCGGCAGTTTCCTCGCCGAGGTCGCGACCATTTTCGCCATCCTGGCGCCGTACGTGATGGTGCTGATGCTGATCGAGGGGGTCATCACCGGCGGCATCCTGGTCTATATCCGCAAGAACCGCCCCGATATCCTGCGGCGGATGAAGATCATCCCGCCCGAGGAGAAATCATGAAACGGATTGTCCTGTTGCTGCTGATGCTGCTCCTGGCGAGCGGCGTCTGTACGGCCGAGGAGAAGAAGGAGAAGTGGGCCGGCATCGACGAAGCGGTCATCGAGAAATACGCCACCGACAAGGGGCGCGAAGCGGCCGATCCGCCGTTCAATGTCGAGGGGGACATGCTCCTCTTCCTCTTCGCCCTGGCCGGCGCCATCGGCGGCTTCGTCATGGGCTACCACTGGCACAAGGTCTTCGTCGCCGGCAGGCCGGGTGGAGAAGGTGACGGCTAGATGGGGGGCGTTCACCAGTTCACCGACGTGCAGGGGGAGCGCCGCCGCCTGATGGTCGCCCTTGACGGCCGGGTCAAGCTGGTCGTCATGATCGCCGCCCTGATCCTCAACCTGGCGGCGGGGGGTGTCCGCTTCCCCCTTGCCCTGGCCGGGCTTTCGCTGCTGGCGATCGTCGCTTCCGGCGTGAGGCTGCGGTCGTACCTGCGGCGGATGGCGGTTCCGTGCATGCTGGCGGCGACCGCTTTTCTGACCCAGCTGTTCTGGTATCCGGAGGGGGAGCTGATCGGGACGATCCCCCTTCTCGGGGGGGAGCTCCCGCTTCACGCCGGGGCGCTATTTCGCGGGATCGAGCTCGGCTGCCGCATTGTCGGCGGCATGTCGGTGCTCCTCTTCTTCTCGCTGACGACGCCGCTGACCGAGCTGATGCGGGCGGCGCATTTCTTCCGCTGCCCGGCAGTGCTGGTCGAGCTGGCCCTGATCATGTACCGCTACGTCTTCCTGATGTTCGAGGAGGCGGCGCGGATCAGGAACGCCCAGAAATCGCGGCTCGGCTATGTCAACCTGAAGAACACGCTCCGCTCTTCCGCGACCCTCGGCGGCATGATGGTCCTCCGCTCCTACGACCGGGCCGAGCGGAGCTTCGCCGCCATGCGCTGCCGCGGCTATCGCGGCGTACTGACCGCCGTGGTGCCTTCGCACCTGAAGGGGCACGACTGGGGGGTCCTGCTTCTGGCCACCGCCACGCTGTCCCTGCTCTGGGCTTTGCGATAAGGGAACCGATGATGCTGAAGATTGAAGACCTGCACTACACCTACGAGGACGGCACCCCGGCCCTGAACGGCATCGACCTCGAGATCGGCAAGGGGGAGTTCGTCGCCATGCTCGGCTCGAACGGCAGCGGCAAGTCGACCCTGATCCGCCACCTGAACGGGCTCTTCAAACCCTCCCTCGGACGGGTCCTTTTTCAGGGGCAGCCCCTCGGCGACGTCGAGGACCAGGAGGTCTTCAGCAAGATCGGGATCGTCTTCCAGGATCCGGACGACCAGCTCTTCGCCTCGACCGTCGAGGAGGATGTCGCCTTCGGTCCGGCCAACATGGGGCTGACGCCGGACGAGATCAAGGAGCGGGTGCATCAGGCGCTGCACATGGTCAACATGCAGGACTTCGCCCGCAAGGCGGTGCATGCCCTGTCGCACGGCCAGAAGAAGCGGATCTGCATCGCCGGCATTTTGGCGATGGAACCGGAGATCATCATCCTCGACGAGCCGACCGCCGGTCTCGACCCGATGGGGGTGCACTCGCTGATGCACCTGCTCGAAGACCTCAACCGGGACAAGGGGATCACCATGATCATGGCGACTCACGTCGTCGACCTGGTGCCGCTGTTCATGAGCAAGATCGCCATCCTGTCGCGCGGCCAGGTGCTGCGCTTCGGCACCCCGGACGAGGTGTTCGGCGACGCCGAGGCGCTGGAGAAGGCCAAGCTGCATCTGCCGCTGATCGCCGAGCTGATGCACATCCTGAAGACCCGGGACAACGTCAAGTTGCATCATATCCCCTTGACCGTCGGTGAAGCACGTCGGGAAATACTCCGTTTGCTCACCGTTGAAGATGTCAAGCAGCGCGTCTGATGTCGGCGGGGAGGAAGCAACTTCGCACCGGTTACACCACCGGCGCCTGTGCCGCCGCCGCCGCCCTCGGAGCGGCGCGGATGCTGAAGGAACAGCAACTCCTCGACGCGGTGGTGCTGGAGCTGCCGGCCGGGGTGTCGGCCCGTTTCCCTTTGCAGGGGCAGGAGTTCTCCGCTAACCAGGCGAGCTGTTACGTCGTCAAGGATGCCGGCGACGACCCGGATGTCACCGACGGTGTCGAGGTTCATGCGACGGTTGCGTTTTCCGGCGCGGCCGGAATCGTAATAACAAATGGCGTCGGCGTCGGCACGGTCACCAAGCCGGGGCTGCCGGTCGCCGTCGGCGAGCCGGCGATCAATCCGGTGCCGCGGCGGATGATCGAAGCGGCGGTTCGCACCGTCTTTGCGGACGGAGCAGTTGTCGTCACCGTCTCGATTCCGGACGGCGAGGAGCGCGCGAAGCGGACCCTCAACGAACGGCTCGGAATCGTCGGCGGCCTGTCGATCCTCGGCACCACCGGAATTGTCCGGCCGGTCTCGCACCAGGCCTGGACTGACACCATCGACGTCGCCATCGACGTCGCCCTGGCCGCAGGCAGCGACCGCGTCGTCTTGTGCACCGGGAGGACCAGCGAGCAGGGTGCCCAGGCGCGACTCGACCTGCCGGAGGAGGCGTTCGTAATGATGGGGGACCATGTCGGTCATGCCCTCGACGCCTGTCACCGCAAGGGGGTGCCGCGGGTCGTCGTCGCCGCCCAGTTCGCCAAGCTTCTCAAGGTCGCCTGCGGTCACCGGCAGACCCACGTGCACGCGTCGCGGCTGGACCTGTCGCAGCTGGCCGTCTGGGGGCGCGAAGCCGGCCTTGACGCGTCGGCAGCGGAAAAGATAGAGTGTGCGAATACCGCCCGCGAGGTCCTGGTGCGTTTTCCCGAATCGCGGATGCTGGCAGGGCTGGTTGCCGAACGGGCCCGGGATCGACTCGCTGACTGGTCCGGCGGGCTGCCGGTGACGATCCTGCTGGTCGGTTATGACGGGGTGGTGAGCGCGGAGTATTGATCCGAAAGGGGAAGGGGCAGCAATGATGAAACCAATTTACGTGATCGGCGCCGGCGTCGAAGGAGAGGAAGGGTTCGGCAGTCGGGCGCTCGAACTGATCAACCGGGCCGACGTGCTGATCGGCGGCGAGCGGCAGCTCAACCTTTTTCCCGAATTTTCCGGGAAAAAGATCCCCGTCGGCAAGAACCTCAGCGAGATTGTCGATCACCTGAAAAAGGACAAGGGGCAGTCGGTGGTGCTCGCCTCCGGGGATCCGCTCTTTTTCGGTATCGGCCGACTGCTGCTGCGCAACCTGCCGGCGTCGGCGCTCGAGTTCATTCCGAATGTCAGCTCGGTGCAGTACGCCTTCGCCAAGATCAAGGAGCCCTGGGACGACACGATCTTCGTCTCCGCCCATGGCCGGGGGATCAAGGGGGCGGTCGACCGGATCGTCGCCAACGACAAGGCGGCGGTACTGACCGACGAGGTCAACACCCCCGCGGCGATCGCCGCGGAGATGATCGAGCGCGGCCGGGACGGCTACGCCGCCTGGCTCTGTGAAAACCTCGGCAGCGACGAGGAGAGGATCGTCGAAACCGACGTCAAAGGGCTGCTCGATATCGTCGCCGACCCGCTCAACGTCCTGATCCTTGTCAAGCAGTACGAGGCCGGCGACGACCATTACGTGCCGACCCTCGGCATCCCGGATGACCAGTTCGCCACGGTGAAGAAGCTGATCACCAAGGAGGAGGTGCGGGTCGTCACCCTGGCCAAGCTCAAGCTCCGTCACGACATGACCCTG
>JBFHOZ010000108.1:0-8099 GCA_041592975.1 Desulfuromonadales bacterium
GATCCTGGCGGCCCTCGCGATCCAGTTCATCGCCGACGGTGTCCGGCAGCTCGCTGGGAGTTGAGTTGTGTCAGGAAAGGAGTGTTGAAAAACCGCGCCAGCCGAAATAGAGGCCGAAACCGACGATAAACAGCGCGCAGCCCCCGACCATGACCCGATAACTGCGATCGGAGAGGAAGCGCCTTCCGTAAGCCACCGTTCCGGAGACGAACCCGTACCAGACCAGGTCGGAGAGGATGTGGAACAGGTAAAAGACCAGAACGCCGGAGAACCCCGCCTCGTGCGCCACCACCAGATAACTGAGTCCGATGGTCGCCCACCAGATGGTGAAATAAGGGTTGGCCAGGCTGATGACGGCGCCGGCGACGACCGGATGCAGGCCTCCCCTTTCCTCCGCCTCGAACTTCAGTCGGAGGGCGGGCAATCCCCGCAGCATGCCGTACCCCATCCAGAGCATCATCATCCCGCCCGCAACGGCAACGAACGAGAAGACCGTCGGGTGGCGGATGACCTCGGCGGCGCCGAAAAACAACAGGACGACCACCACCCCTTCGAGGAGGGCGTGACCGAGAATCAGCAGCGGTCCGGCGAGCGGGCCGCGCCGGACCGTCTCGGCGATGGTCAGCGTCAACAGCGGACCCGGCATCATCGCTCCGGAAAATCCGAGAACGAACGAGGTGCTGGCGATCAGGACAAGATTCATCCGTCATCCTCGTCCCAGAGCTGCGGAGCGTTGTATCCGGAAATATCGGCAACATAGGGGCAGTCGGACGGAAGAATGCCATGCTGCAGCATCTCGCGGGTCAGGGGGACGCATTCCGCCTTGAGCCGGAGCCGGTCCTCGTAGACCGTGCACAGCCGGGTGGCCGGGTCGAAGCGGTCGCACGGCTGGTCGGTGTAATAGACCCGTCCTTCATACTCGATCTTCTCGTAGCAGCATCGCCCGCACCGCCGACACCGCTCTTCCCAGGAGGCAGAATTCATTTCGTCTCCGGCGATTGCGTCGCACCGGGCGGCGCAAGGGTTGTCTGGACAAAATAACAGTTGACACAAGGACACAATTTCGGTGATTATACGTGATTCGGAGCTGAAACAAAAGAACCATTCGTACGAGGAGGCATTCCCAATGCAGTGTCAAACAGTTCAACCTGGCCTTGAATGCGGTTTCTGGAGCAAGAACGGCTGCGTTTTCGAGGGCAATTCCTGTCATAATGTCGTCGAAGCCTGCGAAGGATGCGAACGCATCGTCGACAGTTCGATCGGTCCCGTCTGCACGGCGTACCCCGCCCCGGAAAAGAAATGGCTCGGCGGGCTCTGCAACTTCGCGACGCACCAGAAAGTCGAGATTGCCAACATCGAGCAGAAAATCAACCCGCTCAAGGCATCCAAGCGCGCATCCAAGCGCTGATCCGCATCACATCCCGGAACAAGAAAGGCAGGCCCCGAAAGGGCCTGCCTTTTTATTTTCCTGCTGCCGTCCGGACCGGCCGGTAACGCCTAACGGAACAGTACGAACAGCAACGGCAGCAAAAACGCCGTAACCAGTCCGTTCAGGCCGATAGCGAGCCCGGAAACAGCGCCGGACAACTTGTCGACTTCCAGCATCCGCGCCGTGCCGATGCCGTGGGATGCGGTTCCGACCGCCAGCCCGGTGGCCGTCGCGGAGCGGATGCCGATCAGGCGGCAGAACTCGGGGCCGCAGATCGCCCCGATGCAGCCGGTGAGGACGACGATGGCGGCCGTCAGCTCGGGAATACCGCCGATCTTCTCGACAATCCCGATGGCGATCGGTGTCGTGACCGATTTCGGCGCCATCGAGACGACAACCTTCTCCGTACCGCCGAGCAGCCAGGCGAGTCCGCTTGCGCTGGCGATGGAAGCAAGCGCGCCGGAAAATATGCCGACCAGGATCGGCCAGCGGTTCCTGCCGACCTCTTTTCGCTTGCGGTAAAGAGGCAATGCCAGGGCGACGACCGATGGCCCGAGCAGGAAAAGGATCATCCTGCCGCCCCGCAGATAGGATTCGTAAGGTGTCTGCGTCGCCAGCAGGAAGACGATGATGGCGGCGATGGAGACGGCGACCGGGTTCAGCAACATGCTCCGGGTCCGGCGATAAAGCAGCTGGGCGACAAAATAGACGAACACCGTGATGCCGGCGCCGAACAGGGGGGTCGTTGTCAGCTCACCCCACATCAGGCTTCCCTTTCTTCTCCAGTTTTTGTTCGACCCAGCCGGTGACGGCCATGACGACGAACGTGCTGAGAACCATCGAGACGCAGATCGGCAGCCACTGGGCGGCGATCAGGTCGAAATAGACCATGACCCCGACGCCGGCCGGCACGAAAAAGAGCGCCAGGTGGGAGAGCAGGAGGTCGCAGGCTTCCTCGACCCACTCGACCTTGACCGCGCCGGCCAGCAGGCCGGCCAGCAGCAACGCCATGCCGGCGACATTTCCCGGGACCGGCGCATCGAGGACGGTCACGAGGGTTTCTCCGGCAAACTGGAAGAAAAGCAGAAAAGCCATTCCTTTCAAGATGTTCGTCATCGATGCAGCTGCAGATCAGAGGTTCAGTTCGGCCTTGAGGCCGTCAACCACGGCAGCAACCTCGGAGCGGATATCCTCGGCCGCCGGCGACGTTTCGTGCAGGAGAAACTCCTGGAAACTGTGCAGCGCCTTTTCGCTCAGGTCCCTGTCGAGGTAGAGGTTGCCAAGGGTCAGGTAGGCGTAGGCAAACCCGGGATCGCATTCCAGGGCCTTCAGGCAGGCCTTCTCCGCCTGGTCCGGGTCGTCGTTGTCGTAATGCATCTCCGCCATGTTGTAATGGGCCTGGGCATCCTGCGGGTCGAGATCGATCACCGCGCGGAAGCAGTTCAGGGCGCCGTCAAAATCGCCGCGGGCGAAACAGGCGTCACCGAGGGAATTGAGCGCGAAGGTCGAGTCGGGGCTGATCTGCAGGGCCTTTTCGTAGCAGTCGACCGCCGCGTCGATCTCCCCCTGATGAAAAGAGACCAGGCCGACGCTGACCCAGGCGTCCGACTCCTCCGGGAACCTTTCGGCGATCTCCCGGTAGACGTCACGGGCGTCGGCAGTCCGGCCGAGCTCGAACAGAAGGTCGCCGAGGGAGTAGCGCAAGTCGGCCTGGTCGGGGTCGGCCGCTATCGCCTTCTCCAGGGAGTTGACCGCACCCTCGAGCTGCCCCCGGGCTTCGAGAGCCTCGGCAATCAGCCCCTCGATTTCGGCCGAAAACTCCCCGGCTGACTGCGCCTGGCGCAGCAGGGTCAGAGCCTTCTGCGCATCCCCCTCTTCGAGAGCGAGACTCCCGTTTTTCACCAGCTCTTTCCTGTCCATAAGACGCCTCCTGACTATTCCGACCCGGCAGCTGTGCCGGACAACTCTTCGATCGCCTCGAGAATCCCCCACGGTGTCGACGGAATCACCATCACCCGACAGCCGAGCATCTCCTGAAGCTGACCCGTCGTCAGGTCATCGAGGAACCGGTCGGCACCGTCTTTGAGCATGACGTCGGGCACGAGCAGGGCCGCACCGAGCTTCTTACCGGACAACCGGGCGGCGATGTCGTCGCCGGAAACCAGGCCGGCCACGGTCACCGACTCACCGAAAAGCCTGTTTTCGATACTGTAAAGCAGCGGACGGCAGCCGGTCAACTCCGCGACACGGGAAAGATAGCGACCCAGTTCCTGTTCAAAGGCCGTCCCGGTGACGACGGTGAACGCGACCGGAAGGTCCATGCCGCTGACCTCTTCGTAAACCGCCTCGGCCTCGTCGCGGAACAGGGCGATCATGCCGACGCCGTTTTCGATCTGTGACAGGTCCTCATAAGCGCCGACGTCGGGGATGGCTGCACCGGCGCGCAGGTAGAACTCGTCGGCGGCAAAAACGAAGCGGCTTCCGCCGATCTCGAGAAACCTTTCCTGCCACCCGGCAATTTTCGCCAACACTTTCCGGGCATCTTCGACGCCGAAAGACGTCAGCCCGGGGAGGCCGGAACGATGTCGGGTCAGTCCGACCGGCACCAGGGCAAGGCTTCTCACCCCCGGATGCAGGGCGTACAGCTTGCTGACGGTGACGTCGAGGTCCTCGCCGTCATTGATCCCCGGGCAGACGACCACCTGGGTGTGCAGCTCGATGCCACTGTCGACCAGGTGCCGCAACAGCGGCAGAATCGGCGGCGCCTGCCGTCCGAGGAGCCTGGAGCGCACCCCTTCGTCGACGGCATGGACCGAGACGTACAACGGGGAGAGGTGTTGCCGGACGATCCGCTCGAGATCGGCATCGCCCAGGTTCGACAAGGTAATGTAGGCGCCATAGAGATAGGAGAAGCGATAGTCCTCGTCCTTGACGTACAGGGTCCGCCGCAGCCCCTTCGGCAGCTGGTGCACAAAGCAGAAAAGACAGTTGTTGCCGCAGTGATCCGGGTCCGGATGCTCCAGGACGAGACCGAACGGCTCTCCTGCCTCTTTCTCGATCTCAAGCTGCCACAGCTCACCGTCCTGCTTTTCGACGATCAGGGAGAGATCCGCAGCCCGCTCGGCGACGACGACATCCAAAAAATCCCGGACCGGTTCGCCATCGATCGAGACGATACGATCGCCGGCGACAATGTCCAGAGAAGCGGCGATGCCGTCCGGAGCTGTAGAGGCGACGGGTACCATGATGTCTTCCCGGAAACGCGAAGTCCCCGCCGCAGGGAGCCTGCCAACGGGGACTTGCAGCCAGTTTTCAGCGACCGGGCTGATTACTCCCGGCCACCATGAAGGCGGAAGGTGCCGTCCGTTGAAGTGATCACCGATATGGCGTGCTTGTAAAGCAGCACATCGCAATCAGCCTCGATAAGAACGCAGAAGCTGTCAAAAGACTTGATATGGCCCTCGAGCTTTTCACCTGACATCATTGTGATTGTAACTTTGACCCGCTCCTTGCGCGCCTGGTTCAGGAACTGGTCCTGGATATTAAACGGTGTCTTGCCCATGTCCGCTCCCTTTCTGCAATAGAAACCTTTCAATTAATGGCTGAATTCTATCAATTTCTGACAAGGAATCAACTGAAATTATTGATTTTTCCTTTTTAAACCATGTTTCCTGGCGTTTCGCATAACGGCGCGTTTCCCGCCTGATCAGCTCGACCGCGGCGCTCCTGTCCTGCTCTCCGCAAAGGTGGCAGACGATTTCCCGGTAACCGATCGCTTTCATCGACCTGAGCTCCGGACGGTAACCCGAAGCGAGCAGGCCTTCGACCTCCTCTATCAGCCCGGCCGCGATCATCCTGTCAACCCGCAGATCGATCCTGCCGTACAACTCCTCGCGCGGCCGATCCAGGTAAAGCCTGAGGGCCCGGTAGGGCTCATCGCCAAAACGATGGCGTTGCTGGAATTCGGACAACGGAACGCCGGTCAGTTCGTAAACTTCCAGGGCGCGAAGAGTACGGACCAGGTTGTTGGGATGGATTCTCCCGGCCTGAACCGGATCGACCTCTTGCAGCCGCCGGTAGAGAGCCCCTGCCCCTTCAAGCTCCTCCCGCCGGTGCAACTCGTTCCTCAGGGCGGCATCGGCAGCCGGCACTTCTGCCAGGCCATCGGTCAGGGCGCGGATATAGAGTCCGGTGCCGCCGACAACCAGAGGAAGCCTGCCACGATCGACGATTTCGTCGATCGCCTGACGGGCCAGCACGACATAGTCGGCAACGGAAAAATCATCGTCCGGATCGACGATGTCGACAAGGTGATGCGTGACCCGGGACCTCTCATCGGCTGTCGGTTTGGCCGTACCGATGTCCATCTTGCGGTAGACCTGGCGAGAATCGGCCGAAACGATCTCCATCCCGAGACTTTCGGCCAGGGAGAGGGCAAGGGCGGTCTTGCCGGAGGCCGTCGGTCCGCACAGCACGACGACCGGTATTTTGCCGGGCCCTGTCAAGTCACCCTCGCTTGAACATCCGTTCGATATCGGCCAGGGAAAGCCGCTGCATGACCGGGCGGCCATGCGGACAGTGGCCGCTGAAATCGACCCGGTCGATCTCAGCCAGCAGGGCCTGCATCTCCTCCGGCGTCAGCCTCTGGTTGGCACGAACCACCGAATGGCAGGCCATGGTGGCGAGAATGTGCTCCAGGGCATCCTCGATCCGGGCCGATTCGCCCAGTTCGGCCAGGTCCGAGGCGACATCGCGCAGAAGCTGCTCGGCTTCCGAATCCTTGAGCAACCGGGGAACGCCCTTGAGGACGAAGGAGTTGCCGCCAAAGTGTTCGAGCTCGAAACCGAGCTTGGACAGCGTTTGCAGACGTCCCTGCAGCAGCGACGTCTCGCGAAAGTCGAATTCAAGAACGACCGGGAACAGCAGACTCTGGCGCTCGATGCCGGAACGCGAGAATTGCTCCCTCAACCGCTCGAAACCGACGCGTTCATGGGCGGCGTGCTGATCGATCAGCACAAGGTCGTCGCCGTCCTGGCAGAGGATATAACTCTGCCGGAACTGGCCGATGAGGGTCATCGACCCCGCCGGACCCTCAAGCGCCTTGCTGTCCGGCAGGTTGAAGGGGGAACAGGCGTCGGCAGGGGGACGACGAACCGCTCCGGAGGTGATTTCGGGCGGCCGATACTCTCCCAGCGTCTCCCTGGCGACCGACGGCTCAAAACCGGACCCGTGCGGCCGCGAGGTCGCCGGAGCTGTCAGCGGGGAATGTGCAGGCGGTTCGGGAGCCGCAGATGGACGATCCGAATCGGCAGAAGAGGAGGTCGCCGTCCGCAGGGCGTTTCTGACCGCCGAGGAGATGAACCCGTGAACCTGGTTCTGCTCGCGAAAGCGGACCTCGTGCTTGGTCGGATGGACATTGACGTCGACCGTCTCCGGCGGGAGGTCGAGGAAGAGAACCACGACCGGGTAGCGCCCCTTCATCAACAGGTTGCGGTAACCCTCCATGACGGCGTGCTGGACGACGCGGTCGCGGATATAGCGCCCGTTGATGTAGGTATAGATCGCCGAGGTCGCCGAGCGATTGTACAGCGGCCGGGAGAGCATGCCGTGCAGCGCCAGAGACTCGTGCTCGCTGGTCACGCTGACCATCTCGCGTACGGCCTCCCTGCCGAGGATGGCCGCCACCCTCGCCGCGACCTCGTCCGTCCTCAGGGCATCGATCAGGACCCGACCGTTATGACGCAGCCGGAAGCGCACTTCGGGCCGGGCGAGCGCCTGGCGGCTGACGACATCGCCGATATGACCGATTTCGGTCTGGTCGCTGCGCAGGAACTTGCGGCGGGCCGGAGTATTGAAAAAGAGGTTGCGCACTTCAATGGTTGTGCCGGTCGGCATGCCGACCGCCTCGGCATGATCCACCCGGCCGCCGCTCACCCGGACGAGCCATCCGGCATCGGAAGCCGCATCCCGCGACTGCAGGGTGAAGCGCGACACCGCAGCGATGGAGGGGAGCGCCTCGCCGCGGAAGCCGAGAGTGGTCAGGCGGAACAGGTCCTCATCGTTTTCGATCTTGCTGGTTGCGTGCCGCTCGAGAGAAAGGAACGTCTCGTCCCGGCTCATACCGCAGCCGTTGTCCTGCAGCCGAATCAGCTTCCTGCCGCCGCCTTCCACGTCAATCAGGATTTCGTCGGCGCCGGCGTCGAGAGAGTTCTCGATCAACTCCTTGACCACGGAAGCGGGCCGTTCGACGACTTCGCCGGCGGCGATCTTGTTGCAGAGATTTTCCGGCAGGATCTTGATGCGGCTCATAGGGGCACTAAATACAAACGGCCGGTCAAGCCGGCCGCGGATGTTCGCTTCACCTGGGTTTATTTCTGCTCGAGCTGGTCCAGCATGTTCTCGATCTCGTCAAAGTCATCCTCCTCGACCAGCGAATCGGGAAGCTTCGAGGATGGCTGATGCAGCAGACCGAGGTCACCGGCAACACTCTCGACGATTTTCGGGACGACCGAGTTCCCCTTCTGCATGTGGGTCTCGAACAGGCAATTGTCGCATATGGTGTTGATCAGCCGCGGAACGCCGCCGGAGTAATTGTGCACTTCCTGAATCGCCTGATGCTCGAACAGGGCCCGTCTGGCGCCGGCGACCGTCAGGCGGTGATTGATGTACC
>JBFHOZ010000109.1:0-8081 GCA_041592975.1 Desulfuromonadales bacterium
GCCGCCAGCACCCCCTCCCGGACGAGGAAGCGGAAGAAGGTCCGCAGCGCCGCCAGCTTGCGGGCGATGGTCGACCTGCGGTTCTTCTTGTGCAGCAGCGCCAGGTAGCGGCGCAGGGCGATCTTGTCGATCTTCTCGAGGACCGCCCGGTCGGCGGCGGAAAAGGTCTCCTCAAGAAAGGCCTTGAATTCGGTCAGGTCGCGCATGTAGGCGTTGCGGGTGTGTTCGGAAACGTTCCGTTCGACCTGCAGATGGCGGCTGAACTTGTCGAGAAGCGGCTGCATCGGCACTCCTGAAGGGTAGAGAGCGGGATACCGGACATTGTGACACGGATCGTTCCGGCGAACAATGCCCGAGGCGAATTGACGCGGTCGATTCGGCGTGACATAATGACTGCTCTTGCCATGGAGTCGCGATCATGATCCTCTACATCCTGAAAATATTCCTTTACGTCGTTCTCGGTTTTGTCCTGCTGACCTACACCATCTACCTCTACGAAAGGACCAACAGGGACGGCACCCGGGTCGCCGATCTCGTCAACCCGGCGAACCTCCTGCTGTCATTGCGGATCATCCTCTACGAGTACGTCTGCCTGCTGATCACGCTTCTCCTCTGGCCGCTCGGATTCATCAACTTCACCGAGCCGGCAACCGACGGCGACAGGCAACTGCCGGTCCTGTTTCTGCACGGCCTGTTCCTCAACCGCGCCTGCTGGATCGTCACCAGGCTGAGGCTGAGACTGATGGGCTACACCAACGTGCACACCATCAACCTTTCTCCCCTGAAAGATGTCGAGACCCTGACCGAAAGGGTCGCCCTCAAGGTCGACAGCCTGCGGCACGCCTGCAACTGCGACAAGGTTCACCTCGTCGGCCATTCGATGGGAGCGATCATCGCCCGCAACTACATCCAGATCAGGGGGGGCGCCAACAAGGTCGAGCAGTGCATCCTTCTCGGCAGTCCGAACCACGGCAGCAAGCTCGCCTCCTTCGCGGTGACCCGGCTGGCCGAGGCGGTCATGCCGAAGTGTGCGTTCCTCGAGACGCTGAACGCCAAAAGCTTCCCCAGGAAGGTCTCCGTCATCAACGTCTACAGCCGCCACGACAACCTGGTGATCCCCTTCGACAGCGCCGTCACCAGCAAGGTCGACGACATCGAGCTGGCGGGCATCGGCCACAACGCCCTGCTCTACAGCAATACCGTCTTCAACCACATCCTGAACGCCATCGGGCCGTCCGGACATGCTGACGATCCGGGTCAAGAGTAGCCGCCAGGTCGAGATGATCGACATCACCGCCGCGGTCCGGGCAGCGGTCCGCCCGCTCGGTGTCGCCGACGGCGTCATCCACCTCTACGTTCCGCACACCACCGCCGCGGTCACCATCAACGAAAACGCCGATCCCGACGTCGCCTGCGACCTGATGATGGAAATCAACAAGATCGTGCCGTTCGAGGATGGCTACCGCCACATGGAGGGGAACAGCGCCGCCCACCTGAAGAGCTCGCTGTTCGGCGTCAGCGAACTGGTCCCGCTGGAGAACGGCCAGCCGGTTCTCGGCACCTGGCAGGGGATCTACTTCTGCGAATTCGACGGCCCGCGACAGCGCAAGCTGCACATCACGGTCATACCGACATGAAAATCCCGGTTGTTCTCAGGCAGGCCCGTGACTACTCCCCCGACCTCCTGAAAACGGTTGTCCGCGGGCAGGTCGATGCCCTCGGCGGTATCGCCGGTTTCGTCAAACCGGGACAGACCGTCCTGATCAAGCCGAACATGCTCGCCGGCAAACCGCCGGAGAAGGCGGTCACCACCCATCCCGAAGTCGTCCGGGCAGTCATCGAGCTGGCGCAGGAGGCCGGCGGCAGGGTGCTGGTCGGGGATTCGCCCGGCATCGGCAGGTCGGACCAGGTGGCGCGCCGGTGCGGCATCATGCGGGTTATCGAGGAGACCGGGGCGACCTTCGCCCCCTTCGCCGAATCGGTCGTTATCCCCGGCAGGGACGGCGTCTTCCAGCACCTGGAGATCGCCCGGGAAGCGCTCGACGCCGATGTCGTCATCAATCTTCCCAAGCTGAAGACCCATCAGATGATGGGCCTGACCTGCGGCATCAAGAACATGTTCGGGGCGGTGGTCGGCATGCGCAAGATCCGCCTGCACCTGCAGGCCGGCACCAACAAGGAGTTCTTCGCGCTGATGCTGATCGAGCTGGCCGAGCACCTGAATCCTGCCCTGACCCTCGTCGACGGCATCACCGCCATGGAGGGGGACGGTCCCGGCAGCGGCGACCCGGTGCACATCGGCGCCCTGCTCGCCTCCCGGTCGATGCAGGCGGTCGACACCGTCGCCTGCGACCTGCTGAAAGTGCCGGCCAATTCCGTCTGGACGCAGAAGGTCGCGCTGGACTCGGACCGCCCGGGATGCAGGATGGATCAGATCGAGCTGCTCGGCGACCCGATCGAAGCGCTGCGGCCGGCAAGCTTCCGGCCGTCCAAGAGCACCGACGTCAACTTCAGCCTCCCCGGCTTCCTCAAGAAACCGCTGAAAAAGAGCATCACCGCCCGCCCCGAACCGGACCACCGGCTGTGCGTGCGCTGCGGCGAATGCGTGAAAAGCTGCCCGCCCCGGGCGATGAAGATCGAGGGCAACACGCTCGAAATCGATTTCGACCGCTGCATCCGCTGCTTCTGCTGCCAGGAGCTCTGCCCTTACGGCGCCCTGGAAACCCGGCAGGGGGTGCTGCTGCGGGCGGCCAGCTTTTTCGGCGGGAAACCCTAGCCGGGCGCTCCCCGCCAGCCGACCTGCAGGCGGGCCAGCTCTTTTCCGTCGCTTTCACGCATCAGCCGGTGACGGCTCGACGTCCCCCCGGGATCGAACAGACAGCGGGAGATGACCCGATCGCCGTAGTTGGCTTCGGCCCGGTAGGAGACCTCGATGGTTTCCGGGCGGAAGCGGCCGATCGCCTCTGCGGGGAGGGTCTCCAGCGCCCAGTCGACGTAGACGGTATTGTTGACATGCCGGTTGATGTCGAGGTCGCTGTGCCGCACCCGGAAGGGGAGCTCGCAGTTGAATTCATCCGCCACCGGCAGGCTGGCGAAGGTGTCGTGAACCATCCGCCGGGGGACCGTCGGCAGATCCGGCAGATGCTCGTCGATCCGGACCGGCCGGCGGGATGCCAGGTCGATCAGCATCCAGGAACTGGTCGCCGTCACCACCTGGTTGCCGCTCGCATCGAGCAGCTCGAAGTCGCGCAGGGCGAACCGCCCCTCGCGGGCCGAGGGCCAGGTCTGCAGCCGGACCAAGCTGTGCGCCGGCAGGAAGGCATGGATGCGGACATGGTAGCGCGACAGCACCCAGGTGAGGTTCGACTTCAGCAGCGCCGGCACCGATACACCGAGGCGGGCGGCGTGCTCGCCGGCGGCATCCTGCAGGTAGTTCAGCAGGGTGAGCGGCCGCACCAGCCCGTCGGCATCGACCTCGTAGCTGCGGACGACATATTCGGCATGAAAGAGGTGTTGTTTTTCCATGTCAGCAGGATAACAAAAAAAGGAGCCGGTTGCGGCTCCCTTTTTCGTCACGCGTTGCGAAACAGCGGTCAGTCCTCGTAGACGAGGGTCCTGATCAGGCCGATGGTCGAGCCATCCTCCGTGGTGGCCGTATCGCTGAGCGATATGACCTTCCTGACCTTGTTCTCGGCAATGAAGCTGTTGACCCGGGCATCGAGCTCGTCGAGCTCCTGCTGCACCTTGAACGGCTTCAACGGTTCGCCAAACGTCTTGACCCTGATCATCGCTGCCTCCCTTTCAAGGCCGCCTTATACCTGGACGACCTCCTTGATTCCCGGAATGTTTTCCACCAGGGTCCGCTCGATCCCCATCTTCAGGGTCATGGTCGACATCGGGCAGGACCCGCAGGCGCCGGTCAGCTTGACACTGACGACTCCGTCCTCGGTCACATCGACCAGCTCGACGTCGCCGCCGTCCGCCTGCAGCGCGGGACGGACCTGATTCAGAACTTCCTGTACTCTCTCTTTCATGGTACCTCCTGTCTTGTCTCTCTTCAGTATAGCCCTGTCCCGGAACCGGGGCAAGGCCGCTTGTCTATCATCTAGACAGCCGGTATCGGGATATCGGCTATCCGCTTCTGGCAAAGCAATTCCGGCGCCCCGACCTTCTTCCCCTGGATGAGGACCTTGAAGGTGCTCCCCATCCCATCGTCCGGCATGATCAGGTTTTTCAGGGTCATCCGCAGCGCCGCCGCCTCGCGGGCATCGCCGGTCCGGGCCTGCAGCATCATCAGCTGTTCGACGAACCCGAGCGCCATCAGGAAGCGATACTGCTCGCCGAAATAGAGCAGGTCGAGTCCGGACTCCCTCCCGGCCTTCTGCAGGGCGGTGAAATCGACATGGGTGGTGATATCCTGCTCGCCGACCCGCCGGTAGGGATCGTCGTTCGAGCTGTGCCTGTGGTAGCACATCACCGTACCGTTGCGCCGGAACGGGGCGTAGAGCTCGTCGGCCGGGTGACCGTAATCGATGGTCAGGACGAAGCCGCGTTCGAGGCGGGAGGCGACCTCCCCGATCCACACGATCGCCGCCAGGTTCGCCTCCCCCCGGTTCCCCTCGCAGGGAGAGACGCCGAGCCAGTCGAAATAGTCCTTCAGCCGTCCGGAGTCGGGGCGCAGCTCCTCGCCGAACCCGTCGCCGGTGTTGACGACATAGACCTCCCGGTATCCGCCGTCCCTCTTCTCGACGACGTGGACCGGAAAGGCGTCGACCAGCTCGTTCGAGAGGAAGCAGCCGGCAAACGGCGCCAAATCCTCCAGCGTCGACCAGGAGACGACCCCGGCATGCGCGGCGAGCCGCTCCTTCTGCCGCCGGCGGTTGTCGGCGGAGATCTCGACGATCCGGTAGGTCAGGTTCCCGTACAGTTCCGGGTGATCGGACTTCAGGCTGTCGAGGATGTCGTTGGCCAGGTGGCCGTCACCGGCCCCCTGCTCGACGACGGTGAATGCCGCTCTGCCGAGGATCTCCCACATCTGGGCGATCTGCCGGCCGACCAGCACGCCGAACAGCGAATGGACCGAGCTCGAGGTGAAAAAATCCCCCTGCTTGCCGACCCGGATGCGATCGGTCATGTAATAACCGTGCTGCGGATGATAGAGGCACAGCGCCATGAAGTCGGCGAAATCGAGCCCCCCCCGGGACGCGATCCGCTCGCTGATCAACTTCTGCAATGCCCTGTCGTGCTGCTCGCTCATGATCGATGTCCGCTCGAAGAAAGCGGGATTGTACAACAGCATTCCGGATGTGGCAAGAAAAGATTACTGTTTTGCTCAGGATTAACGAGTGGTAGAATTGTCAGTGGGGAGAGATCCCGAAACCACGCCAGCGATTAAGGACAAGACCATGCGATCGATCATACTGTCAACCACCCTGCTGCTGATCCTGGGAGCAACCGCCATGGCCCAGCCGGTCACGACCGGCACCGTCATCCAGGTCTACAAGGTTCCCGGCTGAGGCTGCTGTACCGGCTGGGGCGAGCATCTCGCCGAACGGGGATTCACGGTCGAGTATGCCGAGGTCGGCCGCATCTCCGCTCTCAAGCGGGAACACGGTGTTCCCGACCACCTCCGCTCCTGCCATACGGCCATCGTCGATGGCTACATACTCGAAGGACACGTCCCGGCCGAACAGGTCGTCAGGCTGCTTCGGCTCCGCCCCGACATTGCCGGCCTCAGCGTCGCCGGAATGCCGGTCGGCACTCCCGGCATGGAGTCGGAAACCATCCCGGCGCAGGCCTACCAGGTCGTCGCCTTCGACAAGCTGGGGCGGACGGAAATTTTCGCCAGCTATCCGGGGGAACATCCGGACCAAGGTGAACGGTGAACGGCGCAAGCGAATCGGCATCCGCGTCCCTTCGCTCTCCTGCCCGGCTTACGGCACGATACCCAGCAGCCGATGCACCTGCAGCAGGTCGGCGGTCTCCCGGACCAGCAGGGTCGGTATCCCCATCCGCGCCGCCGGGCGCAGGTCGACCCGTGGACGGTCGCCGACGAACAGGAACGATTCGGGCGGACCGCCGATATCCTCGAGGACCTGCCGGAGCGCCTCCGGATCGGGCTTCGGCACCCAGGCGAACTCGATGGTGTAGATTTTCCTGAACTGGGGACCGATGCCGAGAAGGGCGAGGATCCGCTCGGCCAGCAGACGGTTGTTGTTGGTATAGATGTACAGATCGCAGACCGAGGCGAGGGAATCGAGCAGGGCGGACAGGACGGGATCCGCGACCAGGTGCCGTTCGGGCCTGACCTCAACCTGGAAATAGCGGTGCAGGTCGGCCAGTTCGAGGCCGAGCCGCATGCAGGTCAGCGACAGCGTCGGCTCCTCGCCGGTCTCCTCGGCCATCCGTGCCCGCGCCGTCCGGATCAGCTCCCTCCCTTCCGCCAGGGGGATACCGCGGGCCGACGCCACGGCGACATCGGCGGCGGCGGCAATCTCACGGGCCAGCGGCTCGGAGGTGTACAGGGTCCCGTCGAGATCGAACACGATCGATAAGATTTTCGTCCGCCGTCCAAGCATTGTCCGCCCCTCGCTGATGCTTGAAGTCTAGCACGGGGGCACCCCCTGTCAAAACGCCGGTCAGGGGCGGTTGGTGAAGTAACCGTCGACACCGGCGCGGCACAGCGAACGTTTTCCGGAGCGGGAATCGACGGTCCACGGGAAGACCTTGAGACCGTTGTTGTGACACCAGGAGACCAACGCGCGGGTGGTATGCCGGGCCGGCGGGTGGAACGACTCCGCCGAGCAGGCGCGCGCTCTTTTCGCCGCCAGACGCCAGAAGCGGGAATCGACGAGGAAACCGATCGGCAAACCGTTGTCGTGCTGACGCATCCGCCGGAGAAGTTTATGATTGAAGGAGGAGACCAGCACCCGGGCGCAAGGGAATTGTCCGAGGAGGTCGAGCACCGCCTGGCCGGCATCCTCGCTCTTGATCTCGATGTTGAGCCGTAGCCTCTCTCCGGCCCAGGCGAGGACATCGGCGAGCAGGGGAATCGGCTCTCCGGCGAACTCCGGCGAGAACCAGGAGCCGGCATCGAGATCGAGCAGTTCCGGGACCGTCAGCCCGGCGACGGCCCCGGTGCCGTCCGTCGTCCGGTCGACGGTCTCGTCGTGGATGACGACCGGCAGCCCGTCGCGGCTGAGATGGACATCGAGTTCGATGCCGTCGGCGCCGGCATCTTCCGCCGCCCGGAAGGCGGCCATGCTGTTTTCCGGGGCGAAGGCCGACGCGCCGCGGTGCGCCCAGACAAACGGTTTTATCTGCGAAGAGAATTCTTTCATGAACAGGGAAAACCTTCTCCTTCTGATCCTGGCGCTGCTGCTTCTGGCCGGGATGATCTGCACACTGCTGCTCGGCGGCAACCGGAGCCGACACGGCTACGGCCTGTCCGAACCGGCGCGGCCGGACGGCGGCGCCTATGGCACCCCGGTGAGGACCGGGTAGCCCATCTTCCCCCAGGCATAGACGCCGCCGTAGAGGTTGTAGACCTCCGGGAAACCGCTCCGCGCCAGGTACCCCGTAACCTGGGAGCTGCGCGACCCGACCGCGCAGTAAACGAGGATCGGGCGATCCCTCGGGACGTCCTGAATCCGCTTCAGCAGCTGGTCGATCGGAATCAGCTTGGCCCCCTGCAGCCGGACCTCGCGAAACTCGTCGGGAGTCCGCACGTCGAGCAGGAAAACCTCTCCCCCCCTCTCCTGCAGCAGCCGGGAAGCCTCGTCCGGAGAGAGGTTCCGGGCGATTCCGGCAAGGGCCGGAACGAACGTCAACAAAACAAAAAGTGAAGCCGCCAGGCCCCACCAGATTCTTCCCGTCATTGCACCGATGCTCCATTCTCCGATATTGAAAACCTGCCATAGAGTATATGCAACCCGCAGCGTTTATCTCAACCAAAAATATTGTCATGCCGGTTGAATCGTGCCATCATACCGGCTCCGTTATCTCATCCGCGATCAGGAGAACCGAATGGACCGCAACCTCGCCCTCGAGCTCGTCCGCGTCACCGAAGCCGCCGCCCTCGC
>JBFHOZ010000110.1:0-7892 GCA_041592975.1 Desulfuromonadales bacterium
ACCCGGGTATTGAGCGACGAGGGGGAGGTAATCGCCGAGTTCGCCCGGGAGCGGCGCATCGTCGTCCCCTTCAAGCGAATCCCGAAGCAGCTGGTGCAGGCCTTCGTCGCCGCCGAGGACTCCAACTTCTTCGAACACACCGGCATCGATTTCGTCTCGATCCTGCGTGCCGCCTACAAGAACGTGATGGCCGGCGGCATCGTCCAGGGGGGGAGCACCATCACCCAGCAGGTCGCCAAGTCGCTGCTGCTGACCCCGGAGAAGAAGTTCGAGCGGAAGTTCAAGGAGGCGATCCTCTCCTGGCGGATGGAGAAGGCGCTGACCAAGGAGGACATCCTCTACCTCTACCTCAACCAGATCTATCTCGGTCACCGCGCCTACGGCGTGCAGGCGGCGGCGGAGAACTATTTCGACAAGAACATCGACGAGTTGACCCTGGCCGAGAGCGCCATGATCGCCGGGCTTCCCCAGGCGCCGAGCCGCTATTCCCCCTACAACCACTACGCCCGCGCCAAGGAGCGGCAGAAGTACGTGCTCAAGCGGATGGTCGACGACGGCTACATCACCCGCGAGGAGGCCGACGACGCCTTCGCCGAGGAGCTGACCATCCAGCCGCGCCTCAACGCCCACATCGCCCAGGCCTACTACTTCACCGAGCAGGTCCGCCGGTACCTCGAGGAGAACTACGGCCAGGAGGTTCTCGAAACCGAGGGGCTCACCGTGCACACGTCGATGAATCTCGGCATGCAGCGGGCGGCCCAGCAGGCGGTGCGCGACAACCTGCGCGACCATGACAAACGCCTGGGTTTCCGCGGGCCGCTGCGGGTCCTGTCCGAGGAAGAGGCGGCCGCCTTCCTCACCGAGCAGGCCGAGATTCTGGCAAGGAATCCGCTGGAGGTCGACCAGTTCGTCGAGGCGGTTCTGGTCGGCAGCGACCAGGAGAGCCTCCACCTGCGCGTCGGCGGGCTGAGCGCCACTCTCGACCCGGCCTCGCTCGAGTGGGCCGGCACGCTCGTCGCCGTCGCCAGCGACGCCGAGCCGACGCGCAACCCCGAGAGCCGCCGCCACCGGCTGCCGCTCGGCTCGGTGCTGGAGACCCGGATCGTCCGGATCTGGGAGGACGGCAGTATCCTGCTCGCTCTCGAGCAGAAGCCGGAAGCCCAGGGGGCCATCGTCGCCCTCGCGCCGCAGACCGGGCTGGTCAAGGCGATGGTCGGCGGCTACGATTTCTTCGAGAGCCAGTTCAACCGGGTCCTGCAGGCGCGCCGCCTCCCCGGCTCGGCGATCAAGCCGCTGATTTACGCCGCCGCCCTCGACAAGGGATACACCCCGGCGACGGTCATCCTCGACACGCCGCTGATCTACAAGGAGGTCTCCGAAGCCGGCCTGGAGAAATCGTGGAAGCCGAAGAACTACTCCGACAAGTTCTACGGCCCGACCCCGCTGCGCACCGCCCTGGCCAAGTCGCACAACGTCATCACCATCAAGATTCTCGAGGATATCGGCGTCCGGTACGCCGCCAGCTATGCCGAGAAGCTCGGCATCTCCTCGCCGCTCAACCGCGACCTGACCCTCGGTCTCGGCTCCTCGGCCCTGACGCCGCTCGAGCTGGCGACCGCCTACACCGTCTTCGCCAACGGCGGCGTCCGCATCCGGCCGTCCTATATCACCAAGGTCGTCGACCGCACCGGGCGGGTCCTCGAGTCGATCGACCCGGCCGACTTCCCCGACGGCGTCGGTGACGGCCAGCGGCTGATCAACCTCTCCCAGGAGCGGGTCATCTCCCCCGAAACAGCCTACCTGGTGACCAACCTTCTGGAGAGCGTCGTCCGCCACGGCACCGGCTGGCGGGCCAAGAGCCTGCGGCGACCGGTCGCCGCCAAGACCGGCACCACCAACGATCTCAAGGACGCCTGGTTCGCCGGCTACATCCCGCAGCTGGTCGCCGTCTCCTGGGTCGGCTACGACCAGGAGCGCCCGCTCGGCAAGAACGAAACCGGCTCCAAGGCGGCCGCCCCGGCCTGGGTCGCCTTCATGCAGGAGGCGATCAGGGAGTTCGAACCGATGAACTTCCCGGTCCCCGACCAGATGGAGTTCTACCCGGTCGACCCACAGACCGGGCTGCTCGCCCCGGAGGACAGCCGCGAGGCGCATATCGAGGTGTTCGCTCCCGGCACCGCCCCGACCCGCTACGCCCTCGACGAGAAGAAACCGAAGGCGCGCGACTTCTTCCGGCTCGAGCTCGAACAGTAGCCCAGAATTGCTTTTCACACAGTGAAAGGGGACTGAATGTACATTCAGTCCCCTTTTCCGCTACTCCGGGGAGCCACAGAGGTGATCGTGACGTTCTGCAAATCATCTCCCCGAATGAACAGCTTATCGCCGTCCCGTCATCCGGTTGATCTCCATCTGCTTTACCGCAGGTCCTCGTAATCACCACGGCTCACGCCTGCCTATTCGTTCCCGTCCCTACTTAGATCGTCTGACGCCGTTGCGCGGGCAGGTCTCCAGCAGCGGGCAGGCGGAGCAATACGGCGTCGGCGCCTTGCACAGCGCCCGGCCGTGGTGGATCAGTACGTGGCTGGCCTGCGTCCACCGCGGCGGCGGCAGCAGTCGCATCAGGTCCTGCTCCACCTTCTCCGGGTCGGTCTGGCGGCTCCAGCCGAGCCGGTAGGCGAGCCGCTTGACATGGGTGTCGACCACCATGCCGGGAATACCGAAGGCGTTGCCGAGCACCACGTTGGCGGTCTTGCGGCCGACCCCCGGGAGGGCGACCAGGCTGTCGAGGTCCTGCGGCACCTCCCCCTGGTGGCTGGCGACGAGCGCCTGCGCGCAGGCGACCAGGTTGCGCGCCTTGTTGCGGAAAAAACCGGTGCTGCGGATCATCTCCCCGACCGCGTCGACATCGGCGGTCGCCAGGGCCGCCGCGTCGGGAAACCGCCGGAAGAGGGGTGGCGTGACCTCGTTGACCCGGATATCGGTGCACTGGGCCGACAGGATCGTCGCCACCAGCAACTCAAAGGGGTTGCGGTGCCGCAGGGCGCACGCGGCGTCGGGGTAGAGCGCTTCGAGCAGAGCGAGGGTTTTCATGGCCCGGGAGCGGCCGCTAATAAAACGCATGCGTTTCTGGATGCTTTCCGCAAGGCGTTGCCGAAATCGCCCGCTGGTCGGCAGGATGTCAGGAGTTCAAAAACTTATCAACTGTTTCCACAAGGTTATCCACAGGATGGCGTCAGCGCCGCCAGGCAGTCGGAAAAAACCCGAAAGTCTTCTTCCGTGTAGAGACAGAACATTACCTTCTCGAGCGATGACGGCCGTTTCAGGAAGGCGGCCGCCTCGGCGAGCATGACGGCCGCCGCCCGGTCGATCGGGAAGCCGAAGATTCCGGTCGAGATGGCCGGAAACGTGACGCTTTTCAGCCCGCGGGCTGCAGCCACCTCTAGACTGCTGCGGGTGGCGCCGGCGAGCTTGGCGTCCTCGTCCCCCTCCCCCATGCGCGGTCCGACAGCATGGATGACATATTTCGCCTTCAGCTTGCCGCCGCCGGTGATCACCGCGGTGCCGACCGGGGTTCCGCCGATGCGGTCGCACTCCGCCTGGATCTTCGCCCCTCCCTTGCTGCGGATCGCCCCGGCGACTCCGGCGCCGAGCTGCAGTTTGCTGTTGGCGGCATTGACGATGGCGTCGGTCGACTGTTCGGTGATGTCGCCGCGGATCAGCTCCAGGATTCTGCCGGCCACTTCGACCTTCATCCCTCCTCCGCTCTGCTAGCCGTGGACGATTTCCATGCGGCCGCGCGTTTTGAGCGGCTCCTTGCTGCGCAGGTAGATGCGCGGATCGATCATCTGCAGGGTGAGAATCAGCGGCAGATGCAGCGCCGCCTGGCGGCACCGCCGCGTCCGGATGACCTGACTGTCGAGGACCCGCAGCTCCCCCTGGATGTAGGCGCGGTCGCGATTGAAAACCGGGAACCTGGCCGGGTAGGTCCCCCCCCAGAGGGTCGGCCGACGCGCCCCCTGCAACATGAATTTCAGGGCCAGGTTGCCGGCACCGTACCAGCTGTCGCCGAAGTCACCGAGCAGCAGCGCCGGGCAGCTGATCTCCCGGCTGCTGAGCAGGTCCGGGCCGAGCAGCCGTTTGATCTGTTTTCGTCGGGAGGAAGCGATGGCGGTGAGCCGGACGTTGAAGATGTGGATTTTACGGCCTTCTTTTTCGAGGTCCCCCTTCTGGCAGAGCCCCCCGTCGCCGAGATCGAACTCGCGAACGCCGCTCAGCGGGTAATAGGAAAGAAAAGCGTTGGCGCCCCGGCGATCATGGCCGTAGGCATGCATGCCGAGTTTCTCGCCGAGAAATTGCAGCTGCCCCGAGTCGGGCGACGCATCGACATCCTGCAGGACGACGACATCGGGCGCCTTATCCTCGATGATCGTCGCGATCCGCTCCGGATCACAGCGACCGTCCCGGCCGATGCAGGCGTTGATGTTGTAGGTCATGATGCGGATGCTGATCATCCGCTGCCTCCCGATCTTCCGGCACCGCCGGCCGGTCGATCCGCAACGTTACTTGCCGGCTCTGGTGACCGAAATGATCTCGACGGTATTGACCGGCAGACTGGCGAATGGCCCGGCGCCCTGCTTGATCGCCACGGCGGCGATCTTGTCGACGACGTCCATGCCGCCGATCACCCGGCCGAAGACCGCGTAGCCGTAACCGCGGGCGGTCCTGTCCTTGTGGTCGAGAAACGGATTGTCCTTGTGGTTGATGAAGAACTGACTGGTGGCGCTGTCGACGATCTGGGTCCGCGCCATGGCGATGGTGCCGCGCTCGTTGAGCAGACCGTTGTCGGCTTCGTTCTTGATCGGCTCGGCGGTCTCCTTCCGCTTCAGGTCGGTGGTGAAACCGCCCCCCTGGATCATGAAATCCTTGATGACCCGGTGAAAGATGGTGCCGTTGTAGAACCCCTCGTCGACGTACCTGAGGAAGTTGGCGACCGTGGCCGGCGCCTTCGCCTCGTCGAGTTCCAGCATGATGGTTCCCTCGCTGGTCTCCACCTTCACCTGCACGGCGGCCATCGCCGGGACAGCCAGAAACAGGGCCAGCAAGAAAACGACAACTGATTTGCAACGCATAGGTCTTCCTCCCGTTTCAGGGCCCTTCCTGCTTGAGCTCCCTCACCATCAGGTCGCTCACCGCGCGGCGGGCCTCCTTGTTATTGTAGAGTATCTCGTACATCTGTTCAATCAGCGGCGCCTCGACACCGAGCTTGCGGCTGAGCTGGTAGGCCGACAGGGTGGTCTTCACCCCTTCGGCGACCATGCGCATCTCCTTGAGAATCTCCTCGAGTTTTCTTCCCCTGCCGAGTTCGTAGCCGACGGTGCGGTTGCGCGACAGATCGCCGGTGCAGGTCAGCACCAGATCTCCCATGCCCGCCAGACCGGCGAAGGTCAGCGGATCGGCCCCCATGGCGACGCCGATGCGGGTGATCTCGGCCAGGCCCCGGGTGATCAGGGCCGCCCGTGTATTGTAGCCGAAACCGAGGCCGTCGGAGACCCCGGCGGCCAGGGCGATGACGTTTTTCAGGGCGCCGCCGAGCTCGACGCCGATGGCGTCGCTGTTGGTATAGACCCGGAAACAGTCGGTGCTGAAGACCTTCTGGACCGTTTCGGCGACGGCGCTTTCCGGCGATGCGACCGCGACGGCGGTCGGCATCCTCTGCATGACCTCCTTGGCGAAGGAGGGGCCGGAGAGGTAGGCCGTTCTCCCCTTCAGCGGCTCCGGCAGCAGCTCGGCGAAGATCTCCGACATCGGCAGCAGGGTGTCGTTTTCGATCCCCTTGGAGGCCGAGACGATGATGGCCTCCTCGCCGAAGTGCGGCAGGGCCTGTTGCAGCAGGCCGCGCAGCACCTGCGACGGGGGGACGAACAGCACCAGCTCCCTGCCGGCAACCGCTTCGGCGATGTCGTTGGTGAAACTCAGTTTTTCCGCGAGTTTGAATCCGGACAGGTAGAGATCGTTCTCGCGCGACGTTTTCATCCGCTCGACCAGGTCGGCCTCGTATGCCCAGAGGGTGACCTGGTACCCCTTCTCCGCCAGCAGGTTGGCCAGGGTCGTTCCCCAGCTTCCCGCTCCGATTACGCCAATCTTCATCATATCGCGCATCCTCTTTATACGGCCCGTTTCTTCTTCTTGATCCGTTCCTCGATCATCTCGATCTTGCGCTGCAACGCTTCCGGCGCAGGGTAGATCCCGATCAGCTCCTCGAGCACCTTGAGCGATTCGCGCAGCCGCTCCTGCTCCTCGAGCACCGTGGCGAGGCCGAATTTCGTTTCGACGGCGAACGGGTCGTCCGGTCGCTCCCTGAGTATGCGCCGGAACGTTTCCTCCGCCTCCTTCAGTTTACCATCCAGAGCGTACGACATGCCGATGCGGTACTCGACCTCGGTCAGCAGTCCGCTCTCCGGCCAGTTCTTCAGCAGGTTTTCAAATTCGATCCGCGCCTGCTCGAAATTGTTCAGGCGGAAATAGCAGTCGGACAGCTCGTACTGGAACCGATCGGCCGGCTCCAGGCCGAGATCGAGCAGCTTCTGGTAGAGTGCCGCCGCCCGGCCGTAATCACGCAGCCGGTTCTTGTAGATCTCCGCTTCCTGCTTCAGCGCGTCCTGGACAAACGGCGAATCGGGATAGTCCCGCTCGAGGTTGTGAAACGAAAGCAGGGCATCGTGGAACTGCTTGAGGAACAGGTTCTGTACCTCGCCGGTCCGGAACAGGGCCCGGGGGGCCAGAACGAACCCGGGGTGGCGCTCGTAGATGCGGCGATACCTGCTGACCGCTTCCTCGTAGTTCCCCCTGAGGACGAGATCTTCGGCCTTGGCGAAGGTCGCGTGCAGGCGCTCCTCGAGAGTGACATTGTAGTAGTAGATGCCGGCAGCGAGAAGCAGGACCGCCAGAGGAGCCAGGATGACCAGCAGCCGATAGGTCGGAGAGTTACGCCTCCTGCGTCTCAGTTCCTCCTGCAGGAGCTTCTTCTTCAGTCTCTCGACTTCCATCTTCATCTTCCTTTTCAGCAAGTTTGGCCACGGCGACGATCCGCTCCTCCGGCTCGAGAACCATCAGGCGGACCCCCATGGTGTTGCGGCCGATCACCGACATCGCACCGACCGGGGTCCGCAGGACCTTGCCGCGGTCGGTGATAAACATCAGGTCGGACTCTTCGTCGACCAGCTTGACGTCGACCACCTGGCCGTTGCGCCCGCCGGTCTTGATGGTGATAATCCCCTTGCCGCCGCGGCTCTGCACCCGGTACTCCTCGAGGGCGGTCCGCTTGCCGTAGCCGTTTTCGGTCACCGACACCAGGGTGGCGGCGGTGGCGTCGGAGACGACCTCCATGCCGATGATCTCGTCGTCCTTGCCGATCATCATGCCGCGCACGCCGCGGGCGGTCCGGCCCATGGCCCGGGCGTCCTTCTCCGGGAAGCGGATCGACTTGCCGCTCTGGCTGGCGAGGATGATGTCCATGTTGCCGTCGGTCAGGCGGGCGGCGATCAGGCTGTCGTCCTCGTCGATGGTCAGGGCGATGATCCCCCCCTGGCGCGGATTGGAGTAGGCCATCAGGTCGGTCTTCTTGACCGTGCCGTTGCGGGTGGCGGTGATGATGAACTTCCCTTCCTCGAACGCCTTGACCGGCAGGATGGTCATGACCTTCTCGTCCGTCTGCAGGTTGAGCAGGTTGACGATCGCCTTGCCGCGCGAGGCACGCCCCCCCTGCGGAATCTCGTGCACCTTGAGCCAGTAGACCTTCCCCTTGTCGGTGAAAACCAGGATGTAGGAGTGGGTCGAGGCGATGAACAGCCGTTCGACGAAATCCTCCTCCTTCGGCTTCATGCCTGTCTTCC
>JBFHOZ010000111.1:0-7666 GCA_041592975.1 Desulfuromonadales bacterium
ACGGCGATCGAACCGGTCTCGTGGTAGCGGATGAGGATGCCGGCCAGCAGCAGCAGACCGCCGGCGAGGTGGACGAGCACGTAGCGGAACGCCGCCTTGCGGGCTGCGTCGGTGCGCCCCGAAAGGACGACGAAGGTCGAGGCGACCGCCATCACTTCCCAGAAAACGTAGAGGGTGAAGAAATCGCCGGCGAAGGTGACGCCGAGGGCGCCGCCGGCGTAGACCATTGCCGAACTCGCCTCGCTCCTGTCCTCCTGCTGGAAGGAGAAGAGCACGGCGAGGATCGAAACGATGCAGAAGATATAGCCGAACACCCGGTTGAGCCGGGTCACTTCGCAGAGGATCAGGTCGATCTCGTTGAAGGTCAGGGTGGCGATCACCCCTTCCGGCAGATTATGGACCACCGCCAGGGCACAGATCGGCGCCGCCAGCAATACCGCCTGGCGCACAGCCCCTTTGAGCAGCGGAGCGATGAACGCCGCCAGCAGGAATAAGAATGCCGGCGGAAACTCAATCATCATAATGGTCCTCATCCCTCATCAGCAATGCCCGCATCACTTTGGCGATCAGCACCAGCATGACGCAGGAGATAAAACCGTAGGCGGCGAAGAAATTGGTGACGCCGTCGAAGCCGAAATCGGCGTGCTTCTCGATAAAGAAATCAGCGACCAGCAGCACCACCAGCGACGCATAGAAGACGCGCAGGAAGAGCTTCAGGTTGCCCGGCTTGTCAAACCAGCCCTGTTTATCAGCCATGATCAGTGCCCTCCGCCGCCGAGCACGCCGGAAAAGGCGAGCAGCAGAAACGCCCAACCGATGCCGAAGGCGATGTAGAACGCCTTACGGTAACCGGGCCAGGGGGAATGCCCGAGCTCGATGATCTCACCAGCTTCATTCCGTTTGATATCGTCACCCATACTATCCTCCCAGACCGAGCGCCAGCCGCGCCAGCCTCAGAAAGGTGTCATGGTAAAAGAACAGCACCAGCGAACCAAAGGCGGTCAGGCAGATCGGCACCAGACAGAAGAGAGGCGCCTCCCTGATGCCGTTGACCGCACCTTCCGGTGGTTCGACGAAAAAGGCCCGGTAGACGATCGGCAGGAAGTAGGCGGCGTTCAAAAGCGAGCTGACCAGCAGCACCGCCAGCAGCGTCAGCTGACCGCCGTCGACCGCGCCGAGCACCAGCTTCCATTTGCTGATGAAACCGCCGAGCGGCGGCAGGCCGATAATGCTGAGCGCACCGAGCAGGAAGGCGCCGAAGGTGATCGGCATCTGCTTGCCGAGACCGTCCATCTGGCTGATATATTTCTTGCCGGCGGCGACATAGATTGCCCCGGCGCAGAAGAACAGAGTGATCTTGCCGAAGGCGTGCATACCGATATGCATGATGCCGCCGGTCATACCGATGGCCGAGACCATGCCGGCGCCGAGGACCATGTAGGAGAGCTGGCCGACCGTCGAGTAGGCGAGCCTTCTTTTCAAGTTGTCCTGGGTCAGGGCGATCAGCGAGGCGACCAGCAGGGTGACCGACGCCAGGGTGGTGACGATCCAGCCGATGTCGGCTTCCGCCAGCTGGTCCGGGCCGATGATGTGGAAGAGGATGCGCAGGATCGAGAAGACCCCGGCCTTGACCACCGCCACGCCGTGCAGGAATGAGCTGACCGGTGTCGGCGCCACCATCGCTGCCGGCAACCAGCCGTGGAACGGCATGATGCCGGCCTTGGCGAAGCCGAACAGGAACAGCACCAGCAGCACGCCGAGGGCGGTCGGCGACGCCTTGTCGGCGAGGATGCCGCCGACGGTGAAGTCGAGGGTGCCGGTCAGGGCATAGACCACCAGCATCGCCGGCAGGGCGAGGCCGATCGAGGTGCCGAGGATGTACGTGAGATATTTGCGGCCGGACGATTTCGCCTCGGCGTTCTGTTCATGGGTGACCAGCGGGTAGGTCGAGAGCGACAGCATCTCGTAAAAAAGATACATGGTCAGCAGGTTGGCGGCAAAAGCGACGCCGATGGTCGCCGAGATCGCTACCGCGAAGGAGGCGAAGTAGCGGGTTTGGGCATGCTCCTCGAGCGCCCGCATGTAGCCGATCGAGTAGAGCGAGGTCAGCATCCAGAGGAACGAGGCGATCAGGGCGAAGATGATACCGAAGGCGTCGACCCGGAACTCGATCGGCACGCCCGGGATGACCTCGGCCAGGGTGAAGACATAGCCGCCACCGGCCAGCACCCCCGGCAGCAGCGAAACAACGATCGCCACCTTGATGACGGCGGCGAGCAGCGTCCAGAACTCGCGCAGGTTCGGCTGCTTGTCCGACAGCATGATCGGCACCGATGCCGCCAGGGAGACCAGCACCGCCACCAGCGGCCATATGGAAGTTGTCAGTTCCATCGTTTCGTAATCGTTCCTATCCCAAAAAGCTCGCCGGAATCGCCAGCTTGATCAGGTTTTCGACCAGCGGCCCGTTGCTCAGGCCGACAATAATCAGTCCGGCCGCCGCCAGCAGCAGCGGTCCGAGAATCATCGCCGGCGCCTCGTTGCGTTCGATCGATTCATGACCGTGCTCCTCGCCCCCCTTGCCGAAGTAGGCATACTCGATAATCCGGAAGAAGAGGACGGCATTGACCAGGCTGCTGAAGACCAGGGCGACGACATAGCCCCACTGGCCGGCCTCGACGCCGCCGAGGATCAGGTACCACTTGCTGAAAAAACCGCAGGTCGGCGGCACGCCGATCATGGCAAAGGCGCCGACGGTAAAGGCGGCCATGGTCAGCGGCATCTTTTTGTAGAGGTTGGTCAGGTTCTCGAACTTCAGACCGCCGGTGCGATAAGCGATGGCGACCGCCGCCAGCATCAGGCAGAGGGTCATCAGCGCGTCATTGACAATATGCAGCACGGTGCCGGTGATGCCCGGCTCGTTGATCAGCCAGGCGCCGCCGACCATGTAGCCGACTTCGGCGACGATGATGTAGGTCAGCATTCTCTTCAGGTCGCGCTGACCGAGCGCCAGCGCCGAGGCACAGATGATGCCGATCGCCGCCGCCCAGACGATGACCGACTGCAGGTCGGTCTCGTACATGGCGAAGCCGGGCGCGATGAAGGAGAACATCAGCCGCAGCATCAGGTAGACGGTCACCTTGGTCATCAGCGGCGCAATCATTACCCCGGCGCCATTCGGTGCCTGCGAGTAGGCCATCGGCAGCCAGCCGTGCAGCGGAAAGAACGCCATCTTCACCCAGAGACCGATGAGGATAAACGCCATCGCCGTACCGAGGGCGATGGTGCCCTGCAGCTCCGGCAGGAACTGGGCAATATCGGCCATGTTCAGGGTGCCGGTCAGCAGGTAGAGATAGCCGACGCCGAGCAGGTAGAAAGAGGCGCCGATCGAACCCATGATGATGTAGTTGAAGCTGGAGAGCGGCGCCCGCCCGCGGCCCATGGCGATCAGACCGTAGGTGGTGATCGAGGTGATTTCGAGCAGGACGTAGAGATTGAAGGCATCGGCGGTCAGCACCAGGCCCATGAGGCCGGCGACCAGGATCAGGTAGAGGATGAAAAAGAGGTGTTCGCGATCACCGAGCTCTTTCCGGACCCAGGGGAGGGCGGCGAAAGAGGCGACCAGGGCGACCACCGAAATCAGCAGCAGCATCAGTCCGGAGAGCGGATCGACCAGCAGCTCGATCCCCCACGGCGGCAGCCAGGCTCCGACCGTGTAGCTGATCGGGCCGATCTCCAGGACATTCCTGAGGACCACGATCGAGAGAATCGAGGAGAGTGCCAGCGACCCGAGAACGCACGGCGCCAGCAGGGACCGGCTCTTGCGACTGAAAATGCCGAGGAAGAACGCGGTCAGCAGCGGCGCTGCCAGGATGTACATGTGCAGGTTGGAATTCATCCTTTTTCGTCCTCGATCTTCTGCAGGATTTCGTCTTCCTCGAGAGTGCCGTACTTGCGGTAGATCCGCACCAGCACGGCCAGGGCGACACCGGTGACGCTGACGCCGACGACGATGGCGGTCAGCATCAGCACGTGCGGCAGCGGGTTGACGATGCTGTTGACGTTGACGCCGTGCTCCAGCACCTCGTACTTGTTGAGAATCGGAATTTTGCCGCCCGCCTTGGCGCCGGTCGAGATAAAGAAAAGAATGATCGCCGTCTGGAAGATGTTCATGCCGATCAGCTTCTTGACCAGGTTACGCTTGCCGATCATGGCGTAGAACCCGACCATCATCAGGATGACGTAGATCCAGTAATTGTATTTCGCCAGGATTTCGGCGGTCAGGTTCTCCATCCTACAACCCCTCGTCCATCTTGCCGGCCGAAGCCATGTCCCAGTAGATCGAGACCATGATCATCATGACCCCCATGCCGACGCCGACCTCGACCAGGAAGATGCCGTGCGAGCGCCAGTCGATCGGGCCGATGAACGGCAGGATCGACTGCAGGGCGCTGTAGTCGAGGAACATGCCGCCGACAAAGGCACAGATGGCGGCGACGCCGGTAAAGATCAGCGCGCCGATGTTGGCCATGACGATGTTGGTCCCCTCGTTGAGGTACTCCTTGCTGAACGGCAGGCCGTAGGCGAGACCGAGCAGGATGACCGAGGCGCCGAGGACGACGCCGCCCTGGAAACCGCCGCCCGGGCTGTAATGGCCATGGACGATGACGTACAGACCGTAGAGCTGGATAAACGGCACCATCAGGCGGATCGCCGTTTCGACAATCATGTCGCGCTGGGGGATGTCGTCGCGGGCCGCTTTGTAGTCGATCCTCATGACGCGTCCTCCTCGCTGTCCGTCTCATCCTCGCGCCGTCGCAGGATTGCCATCACCGCGGTACCGGCACAGTAGATGACCACCAGCTCGAACATGGTGTCGTAGCCTCGATAGTCACCGAGAACCGCCGTCACCAGGTTCGGCACGTGGGTCTCCTCAACCGCCTTTTCAATGTAACGCACCGAAACGTGGGCGTTCGGCGGCGACTGAGGGCTTCCCCATTCAGCAAAATCGGCGGTGCTGTAAAGTAGCAGGGCGCCGGTTACAAAGGTGGCTACCAGAGCGAGAGATTTCATCAATCCTTGCTCCTCCGCGTTGTCCGGAATATGGCGGCAATAAAGAAAATGGTGCTGACACCAGCGCCGACGGTCGCCTCGGTAAAGGCGACATCAACCGCCCCCATTTCGGCCCAGAGCAGGCACATCAGGAAGCTGTAGGCGCTGAAGATCATGGTCGCCGACAGCAAGTCCTTGACCTGGATCGCGGCGACGGCACAGAAGACGACCAGGGTCAGAATCATCAAGTCAAGTTGCCAGATCATCGACTCCCCCTTTGCTTCTTTTCCCATGGCCGGACCCCGACCAGCAGGGCGGCCTTGGTAATGGCATGGGTTGCGGTCGGGCTGGCGATAAAGACGAAAACTATAATCGCCAGAACCTTACCGCTGACCAGGATATTGCCGAAGGTGAAATCGTTGAGGTTGTAAAGAGCGATCCCACCCAGGGTCAGAATGGCGGCCAGGGTGTCGCACTTGCCGGCGGCATGCAGCCGGGCATAGAAATCGGGAAATCGGAGGATGCCGATGGTGCCGATCAGGAAGAAAAATGCGCCGCCGGCCAGAAGAATGGTGACGATGATATCAATCATACCGTGCCCTCCTCTTCAGCCACTTCGTCCTCCATGAAAACACGGTTGCTGCGCCGGAAGTACTTGCAGGCGCCGAGGGTGGCAATAAAGTTGAGCAGGGCATAGGCGAGGGCAATATCGACGAACATCGACATGTTCTCGTAAATCAGCCCGATCAGCAGCAGCACGACCGTCGTTTTGGCACCAATCATGTTGACACCAACGATACGGTCGAGAACGGTCGGACCGCCGATAACCCGGATCAGGGTCATGATCATCAACAGGACAATAAAGGCACTGACAAAGAGGAACAGTGAATTCATTTCAGCACCTCCGGCTCCAGAGCGCGGGCGACGCGGCGCTCCATCTCGCCCGGCAGGCTTTCGGCCGCCGAACCGGTCAGGGCATAGACAGTCATTTCATCATCGTTGATACTGACGGTAATGGTTCCCGGCGTCAGGGTAATCGACTGGGCAAAGGTGACCTTGGCAAACTGGGTTTTCAACTTTGTCTTGAAGCGGATCAGCTGCGGATCCATCTTGTCCTTCATGTGCGGGTGCAGGACCAGGTAGGCAACCTGGATACTTGAGAGAGTTATTTCCCAGAAGAGCCACGGCTGATAAAGAAGCAAACCGATGACCTGGCGAGCGTTGAGCCCGACCTTCATCTCCTTGAAAAGCAGATGGCTGGAAAACTGGGCGATCAGCAGACAGCAGATGACACCAAGGGAGAGATGAAACGGGTCGAACATTCCCGACAACATCACCCAGAATGCGAGCATAATAAAGAATGTGAGAATTTTTGCCTGCATACAAACTATTGGAAAACCAACCGGACACCCTGGTGGGAAGGGCTCCTCTCCTGTAATCATTAAATCATTTGATTTCACACAAATAAGCGCCCAATTTTTAACACGGTTTGAATCGATGGGTCAAGCAATTCTGACAGCAAACACCTCATCCGGGTCGGTCACCTCTTGCAAAGAGGCGAAACTCCTGTCATCATGACAATAATGTATTTCTTGATAACGCAGAAACACTGTTTTACAGGAGAGATTCATGCAGGAGAAATTAACCGTATCAGCCCTACAGTTCAACGTCAAACTCGGTATTATAGAAAAAAATCTCGAGCAGGCAATCTCCGGCCTGAAGTATGTCAGCGACCAGGGCGCCCGCCTGGCGGTGCTGCCGGAAATGTGGAGCGCCGGCTACGATTACCGACGCCTTGCCGATCACGCCGATGAGACGCCGCGCATTCTCGATACCATCTGCCAGCTGTCGGACGAGCTGAACATGGTGATCGTCGGCTCGCTGCCGGAGAAGGTCGGCGACAACATTTATAATACCGCGACGGTCATCGACGGTGGCAAGGTCAAGGGGAGCTACCGCAAGCTGCATATGTTTTCGACCATGGGCGAGGATCGCTTTCTCACCCCCGGCGACAAGAGCCTGGTCGTGCCGACCTCGATCGGTCGGATCGGCGTCGCCATCTGTTACGATCTGCGTTTCCCGGAACTGTTCCGCAAGATGGCTCTCGAGGGCGCGGAAATCATCTGCATCCCGGCCGAGTGGCCGATCCCGCGCCAGGAGCACTGGCGCACCCTGCTCCGGGCACGAGCAATCGAGAATCAGCTCTTTGTCGTGGCTGCCAATTGCTGCGGCCAGCAGGGCAAGCTTGAATTCTGTGGTATGAGCCTGATCGTTTCGGCGCGCGGCGAAATTCTCGCCGAGAAGGATGAGTGCAACGCCGAGATCGTCGCCGCCATCGAGCAGGAGGAGATGGTCGCCTATCGCAAGCAGATCCAGTGTTACACTGATCGGCGGCCGGAGATTTACGGTACACTGCCATAGGCATTACGGAGGAAACCCGTTCCAGCTGTCATTCTCGCGAAAGCGGGAATCCATTTTGACTTCATTGCAGCGCTGTGTAAAGAGCACCGGAGACAACAACCTTGATTTATAAAGAAGGGGCCCGGGATTGAATCCCGGGCCCCGTCTCTTTGTCCTGTTTTATCCTGGCTTTACTCGTCGCTCTCCTGGCCGCTAA
>JBFHOZ010000112.1:0-7554 GCA_041592975.1 Desulfuromonadales bacterium
GCTCGAACATGTGGTCGCGGTTCTCGCTCGCCTGTCGCTTGGCGTGCAGCAGCTTGACCATGTCCTCGTTGTTGAGGTTGGCGTCGATCTCCTGCTCGTGCAGGAAAATGCCGGTGAGGATCTGCCGGGTCTCGGAGATGTACCCCTGCTCGTCGAGGTCGACCAGCTTGTCGTGCTTGAGCATCTCGTCGAGGGTGTAGAACAGCGCCGAGGGGATCTTGTTGCGCACCGACAGGGTCTTCAGGCGGGTCAGCCGGGCGTTCTCCTGGTGGGTGATCGTCCCCTTCTGGTTGCAGTCGATGAGGATGCTCTTGTATTCGTCGACGATCCGCCGGTTGTCCGGGTGCTTGTACATGACGTCGATGCGGATCCGTTCCTGCTGGTACTTGTCGATGCCGAGCCGGTCGGCGAGCTGCTTGAGCCGGTCGTACTCCTCGTCGGGAATCGACTTGTGGGTGAAGTAGAGCTCCGTGAACGCCTCGTGGTAGGTCTTGTGCTTCTTGTTGATCAGCTTGACCAGGTAGAGGGAGCTCTTGTGGCCGAGCAGGCCGAACAGCTCCTCGACCAGGCGGGAATCGTCGGCCAGGCCGACATGCTCGCTCCGCTTGAGCAGCTTGCCGAGCAGTCTCAGGATGTTTTCCTGCTGGTTGCGCACCCGCCCGGAGACCGAGCCGGTCATGAAGAAGTAGTAGTTGTAGAGGGCGTTCCCCTCGAAGAAGATCCGTTCGTAGGAGAGGGAACCGTCGGTCCGGTCGGTGAAGGTCAGGGCGTGGCTGTCCTCTTCGTAGGTCGCCCCGTAGAGGATCAGGCGATTGCGGACATCTCCCTTGGCGAGGTCGGCCAGCGGCTGGTCGACGCCGAACATGTACTCGCAGAAGGAGCCGCCGTTGCCGCGGTGATTGACCCCCTCCTTGTCGATGATGAACTCGTTGCCGGGCGAGAAGAAGCGGAGCGCGTCCCCCTGGGTCTCGTAGAAGTAACACCGGTAGGCGTCACGCGCCGCCGCCGTGGCGTAGTATTCGATGGTGTCATCGATATGTCCGTGCAGCCGGACTTCCTGGTACATGCCTGCCTCGAGAAAATGGGAATCTTCCAATTCTAATGTGAAACCGGTGCGGGTTGCAAGAACAACTCTCCCCTATCCGCCGGCCGGAAAGTCGAGGCGCAGCCCGTCGTACGCGAACGCGACGCCGTCGGGAAGACCGGCGGAGTGCCCGGCGTGGTCGACCTCGTGGCTCAGGTGGGTGAGGAGCGTCCGCGTGGCGCCGATCCGTTCGGCCTGACCGATCGCCTGGGCGATATTGAAATGCGACGCGTGCGGCCGGAAGCGCAGGGCGTCGAGGATCAGCAGCTCGAGGTTGCCGAGCAGCGCCAGCGATGCCTCGGGGATGGCGCTGCAGTCGGTCAGGTAGGCGACCGGGCCGCAGCGGAAGCCGAGGGAGATTCCGTCGCCGTGGACCAGCGGGACCGGGACGATCTCCAGGCCGAACAGCTCGAACGGGCCGTCGATCGGGACCAGGCTGAGGCGGGGGCAGTACCCCGAACGCTCGCCGTTGCCGAAGATATAGGCGAAATTCCTCTTCAGGCCCGCGGCGGCGTCGGCGCCGGCATGGACCGGGATCGGATCGGCGCCGGCGACGTTGAACGGCCGCAGGTCGTCGATGCCGTGGAGGTGATCGGCGTGGGTGTGGGTCAGCAGGACGGCGTCGATGTGCGTGAGCCTCTCCCGGAGCGCCTGCTGGCGCAGGTCGGTGGCGGTGTCGATGAGGATGTTCCGGCCGCGGTGGGTGATCAGCAGGCTGCAGCGGGTGCGGTTGTTGCGCGGGTCGTCGGAGCGGCAGACAGTGCAGGTGCAGCCCGGCACCGGGACACCGGTGCTGGTCCCGGTGCCGAGCAGAATGACTTCGAGCCGGTCGGCGCTCATACCTTGAAGGCGCCGACCTCTTCCTCGAGAGCGGTGATCTGTTTGGCGAGAATCTCGACGACCTGGTCGAGTTCGGCGGTGCGGCCGGAGTTCTCGTCGGCGATCTGGCGGATCTTGGCGAACGCCTCGACCACCTGCCGGCTGCGCTGGGTCTGCTCGCGGGTCGCCTCGTCGATCCGCTCGATCATGTTGCGGATCTGCTCCATGCTGGCGTTGATCTGGCGGCTCCCCTTGGCCTGTTCGGCGGTGCTGAGTTTCCCCTGCGAGGCGATCTCCTTCATCGCCTCGGCGGCGTGGGCCAGCTGGCGGGCCCCCTCCGTCTGCTGCTTGATGGCGGCGGCGATCTGCCCGAGCATGCTCGAGATCTGGTTGATCGAGTCGGTGATCTGGCGGCTGCCGCGCGACTGCTCCTGGGTGGCGCGGACGATGCCGCGGACCTGCTCGGAGGCCTTGAGGGTCGAGTTGCGGATCTGGTCGAGGGCCGAGCCGGTCCCCTTGGAGCGCTCGACCTCCTGGTGGACCCGCTCGCTGCCGGCCTGCATCGCCTGCACCGCGTCCTTGGTGCCGCTCTGCAGGTTGTTGATGATCGAGGCGATCTCGCGGGTCGAGACGGCGGTCCGCTCGGCCAGCTCGCGAATCTCGTCGGCGACGACGGCGAACCCCTTGCCGTGCTCGCCGGCCTGGGCGGCGATGATCGCCGCGTTCAGGGCGAGCAGGCTGGTCTGGTCGGCGATCTCGTCGATGACCGTCAGGATCTTGCCGATCTCGTTCGACTGCGCCCCGAGGTCCTGGATCGCCTGGCTGGCCCGATCGACCATCTCGCGGATCTCGCCGATGCCGTTGATGGTCTCGTCGACCGCCGCCTTGCCGGTCTCGGCGTCGCGCGCCGCCTCCTCGGAGAGATTGTGGGTCTTCTCGGCATTCTCCTCGATCTCCTTGATCGAGGCGTCGAGCTGGATGATCGACGAAGCGGTTACCTCGGTCGACGAGGAGAGGATCTCGACGTTTTCGGCGACCTGCTGGCTGGAGACCGACATCTCGTTGATCGAGCTCGAGACCTCGTCGACGGTGGAGAAGAGCTTCTCCATCTGCGAGGCGATCTGTTCGATGGTGGCGCCGAGCTCGAGGGTCGCCGACGAGCTCGCCTCGGCCGACTCGACCAGCGAGCCGGTGCTCTCGGCGATGCCGGAGATGCTCTCGTCGATCCCCTGCAGCGCCTGGAACGACTCCTCGAGCGACTCCGACTGCTGCACGGCGCTGTTGCTGACCGAGGTGGAGGCGGTCCGGATCTGGTCGCTCGCCTGGTTGAGGTCGTTGGCGACGTTGTGGATACGGGAGATCATCATGCGCATCTTGGCGGAGAAGCTGTTGAAGTTTTCCGCCAGCTCGCCGACTTCGTCGCCGCTGCTGATCTGCAGGCTGCGGGTCAGGTCTCCCTCGCCTTCGGCGATCTCCTTGAGGTTGCCGACGATGGCGGCGAGCGGCTTGGTGATGTTGCCGGAGACCGCCAGGGCGATGGCGATGGCGATGATGGTGACCACCACGAGAATGACCAGGAGGGTCCGGGTCACGCTGCTGCTGGCCCGCTCGACGTCGGTCCGGTCGACCCCGATCATCATCGACTTGCCGCTCTTGCCGAGCTCGGTGGAGAAGATCGAGTAGGGGGTTTCGCCGATCTCCAGCGTCCTGGTCCCCTGTTTGAACAGGTTCGACAGCGGCAGCGACTTGAGCTCCTCGCTCGATGCCGAGATGACCTTGCCGCCGTCGTAGAAGGCGATGCGGGCGCCGCTGATGGCCTGGATTTCGGCGGCGAACAGGTCGTCGAGGAAGTCGACGCCGATCATGATGCCGATCTGCGAATCCTGCAGGCGGATCGGCGCGACCGTGGTGATCGAGAGCTGCTCGTCGAAAACGGTCACCCCCCGGCTCACCTCGCCGGACAGGGCGGCGGCCAGCAGCGGGTGGCTCCCGTCGGTGGACTGGGGAACCTCGAGTCCGTCGGCGAGGTTGCGGATCATGACCCGGCCGTCCTGGTCCATGACCTGGATGAGGTCGAGGTCGAAGACCGACTGGGCGGCGTCGATGACGTTGACCAGCTGGGTGCTGTCGTCGGTCAGCGAGGCGTAGTAGACGGCGTTGACCAAGTCGACGTTCGAGGACATCAGCTTGATGTAGTTGGTGATTTCGGTCTGCTTGAAGGCGATGGTCTGGTTGACGAAGTTGGCGACCTGGTCAACACGCTGCGCCATGCTCTTGTCGAGTTCCGTTTCGCTCAGATTGGAGAAGAAGAGAAGGGTTCCGCAGAGCGAGATGAAGGAGAGCCCGACAAGACTGATCAGAATTTTCCACCGGAGATTAATCGCCTTGATCATCATTCCACCTTTGGTCTCGGAGTCTGAGATTCGAAATTACATAACACGCAATAACAAAAAATACACGTTTTCTCTTTTATCCGCAACTGTTTATCCCGGCGGCGAATGTATCGTAATAGCTGAATATTGTTATTTTTCCGCCGCCGGTTATGCTTGAAGGAAACGCTAATCGGAGTGTCGTTCATGCCCGACCACCCGCCACGGATTCCACATCTCTTCCTCAGCGATTTCGAGGTCGACGAAGCGGCTCCCTTCCGGCGTTATCTCAATCGCCTCGAGGTCGAGATCGGCAAGGAGGATTACCGGCAGCTGAAACAGGTCGAGCTGCTCGAAGAATCCCCCCCGGAGGCGGTCTTCGCCGGGATGACCGACCTGACCGAGCGGCTGCTGCGGACTTCGCAGAACAACTACAACTGCGCCCTGCTGCGCCGGCTCGGCATCCGCGTCTATCTCGACGCGCCGCGCTACGACATCTATTACCGCCTGCCGGAGAAGACCCTCCGCTTCTCGGCGCTCTGGCGCCGGTCGGTGCTGCGCCGGTTCTTCCGCGAGCCTCCCCTCGCCGACACCGACTGGCAGAGCTGCCGCAGCGCCCTTCCCGGGTTTGTCGTCCGCTTCCTGCCGGACAACGCCGGCGGCGTGCTGCTGCTGAAGCGGGAGGATGGAGAACTGCGGGACCTGCCGCTGCTGACCGCGCCGCACGGCCCGTACGACCCGCACACCCTCGAGGTGACCCTCTACTTCCTGCGCACCGGCAAGGGGGGCGCCGCCCTGGTCAACCTCGGCTTTGCCGGGCGCGAGCCGCTGGCCGACGAAAACGTCCGCCGTCTCAACGACTGGGGAGTGCCGCTCAACCCGAGCAACATCGACGTCATCTACCCCTACGTCGACGAGGACGGTCACCCCTACTGCTACAAGCTCGAGCGGGGCCTGCGGCAGTACGTGCAGATGCTGGCGGTCGAGCCGCCGCGGCTGATCCTCGACCTGCACGCCTGCGTCGGCACCTCGGCCGACGACCGCCAGCTGGCGATCGGGCTCGGCGGCCTCCCTCCTTTCCGGAAGCTTGAAGAGATCGGCAGCGTTGAAACGTTCGGACGGATCCACCACCTGCAGCCGCACCCGGGTTTGCGGCGCGGTCTTGCGCTGGTGCGCGACCTGTCGCAGCAGATGTTCGTCCAGTTCTGCGCCGACCCGCACCGCTGCTACAATTTTGCCGTGCTCGGCGGACTGCAGCTGATCGGCTCCTGTTTCGATCCGCGCCTGGTGGTCAGAAGCCTGGTCGACGACGAGGAGCGGACTTACCTGCCGCGTGAGAACCTCCGCTGGCTTCCCGGGGCCGGCGCCAACGCCCTGCAGCGGATCGAGGCGGCCAAGCTGGGGGGGGGCACGGTCTGCCTGCATGTCGAGATGCCGGTCGCCGTCCGCCGGAAGATCGCCCTGCGCCTCAAGGAGATGGAGATCGGCGAGTCGATGGACTCAAGCGGTTTGTAAAGAGATATCGGGTAAAGGATAAAAAACCCCCCTTCGTGCCCGAAACGGGTCAAAGGGGGGTTCAGTGCTCGGTCTGTGGGTCGCAGGTCCTTGTTCCTCCTCCTTTTTTACTCGGAGGATTCCTGTACCCAGCGTTCGATGTCGGCGGCGACCTCGGCGGCCATGTCGACGAACCGGAGCCCCATCCCCGGCTCGTAGGTGGATTTCTTCCCGTACTGCCGTGTCCAGATGACTTCGCAGGTGCACTGGACCGTTCGGTAGATCGGCGCCGGCAGGGGAATCTCGACCTGGTAGGCTTCGCCCGGGTCCTTGGGGTTGATCGAGGCGATGAACATGCCGGTGGCGCTGATGTTCTTGGCGTAGCCGAAGAAGACCTTCTGGCCGTCGTCGAGCTTGACCCTGAGGGTCAGGATCGGCGCACGGAGGTTCTTGCGCTTGTTGAGCTGAACCCCGTCCGTTGAAGGTGTGTTCTCATTGTCCATGGTCCGTCCCCGGGAAAACATGACTCCGACAATATACCTGAATTGATATGTATCGCAAAGTTCTTTATTTGCTCCTCTCCGGAGGTGAACTCTGCCGTTGGCGCAGCCGGGCGAGACTCCGGGGCAGGTCGTTGCCCGGTGTCAGGCCGATTCTTGGGAAAAAGGATCGGACGGCCTCGCCGGCCGTAATCATGCTGTAACGTCCGGAGCGGACGAGATGCCTCAGCAGCTGCTGACTCTTCAGGCCGTCGAACCAGCCGTGGAAGGCCTGCAGGAGTCTCTCCGGCCGGCGGTGATTCGCCCGCAGACGGTCCCAGCTGCCGGCCAGCTCCCGTTCTTGAAGGAACTGCCCGGTTTCGCCGCACAGTGCGGCGGCGGCGGTCTGCAGCTCGCCGCCGCTCGTGGCGGTGGCGCCGGCCGCGAGCTCGAGCCAGCGGCCGAGCTCGACAAAGGCCGGCAGGGGGTAGAAGAGTTTTTCGTCCGGGTTGCCGACCAGGCGGACCAGTGACGGACCGGTGCCGAACGGCACCCGGGTCGAGAGCCGCGCCGACGGGTAAACGGTGGTGCCGTAGAGATGCGCGACGCCGGCGGTCTTGGCGAGCGCCTGGAGAAAATAGAAATCCTCCCCCCCCTTGCGGCGGTTCATGCCGCCGCAGCGCAGATAGGCCGAGCCGCGGCAGGCCATGGCGCTGCCGATGGTGTGAAACGCATAGGGGGAGCCGGCCAGGCTGAGCCCGAGCACATAGCAGCGCAGGTAGAGCTCGTAGGTGTCGATGGCCCGCTGCGCCGCCGCGTCGCCGCCGGCCTGGTGGGCGTAGGGGATGACCGTCCCGCCGGCCGGGGTGCTTTCGAAATGCGCCGTGACGGCGTCGAGGTAGTCCGCTTCGACCAGGGTGTCGGCATCGAGGGAGACCAGGAGCGGGTCGATGTCGAGGCGCAGCCGGGAAAGCGCCAGGTCGAAGCCGAGCTTGCGGGCGGCGCCGACGCCGCCCGTGGGCAGCTGGCACCCTTCGGAGCAGGCGTCGACCCAGCAGT
This sequence comes from Desulfuromonadales bacterium, assembly GCA_041592975.1. GTDB lineage: Bacteria > Desulfobacterota > Desulfuromonadia > Desulfuromonadales > UBA2294 > BM707. The sequence continues at coordinate 7,305 of JBFHOZ010000112.1, forward strand.
AATCGAGCTTGCGCCGCAGGGGGGCGGCGGCGAGCTGCTCCAGAGTGCGGCGGTTGGCGGTCTTGACCCGCTGTTCGGCGTCCGGGGGGTGGTTGACCACCACCAGCACCAGGAACGAGGCGAGCAGTTCCGGCCGGTTGGCGGCGAGGCTCTCGAGGGTGCGGAACAGCCAGTGCTCCTCGTCGCAGGCGGGGATGACCACCGCCCCCCGGCAGCCGTCCCGTTTGCTGCCGGCGATCCGCCAGGGGCC
>JBFHOZ010000113.1:0-7547 GCA_041592975.1 Desulfuromonadales bacterium
CCGGGGAAACCGACGATGAAGGAGGTTCGCAGGGTGACATCCGGCATACGCTGGCGGATCCGGTCGAGCAGGTCTCGGATCCCGGCCTCGTCGATACGACGGTTCATCATTGTGAGAATCCGGTCATCGACATGCTGCAGCGGCACGTCGAGATACTTGCAGATCTTCTCCTCGGTGGCCATCAGGTCAAGCAGCTCGTCGTCGATGCCGTCCGGATAGGCGTAGAGCAGCCGCAGCCACATGAGCCCGTCGACCTTCACCAGTTCGCGCAGCAGCGCAGCGAGGCTCGAGCCGTCATCCCGGTCCTGGCCGAAGGCGGTCACGTCCTGGGCGATCAGGTTGATCTCCTTGACCCCCTCGTCGACCAGCCTGCGGACCTCGGCGACGACCGAATCGATGCTGCGTGAGCGCAGATTGCCGCGCAGGTTCGGGATCACGCAGTAGGAACAGCAGTTCGAACACCCCTCGGCGATCTTGACATAGGTCGAGTAGAACGGCGACGAACGCAGCCGCGGCGTCTCGTGATCGTAGAGAAATTCGGGCAGACCGATCTCCGTCGCCGGCGAGCCGCCCCTCGCCCGGGCCAGCAGCTCGGTGATCCGCGGCGCATCGCCGGTCCCCATGAAAAGGTCGACCTCGGGGAGTTCTTTGGCCAGCTCGTCGCGGTAGCGCTGCGGCATGCAGCCGGTGACGACCAGCAGCTTGCAGCGGCCGCTGTTCTTGTGCTCGGCGACATCGAGGATTGTTTCGACCGACTCCTCCTTGGCCTCATCGATGAACGAGCAGGTGTTGACGATGATGATATCCGCCTCGGCTTCCGCCATGGTGATTTCGTACTGGTCGGCCGGCAGGTGTCCGAGCATGACCTCGGCATCGACCAGGTTTTTGGGACAGCCGAGGCTGACCAGGCTGACTTTCTGTTTTGCCACGATATGCTGACCTTTCGGATGATTGTTTGCGCGGAAAATCTATGTGAAACAAAGCCTTATAACACAAAGCGCCCCGGGAGCAAAGCCTTGCCGGGGCGTCTTGACGTATATTTCCGGGGGGGGTCAATACCCCATGTGCTGGCCGCTCGGACGGACGACATCCACCCCGGCCGGCATGACAAAGCGGAACGTCAAATCGGAGACGCCCCGGTTCAGCCTGAGGGTCCTCCGGTCGAAGGTGATGACCGTCCGGTTGCCGTTCGGGTCGATCGCCGTGGTCGAGCGGATCGGGAAATCGCGCCCCGTGACCCCCGAACGGGCATAGTCGATCACCGCCCGGCGATCGACCGTCACCTCCATCTCGCGGAACATCGTGGTCGCTTTCCGCGGCGTCAGCTTGAGGATGTAGTTGCCGTCGGCGTCCCGGTCGGGGGAGGCCCAGCGGATGAGAAAATCGCGGGACAGGTTTCCGAGCCCGGTCAAAAAGGTCAGCGGATCCTGGGCACGGGCTTCCGAAATCCCGCTGATATCCGATTCGATGACCTGATTGTTTTCAGGGATATAGACCCACATGGTGCGGCCGTCGGAGACGATCTCCTGGCGGGTCGGGCGGTCGTACTCCCAGCGGAATTTCACCAGCGGAACCTTGTCGCTCCCCTGGTGTTCAAAGCGCATGACAACCCGGCCGCTCCCCTGCTGGGTCCGGTCGAGAGAGGCGATCGAGGACTCCTGGGTGAAGTCGGCCTCGACATCGTGCACCGCGTCCGCGACGGGTGTCGAGCTCTTGAAGGGGACTTCAAGGGCGCTTATCACGTCGCCGATGGACTGGGCCGGAGCCGCTGGCGCCGTCATCAGGCCGGCGACAAAGATCGCTGCGAACATGACCGTTCGTTTCATAACCACCTCCTCGGATTCGGAGAATCAGTATACTGTCTCATGTCGCCCCTCGCGAACCGATTTCACTGTTACTTTACCCGATTCGAGGCTGAAAACCAGCGTTCGCCCGTAATTGCCGCCGACATCCTCGGCCGCTACCGGAATGCCGAGTTCGTCGAGGATCTCCCGGGCGCAGTTGATGTTGCGCTGGCCGATGCTCTCTCCGATCGCCTCCTGGAGCGCCGCGAACATGTTGGCGCCGCCGAAGATCTTCGCCTGCAGCCGTTCGCGCGACGCTCCCATGCCGACCAGGTCCTCGACCATGAGCCGGATCGACATGTCGACAAACTTGGTGGGACGGGACGTGTCCATCCCGGACTTCGGCTTTGGAAGCAACGTATGCGCCAGGCCGCCGACCCCGCTCCCGGGGTCGTACAGGGTGATGCCGAGGCAGGAGCCGAGCCCGTACGTCACCAGCTCGGTTGGAGCCGAGGCTGTCCTGTATTCGGAAATGCCGACCCGCTCACGCGTTGTCATTCAACCCCCCTACCGCGCTGGTGATCACCTCGAGAGAGGCCGGGTCCGGCATCAGGAAAAAATGCCCGCGGATCAGCTTTTCGTCGCTGCCGCTGCCATGAAACTCGGTCTCGATCATCAGTGCCTGGTTCCCCTCCTCACTCAGTTCGATGAGGAGAAAATCGATCACCGCGCCGGCCATGTCGTTGGCCAGCAGCGGAATCGACGGCAACAGGGTCAGGTTGAGCAGGCTCCCCATGGCGCCGAGATAGGATGATGCCAGGATGTTGCCGACCTCCTTGACCGTCGAAATTCCGATCTCGTCGAACAGTCCGCACTCCCGGTCGCGGGAAAGGAGCTGGGAGACCATGCGCTCGGCGCTCTCCAGGGGGAAGACCAGCAGGATATTCCCCCTGGCGTCGCCACGCACCTGCAGCGTGATGCCGACCACGACCTGCTCCGGGCCGCCGAGCAGGTCGGGAACGTCGGCGATGTCGGCGAGAACGACCTTGGGAACATGCAGATGAATCGTCTGCCCGACCATCTGCGACAGCGCTGTCGCCGCGTGTCCCATGCCGACGTTGCTGATCTCGCGCAGGGCATCGAGGTGCACTTCGGTCAGTTGCTTGTAGGTCATGATAACTCCTCGGCCTCGGCCATCGAGAACTGCTCGGTTTCAGCCTCGAACAGAACCTGCGGATCGAGTATGAATATGACTTTTCCGTCGCCGGTAATGGTCGCGCCGCTGATGCCGGCCAGCTGGTTCAGGGGGGGGGCCAGAGCCTTGACGAAAGCTTCCAGCTGGCCGGAAAGGCGGTCGACCATGAGACCGACCTTCCTCCCCTGGATCTCGGTGATGACCATATGGACCGTAGGGGCGTCATGCTCCGGCAGGTGCAGGAGCCTGCTCAGGGAATGGAGCGGGATGACTTCATCTTTCAGAGGGTAGATTTTCTGGCGGCCGGAGTACTGCACCTCGTCGCGGCCGATGTCGAGGGTGCGCAGCACGCGGGTGACCGGAATGCCGAGAAGCTTGCCGTCGCATTCGACGAGAAGGATCTTGATGATAGCGATCGACAGGGGGAGCTTCATCAGAAAGCGGGTCCCCTCCCCCCGCTTCGAGTAGATCTCCAGCATCCCGCCGAGGCTTTCGACCGACGCCTTGACGACATCCATGCCGACGCCGCGACCTGAAGTTTCGGTGATTTCCGGCGCGGTCGAGAACCCCGGGTAGCAGATCCACTGGAATAGCTCCCTCTCGGTCAGGGCCTTGATCTGGGCCGGCTTGAGCAGATTCTTTTCGCGCAATTTCTTCCGGACCGAGGCCGGGTCGATCCCACGGCCATCGTCGGAGATCTCGATCAGGGCCAGGTCCTTCTCGCGCCAGGCGCGGACCTGGACCGTCCCCTCCTTTTCGATGCCGTGGTCGATAGCGTTGCGGACCATGTGGACCAGGGGGTCGGCGAGGTCCTCGAGAATCGCCCGGTCGAGCTCGACCTCGTGGCCGATGATCTCGAGCTTGACCTTCTTGTCGCTTTTGCGGCACTGGTCCCGCACCAGGCGGGGGAGATTGGCGGTGATGCTGTCAAGCGGCATCATCCTGACCTGCAGGACATGGTAGTGGAGGTCGGTGACCAGCCTGCTCAAAAGGTTGAGGCCGCTCCCGATGTCGGCCCAGTCCCTGGCGCCGGCGGCCGACTGCAGCATGTAGCGGTTGGTGATCAGCTCACCGGTCAGGTTGACGAACTTGTCGAGCAGGGCGGTCCGCACCCGCACGGTTCGGACATCCTCCTCCTTGTAGCTCGCCCGGGGTTCCCGGCGCCGGTCCGTACCGAAGGAGACCCTGGCGATATCGGGCATTGCCGAGATCTTCTCCACGATCGCCTCTTCGGCCGCCTCCCCCTGCAGCCAGACGGTCAGCTGCCTGACGGCGAACCCCTGCTTCAATTCCTCCTCGGTCGGCTTGCACGATTCGACCTTGCCGAAGGGCTTGAGCGCTTCGAGGGCCAGAAGCGCCCGAGCGGCCGGAGCCAGGGCATCTTCGGCCAGTTCGACCTGGACCTGGAAGGTGCGTTCCGGCTTTTCGGCCGGTGCGCCGGCTCCGCCAGCGGCGTCTTCTTCACTCTCCTCCGCAGCGGCACGCTGCTGCGCCTGCAGCAGCTCTTCACCGGCGGCGACAAATGCGGCGACATCCTGCTCCGGAGCCTGCGCTTCGATGTCCGCCAGCAGGGCTTCCAGCAGGTCTATCCCGGCCAGAAGCCGGTCGACGGCCGCCTCCGGCACGGCGCCGGTCTTGCGAAAGGCGTCCAGGAAATCCTCCAGGTGGTGGGCCAGGGCGGCAGTGTTCTCGTACCCCATCGATGCCGCCATCCCCTTGATCGAATGGGCCTCCCGGAACAGCTCGTCGATCCCCTCGCGGTTGGACGGATCCTGCTCCAGGGCGATGGTCAGCTGGCTCATTCGACGGAGATGCTCCTTCGATTCGGAGAGAAACAGCTCCTGGTATTTGGACATGTCCATAAAGACCCCGATCGTCGCGACGGAGATTAACAGCGATCCGGCATCTTACGACGCACCGAGCACCCGGCGGACGACATCGAGAACCCGCTCTTCCTTGAACGGCTTGACGATAAAATCCTTGGCGCCGGCCTGGACCGCCTCGACGACCAGGGCGTCCTGCCCCAGCGCACTGCACATGACGATGCATGCGTCCGGATCGGCGCCCCGAATCTCCTGCAGCGCCTCGATACCGCTCTTCATCGGCATGACGATATCCATCGTCACCAGGTCCGGCTTCAGTTCGGCATACCTCGCCACCGCTTCCTCTCCGTTCGCCGCCTCTCCGACGACCTCATGCCCGGCCTTGATGAAGATGTCCTTGAGCATGTTGCGCATGAAGAGGGCGTCATCGACGACCATTACCCTTACTCCCATCATTTCCTCCAAACGTCTCTAAAGCGTTTCCAAGCTGCCCAGCAGGCTTGGCATATCGAGCATGTTGATCATTTTCCCGTCATGGTTGTAGAGCATCCGGATGTGCAGGGCTTTCTGCTCCTCCTGCTGGCACGGCAGCATCAGTTCAGGATCGAGCGGAACGATCCGCTGTATTGCCGAAACTCCGAGCGCCAGCGCCTGCTGGCCGATCGGCAGAACGACCGCCCGGTCACCATAGGCGGAATCGCTTAGCCCGAGATACCTGGCCAGGTCGAGAACCGGCACGATGCTGCCGTGAAAGTTGATGGCACCGAGAAAGGTGTCGGGCGCCCGCGGAATATAATTGAGCACCGGCGACTCGACGATCTCCTGAATGTCGTCAACCTCAAGACCGAACCATTCGTCGGCCAGGCGAAAGATCAGAACCAGTTCCATCGCTCAGCCTAGCGTCCGTTGCCGAGTTCGAACCTCTTGACGTTTTCGGCCAGGGCTTCGGCGTAGGATGCCAGCTCCTGGGCGGCATGTGCCATTTCGCTCATCGCCGCCGACTGCTCTTCGGTCGCCGCCGACCCCTCCTCGGTCGCCGCCGCGTTGTCGGAAACGACCTGGGAGATCTCCTCGATGGCGTCGACCATCTTGTTGGCCCCCTCGATCTGCTTCTTCGACAATTCGGCAATGCTCGTCGCCTTGGCCTGGGTGTTGACCGCCGTCTCGATGATTTCCTCAAATGCCCGGTTGGTCAGATCGATCGCCTTGCGCCCCTCGTCCATCTCCTGGATGTTGTTGCGCAGGGAGACCTCGACGTTCTGCCCCTCGTCCTGGACCTTGGCGATCAGCGCCGTGATCTCCTCGGCGGAACCGGTGGTCGAATCGGCCAGCTTGCGGATCTCCTCGGCGACGACGGCAAACCCGCGACCGTATTCGCCGGCCCGCGCCGCCTCGATGGTCGCGTTGAGCGCCAGCAGGTTGGTCTTCTGGGCGATGCCGTTGATGACCTCGACGATCTTGCCGATGCGACCGAGCTGCTCGCCGAAATTGACCACCTGGATGCCGCTCTTTTCGACATCCTGAAGGATCTGCTTCATCCGCTCCATGGTGTGCCGGGACTTCTCACCCCCTCCCTGGGCGGTCAGGGCGGTGGCGTCGACGGCGTCGGAGACTTTCTTCGACGAGGAAGCGACCAGCTCGGTGTTGATCGCCATCTCCTTGATCAGCCGGGAGGCTTTCTCCACTGTCTCCGCCTGGATTTCCGCGCCGCGGCTGATCTGCTCGACCGTGTTGGAGAGCTCGTGGCTCGAGGCCGTCATCTCCTCCGAGGTTGCCGACAATCCCTGCGCCGAATCGCTCACCCGGACGGAGGCGTCGCGGATCCGGCCGACCAGCTCCTTGAGGTTGGCGTTGACCTTGTTGAGCGAATCGGCCAGGTCGGTCGTCTCGTCCGGCCACCTGGTGTTCTTGAGGGTGATCGGCTGAGACAGGTCGCCCTTGCTCATCCGCTCGGCCGCAGCCGTCAGCACCTTGATGTTCCCGGTGAACGCCTTCGAGAAGATCGACCCGAGAATCAGACCGGCGAGGATGGCGCCGCCCGCCGATACGGGCTGCTGCATCCACTCGGGGATCCCGAGATAGGGGACGATGAAGTTCATGACGGCAACCATTCCGACAACGAAAATGAACCCCATGACGAACTTGTAGGTGATTTCAACGCGCATGGCTCAGCTCCTCCAGTCGAATCTGTTGGCGAACAGACATATTGTCAGTAATCATTCTGCGGGGTATCGACGCAGCGGTAGATCCGCTCGACCGGATACTCCGAACGGAACAGGTGCCGGGTCGTGCCGACCAGTGTCTCGGCCCGGCCGAGCACCAAGAACCTGTCGGCGCCGAGCGAATCGGCAAATCTGGCCAGTATCCGCGCCTGCTCCTCGCGGGAGAAATAGATCATCACGTTGCGGCAGAGGATCAGGTCGGCCGGCGGATAATCGGGATCGGTGAGCACGTCGTGCCTGCCGAAGCTGACCAGATCCCGGATCTCCGGCTTCAGCCGGAAACGCGTCCCCTCGAGCCGCTCGAAATATCTCTCCCGCACCTCCTCCGGCACTTCGGCCAGTCGCTGGGCGTCATATTCTCCCTGACGGGCCTGCTCGAGAATCGGCAGGCTGACGTCGGTGCCCGAAATGCTGACCTTGAGGCCGTGCGTCTCCATTTCATTGACCAGCAACGCCAGTGAATACGGCTCCTCGCCACCGGCACAGCCGACGCTCCAGAGGCGCAACTGCTCCCGCCCCTCCC
>JBFHOZ010000114.1:0-7456 GCA_041592975.1 Desulfuromonadales bacterium
GACCATGCCGCGGTCGTAGTCGAGGCGCTTCTCCAGGGACTGTACGACATTTTCAAGGATCGCGTCGACCGTCGTCTGGCTGCTGATGGCGTGACCGATCTCGTTGCTCAGCAGGGTGTTGTTGTGATTGATGCGCAGCTGTTCGATCAGCTGGTCGGCCGAGGCCCAGAGGGAGTGCAGGCTCTTCAGCGACTCCTTCCGTTCCGACTGCCACGATGCCATGGTGAGCAGGGTGATGATCGCCGCCGATGCCGGCAGGGCGATCGTCAGGGCGCTCCAGGGGGAGATGGCGGCGGTGACGACGGTGGCCGGAATCAGGAAGGCGGCGGAGATGTTGCGCAGCTGCTTGAGGAGAATCGACGGCGAGCTCTCCCAGGTGACGATGTAGCGGCAGCAGCTACCCCCCTCGAAGATGCACTCGGTGTGCTCGATGCGCGGCAGCTTGTTGGTGAACAGCATCGGCAGGGCCTCGAAGAACCCCTGCCGGTTCAGGCACTGGAACGGTTTTTCGTGCACCCCCTCGAAGGGGGTGACCGTGATCTCGACCTGGTTCGACGAGAGCTTGCGCGAGTCGTAGAGCGACGAGCGGGAGAAGTTGGACGCCGTCTTGCGCAGGGCGGCAAACACGTTGGCCGGACCGAGCATGCCGAGGATGTACTGCTGCATGATGTTCATGACTTCCGGGGCGGCAAAAAAGCGCCCGGCCTCACGGGCGATGCTCTTGTTGTCGGTCAGCTGCACCAGCTTTTCGTAAAACCGGTCGATCTGGTCCTGGCTGAACCAGTGCCCCTGGTCGGCGACCTGGTACGGTTTCATCTCGGCGTGACGCAGCAGGCTGAGCTGGTCGATGTGCGGGTACTTCTTGTCCAGCAGCTTCAGGTAGATATCGATGATCTTGCTGTTGTAGAGCGGTTGGTGAACGTTGACTTCCGACATGCTTACCTCAGTGGCTGATGGTGCGGATCAGCTTTTTCAGTTCCTGGTAGAACCGGTCCATGTGCGCGGCGCTGAAGATCCAGAGCAGGTATTTCTTTTCGATGGCGATGCCGTAATGCTCCGCCGCCACATCCGGGTACATCAGGACCGGGACCGTCGGTTTTCTGAATTTGAGGCAGAGCAGAGAAAGGATCAGCTCGAGAATCTGGCGCGGCAGCTCCTCGTGATCGGGGACGTAAACCTGGATGGCATTGGTCAGCTCCGACAGGTTGAGACCGAAATCGGCGACGTTGACGATGAACATCGCCTTCAGCTTATCGTTGTCCTTCAGGGCGAAAACGTGTCGCTCCCGTTTGAAGCCGTGTTCGGCGTAAATGGCGTTAAGGCTGTCCTCCGGCGGCGACTCGGGCATCAGGTCGAAGGCGTTGATCATCAGCCCTCCCGAACTCGCCTCGTAGAAGAATCCGAATTCCTGCAGGTCCTCTTCGTTGGCCCGGTTCAGCGACCATGGCTTCTCGAGGCTCCAGTCGGCATTCTTCTCCGGGTGGTGGTGGAAGTAGGCGAAGGCGTCGAGCGAACAGACGCCGATGTCGCCGACCCCGTTGTAGATGCCGCCGAAGAGCCGCATCGGGAACCGGTTGGTGTCGCGAAAGTAACAGTAGAAGTAGTCGAGATGGACCGACGGAATGTAGCGCGAATCGTTCAGCCAGCGGGTCGTCTGGTTGAGGACGTCGATGCCGGCCCGGGTCGAGCCTTCGCCGCTGGCGGCGTGATGGTGGATCATCCAGGCGTTCTGGTGGAACCTGACGGCGGCCATATGCGCGTAGATGCGGTCGTTGTCCTGGTAGAGGAAGTGCCGGGCGATCGACGGTGAATCGTTGTAGAGCCTCTCGTAGGTCTCCTTGAGGGCGCTCTTGGCGACGGCGACCGAAGCGTACTTCTCCGGATAGATGAAGCCGGCGTTGAAGAAGAAGTCGAGGAGCTGGTCGGTGTCGACCGAATGAGAGAGATTGGCCTTTTCGTTTTCGGCCCGGTGGACCAGGGAGAGGAGCTGCAGGTGGTGGTCGGCCGGCATGTCGAGGAAGGCCATGCCGACGCGGACCTTCTCGGGCTCGTCGTCCCCGAGAGGTCCGACGTAGACGACCTGGGTCCGGCAGCTGATGGAGAAGCTGCTGGTGAAGCGCAGCTGCAGTTCGGGGATGATCATTCCCGGAACGAGGAGAGCGTCGGCGGCGGCCTCGTCGACCGCGAAGCCCGTTCCGGAAATCGCCCGGGTCAGGAGGTTGACCAGGCGGCCGGAGAGGGGGTGGCGGAAAGCGACGGTCGGTGACGGGACCAGCTGCTGACGGCTGCTCCGGAACTCGGAGTTCCGGTAGCGGTTGATCGTTTTCCTGTTCAGCTCGACGGCGAGCGTCAACTGGCGGGAGCCGCGCTGCTCGACCCGGATGATCCGGCAGTTGCCGGAAAAGATGAGGCCGTCGGGGTTGCTGAGGATCAGCTCGGCGTTTTCGGCCGGGTTGAGCCAGTGCGCCGACTGGCCTTCTTCCAGAGTGAGAGTGATCCGCATTGCCCGGGTGCTGAAGTCGGCCAGCTCCCCGTTGAATCGGCAGCTGTTCTGGAAGAACTGTGCGCTGATGCCGTGACTCGGATAACGGCGGAACTGCCGGGTGGCGGTCCGGCGGCTGACCGCCGGCAGCGAGAAGCAGATCCCCTTGCGGTCTATGGAAATGGTCTCGGGGGTGACCGCATAGGAGTGCATGCCGTCGTTGAGCAGGAAATTGCTGCAGGAGTAGTCACTCAGTCGCGACGGGACGGCGTCCGGTTTCAGCCAGCGGCAGACGAGCTGCTCGTCGGTGCACGGGTCCGGCCTGGCGGTGAGCGTCAGGTTGTTTTCGAAGCGGTTGTGGCGGAGATTCACCAGTATCATGCCGTCCTTGAAGTTGACGGCATTCAGGCGGTTGATGAGTTGTTTACGGCTCAGTTTGTGGTCCGGTTTGACCAGCCGAGGACGAAGTTCTCCGCCATCAAGGGGGAGAGATTGCAAGGAACCCTTTCCCATTTTTTAGCCCCAGTCCATGTCAGTCAGGTGATCTCGAGAGCATGTCCCCCCCCCTGCCATTGCCCGGCTTCGGTTGTTCTGTTTAAAAAGGGTGTTGAATGGTCGATGTCTATAAAAAATCTGCAGGTAAATTATGGCTATATTATAGTGTATTTATGTATATGTAAATAAAAATTATCTAAAATAAGTCGATTTACTTCTGAATAGATGGATTGCCGGATGGATCAGCTCTCCCCGGAGCCGGTTTCGTCTTGATTCGCAGGTGTGTTTCTCCGTTCCTGTCGTTTGCGTTCCTGCCACCACGCCATTCGCTCGGCAATGTTTTTTTCGTAGCCGCGTTCGGTCGGCCGGTAGTAGGTCTGTCCCCTGAGCGTCTCCGGGAGGTAGTCCTGGGCGAGGTAGCCTTCCGGGTCGTCGTGGGCGTAGCGGTAACCCTTGCCGTAGTCGAGGTCTTTCATCATCTTCGTCGGGGCGTTGCGGACATGCAGGGGTACCGGCAGGGAGCCGCTTTTGCGCACCTCGGCCTGGGCCATCTTGATGCCGGCGTAGCTGGCGTTGCTTTTCGGCGCCGTCGCCAGGTAGGTCACCCCCTGGGCGAGGTTGATGCGCGCTTCCGGCAGGCCGACGAAATGGACCGCCTGCTGCACCGCCAGGGCGAGCTGCAGGGCGCGCGGGTCGGCGTTGCCGATATCCTCGGAGGCGAAGACCACCATCCGCCGGGCGATGAACAGCGGATCCTCACCCGCCTCGAGCATCCGCGCCAGCCAGTAAAGGGCGGCGTCCGGGTCGGAGCCGCGCATACTCTTGATGAAGGCCGAGATGACGTTGTAGTGCTCCTCGCCCCCCTTGTCGTAGAGCAGCGCCTTCTTCTGGATGGCCTGCTGGGCGATCTCCAGGTCGACCCGCCCGTCCACCGCCGCCGCGGCCGCCGTTTCGAGGGCGTTGAGCGCTACCCGGGCGTCGCCGGCCGCCTTTTCGGCGATGAAGCCGAGCACCTCCCCGGCAAACTCCGGGACCGGCTGGCGCAGGCCGCGCGGATCGTTCAGCGCCCGGTCGAGCAACCGCATGATCTCCCCGCTGGTCAGCGGTTCGAGGACGAAGACCCGCGACCGGGAGAGCAGGGCGGCATTGACCTCGAAGGAGGGGTTCTCGGTGGTGGCGCCGATCAGGATAATCTCTCCTTTTTCGACCGAGGGGAGGAAGGCGTCCTGCTGCGCCTTGTTGAACCGGTGGATCTCGTCGACGAACAGCAGCGTCCGCCGGCCGTGGAACTTTCTTTCGTCGCCGGCGCCGGCGACGATTTCCCGAACCTCCTTGACCCCCTGCAGCACGGCCGAGAAGAAGATGAAATTGCACTTGCTGGTGTGGGCGATCACCTGGGCGAGGGTGGTCTTGCCGGTGCCGGGCGGCCCCCAGAAGATGGCCGAGGTGAGCTGGTCCGATTCGATCAGCCGGCGCAGCAGCTTCCCCTCGCCGATCAGCTCCCGCTGACCGACCATCTCCGCCAGGGACGTCGGCCGGAGGCGCTCGGCAAGGGGGGTCGACAACGGGTCGGATTGTGATTCGAACAGGTCCATGAACGGTTTCCGTTTGACGATTTTCAGGGAAATCTATCATAGCACGTCCGGGGGGACAACACGCAGGCGAAATGATAGACTTCCGCCATGCGCTGTGATAAGTTTCATGCGTTAAAAAACCGGAGGGATCTGATGAAGCGGGTCGGCGTCATCGCCAAACGAAATCACCCGGATGCGGCCGAGCTGGCGGCGAGGGTCGCGGCATGGCTGGAGGAGAGGCAGGTCGAGGTCATTCTCGAAGCTGCGCTGGCGAGCGATCTCGGGCGGAGTGGACGCCCCGAAAAGGAGATTCCGCCGCTGGTCGACATGATTGTCGTTCTCGGTGGCGACGGTACGCTGATTTCGGTCGCCCGGGCCATCGGCGACCTCGGCACGCCGATTCTCGGCGTCAATCTCGGTTCGCTCGGCTTTCTGACCGAGATCACCCGGTCGGAGCTGTTCGAGGTGCTCGGCAAGGTTCTCGAGGAGAGATATGCCGTTTCCGACCGGCTGATGCTCGAAGCGGTGGTCAGCCGCAAGGGGAGTGTCGCCAACACCTACCAGCTGCTCAACGACGTCGTCATCAACAAGGGGGCGCTGGCGCGGATCATCGACATGGAGGTCCACGTCAACGAGTCCTACCTGACCACCTTCAAGGCCGACGGGCTGATCATCTCCTCGCCGACCGGCTCGACTGCCTACAACATGGCTGCCGGCGGACCGATCATCTATCCCGGCACCGACTGCTTCGTCATCACCCCGATCTGTCCGCACATGCTGACCAACCGGCCGATGATCGTGCCGGCCGATTCGGCCATCCGCGTCGAGGTCAAGTTCAAGGACGAGGATGTCGTGTTGACCGCCGACGGCCAGGTCGGCATGACGCTCAAGGGGGGGGATACCGTCGAGGTGCACCGGTCGAGCAATTTGACCCGCCTGATCCTGAGCCCCGAGAAGGAATATTTCGAGATCCTGCGCACCAAGCTCCGCTGGGGCGAGCGCTGACCCGCCGGTACGGTCGAGAAGATGCTGACTGAACTCCAGATCAAAAATTTCGCCATCATAGACCATCTGCGGGTGACCTTCCGCGAAGGGTTCAATGTGCTGACCGGGGAGACCGGCGCCGGCAAGTCGATTATTATCGACGCTGTCGGTCTTCTCCTCGGCGACCGGGCCCGGCCGGAGCTGATCCGTTCCGGGGCCGAGGAGGCCACCGTCGAGGCGGTCGTCGATATCGCCGGCTGCGGCGAGCTTCGGCGGCAGCTCGCCGCGGAGGGGATCGAAGGCGATGGCGAACTGGTGGTGCGCCGGGTCATCTCCCGCAGCGGCAAGAACCGGATATACCTCAACGGGTCGCTGGCGACCCTGGCCCAGCTGCAGAACATGACCGCCGGGCTGATGGTGATTTACGGCCAGCACGAGCAGCAGCAGCTGCAGCGCGTTTCGGCCCACCTGGAGCTGCTCGACGGCTTTGCCCGGACCGCTCCCGAGCTGGCCGCCTGCGCCGAGACCTACGAGTCCCTCAGGGTGTTGCGGGAAAGGCTCGAACAGCTCGAACTGGCCGAGCGCGACCGCGCCCAGCGGATCGACCTGCTCGCCTTCCAGGCGAAGGAGCTGGCCCATGCCGACCTTCGCGTCGGCGAGGACGAGGAGCTGGAGGCCGAGCGCAAGCGGCTGCTGCACGCCGAGAAGCTGGCCACCGCGTGCGGCAACGGCGTCGCCTCTCTTTACGAGGGGGAAGAGGCGGTCTGCGACCGGCTCGCCTCTCTCGCCTCGGAGCAGGAAACGCTGCAGGCGATCGACCCCCTGTTCGGCGATCTGGCCGAGGCGGTGCGCCAGGCCCAGTACGGGCTGGAGGATGTCGCCGCCCGCCTGCGGGATTACGTCGGGCAGCTCGTCTTCGATCCGCAGCGCCAGGCCGAAGTGGAGGAGAGGCTGGCGCTGCTGACCTCTCTCAAGCGCAAGTACGCGCCGACGATCGCCGAGCTTTTGCAGTACCGGCAGCAGGTCGAGGCAGAGCTCGAGGCGCTCTCCGATGTCGCGGCATCGCGGGATGCGCTGCTGAAAAAAGTAGCAGCCGCCGATGCGCGGCTGCGTGAAACGGCGGCTGTCCTGAGCAAAAAACGGCAGCAGGGAAGTGCCGAACTGGAGCGGGCGGTGGCCGCCGAGCTGCAGGATCTGGCCCTGGAAAAGGCGCGCTTCTGCGTCCGGCTCGAGCCGAATGACGAGCCGACGGCGCGGGGTTCGGAGCGTTGCACCTTCTATCTGTCCGCCAACCCCGGCGAGGAGCCCAAGCCCTTGAATAGAATAGCTTCCGGCGGCGAGCTGTCGCGCATCATGCTGGCCATCCGCCGGGCGGTTCCGGCCGGCGAGGCGATGACGACCGCGGTGTTCGACGAGGTCGATGCCGGCATCGGCGGCGTCGCCGCGACCAAGGTCGGCGAAAAGTTGCAGAAAGTGGCGCGGGGATTGCAGGTGCTGTGTGTGACCCATCTCCCCCAGGTCGCCGCTTATGCCGACTGGCATTATCGGGTCGAGAAACACCAGGGGACCGCGCAGACCCGGACCGACCTGGTTCTGCTCGACAGCGAGGAGCGGGTGAGGGAGATGGCGAGAATGCTCGGCGGCGCCCAGGTGACGGATCGTACCCTGGAACACGCCCGGGAGCTGATCTCGCAGTCGGCAGCCCCGGCCCGGTAGTCATGGAGACGGGAATGATCCGCAAGGCGAGAATCAAGGATGCCCGGGCCATCCAGCAGCTGCTGCTGAAGTACGCTGCCGACGGCCTGATGCTGTCACGGTCGCTGCACGACATCTTCGAGTCGATCCGCGATATCTACGTGTACGAGGAGAACGGCGAGGTTGTCGGCACGGTCTGGCTGCATATCTGCTGGGAGGACCTGGC
>JBFHOZ010000115.1:0-7449 GCA_041592975.1 Desulfuromonadales bacterium
GGCGGTTGGGATAAATTCGAACCATCATGCAACAGTTCAGCAAACCCGACCCGCCGAAAACGAGGACGCCGCAGAGCTGGCGCCAGAAGGTCCACGAGATCATCTTCGAGGCCGACACCCCGGCCGGCAAGCTGTTCGACGTCCTGCTGATCGGCAGTATCCTGGTCAGCGTGCTCGCCGTCATGCTCGACAGCATCGGCGCCGTCCGCGGGCAGTTTTCCGCACAGCTCTACGCCATCGAGTGGTTCTTCACCCTCCTGTTTACCGTCGAATACCTGTTGCGCCTGAGCTGCGTCGGCCGGCCGCTGAAATATGCCACCAGCTTCTTCGGCGTCGTCGACCTGCTGGCGATCATCCCGACCTACCTCAGCCTGCTGCTCCCCGGCAGCCAGTATTTCCTGGTCATCCGGATCCTGAGGATTTTGCGGATCTTCCGAATCCTCAAGCTGGTCCCCTACCTCGGCGAGGCGCAGCTGCTGATGCAGGCGCTGAGAGCCAGCAGCCGGAAGATCGCCGTCTTCCTCTATACCGTCCTGACCCTGGTGGTCATCTTCGGCTCGCTGATGTACGTCATCGAGGGGGAGTCCAACGGGTTCACCAGCATCCCGCGCAGCATCTACTGGGCGATCGTCACCCTGACCACCGTCGGCTACGGGCAGGTGGCGCCGCAGACGCCTCTCGGCCAGTTCCTCGCCTCGGGCATCATGATTCTCGGTTACGGCATTATCGCCGTGCCGACCGGCATCGTCACCGTCGAGATGTCGCAGGCCTTCCGGAGGATATCGACCCAGTCCTGCCCCGAATGCAGCGCCGAGGGGCACGACCCGGATGCGGTGCACTGCAAGTTCTGCGGCGGCAAACTGTAGCCCATGCGCGACGAAGCCGATCTCGATCGCTATCTCCCCCTGTTCGTCTACGGCACCCTGCGCCCCGGCATGCTCAACCACGACCGTTTCCTCAAAGGGCGATTCGAAAGAATCGACCCGGCCTCGGTCAGCGGCGCGCTCCATCTCGTCGAGGCGGAAAACTATCCCTACCTGTTGCCCGGCGCAGGAACGGTCATCGGCGACCTCATCTACCTGAAGCCGGAAACGTTTTTGCGGACGATCGGCGAAATCGACCGGCTCGAGGATTTCTGTCCGGACGACGACCGGGGCAGCCTGTATGTCAGGAGACGGTGCTGCGCCGTGATCGACGCCGGCATACGGGTGGAGGCCTGGACCTACTTCTGGAACGATACGACGAGACCCGGAAGGATCATTCCGTCGGGGGATTTCTGCCGGAAGGCACCTGGCGCATAGAGCGGGGAAACGGCACGGCTCACTGCCGGGAATGGATAAATTCCTCGATGTCGCTGCGCGCAGCGGGAGAGAGATTTTCGAACTGCACGCCGAAGCCGGCCGGAAGTTTCGGTTTGCGCGACCACTCGGGGTGATTGAGCCAGGCGACCCGGGCGGAGCAGGTGACCCCCCGGCTGTCGCCCGGCAGGTCGAATTCGACCAACACTTCGGAGTCGACCGGCCGGAGCTTCCCGGTTTCGATAAAGGCGCCGCCGCCGGAGAGGTTTCGGATCGTGCAGTCACGCATCGACTCGGCACTGGAACCGCAACGCCCCCTGACCTGGACGATGCCGCGAAACTCGAACCGGTCGACGACAACCTTCAGCATCCGGTAGGAAGCGGCCAGAACCTGCTTCAGGCTGATCGGCCGGCGGAGTATCTCGTCGCACCCCGCCTCATGACAGCGTTCCCGCTCGCGTTCGTCCTCGTAGCGGGCGACCAGGGCCACCGGGGTCGACCGCAGGGACGGGTCCTGCTTGATCCTGCGGCAGGCGACATCCCCCCCCTCGCCATTCATCTCCAGGGTCAGGATAGTCAGGACCGGCCGCAGCTCGGCGACCAGGGCCGGCACGTCATCGCCTTCCCTGATGTTCCGGATGACGAAGCCGGCCCTCCGGAAGACCGAATCCTCCATGGCGGTATGCAGCTCGTGGTCGTCGGCGATCAGGACGTATGTCAGATCATGATCGGACATCGGTCGACTCCGGCAATCGGCTTTGTTCTTACGGTTTGTTTAGCATTTTAGCAGGGTTTGTCAGAATGACGAGCCCGGCTGCTTGAGAAATTCGACCTCTTCGGGCGTCGATACGCGGCCGAGGATCGCGTTGCGGTGCGGGAAGCGGCCGAAGCGGGCGATGACGTCGCGGTGCCGGAGGGCGTAATCGTAGAACGATTCGCACAGCGGGCGCTGCGCCGGCGTCGACTTCGCGATCAGTCCGCGGAACACCGCGACCGACTTCTGCTGCATGTCGATGTTTTCCGCGTGCTCAAGCGGCAGATAGAAGAACGCGCGTTCGACCACCTTCAGCTCCCGGTCAAGACCGGAACCGATGCCGGCGAGAGCCAGAGCCAGCGCCTGGCCGTCGGTGGCGAACGCTTCGGGGGTACCACGAAAGATGTTGCGGGGGAACTGGTCGAGCAGCAGGATCAGGGCCAGGGTGCCATGCGGGGAGCGCCGCCAGCCGGGGAAGCCGGAGGCGGCGGCCCGCCTGACATCGTCGAGGAAACGGTCGCGGATGAGACGGTCGGTCTCGGCGACGCCACCGAACCAGAGCCGGGAGCGGTCTGCCGGTACCGGCTCGTCGGGGTCCAGGTCGCCGAACCAGAAGGAGAGGATATCCTCCGGCGTCCTCACGGGTCGGACGGCTTCGGCAGCTGGGCATCGATGTAGGCGGCGATCGCCTTTTCGTCCTCCTCGTCGAGATCGATGAACTGGACACCCATTCCGGCCGGGAGCCGGTCGCACTTGATCCACTCGGGATGGTTGACCCAGGCAACCCGGGCCTTGCAGGTGATCAGGTCCGAGCCCTCGTCGAGCTCGAACTGTACCTGCATCCGGTAATCGACCGGCAGCAGATCCCTGGTTTCGATGAAGGCGCCGCCGCTGTTGAGGTTGCGGATCCACCCCTGATGCAGCTCGTCGATGTCGGCGCCGCAGGAGACCATGAGGAAGGTCTCGAAACGCGGGTTGGCGCGGTCGAAAATGCCGAGCAGGTGGCTGGCAGAGGTCAGAAAGCGCTGGTGGTCGATCGGCCGGCTGACGATAGCGTCGGCGTCGATGCAGGCGATCTTGTCATCCCTCTTGCGCGACTCGGAGGGGACGATCAGGATGATCTGGGTCTTCTCGAGGATTGCATCCGTCTTGATACGGCTGCAAAGCTCGGCTGCGTTCACTTCGGATGCCTCGAGATCGAGGACGACCAGGGCCGGGTCCTGCTCTTCGATCTGCCGGAATATTTCCTCGCCATCCGTCACCATGATGAACTCGAACCCGGCGCGATGAAAGAAGGAGTTTTCGAGGATGTCCCTGATTACGGCATCGTCCGGCAGCAGAATCTTCGTACCCATGTTCGTCCTCCGCATCGTCGTTTTCGTAGCAGAACAATTAAATCGATACCCTATGAACCTGCAATCGTCAAGCCAAAACAAAGAACCGGAAGCAACAGATGTTGCCTCCGGTTTCAAGCGGGTCTCCGGGCCTGATCGCGCCGCGGAAACAGCCGTATACCTCAACAGCCGGTTATTTGACGATTTCCTTCAGTTCGACCTCGAAGATCAGGGTGCTGTTCGGCTCGATCAGCGGCGGAGCACCCTTGACACCGTAAGCGAGCTCGGCCGGGACGTAGAGCTTCCATTTCGCCCCCTCCTTCATCAGCTGGAGCGCCTCGGTCCAGCCGGGGATGATCCCGTTGACGCTGAAGCCGGCAGGCTCGCCGCGCTTGTAGGAGCTGTCGAATTCGGTGCCGTCGATGAAGGTGCCGAGATAATCGACCGTCACCTGGTCTTCCGGTTTCGGCGTCTGACCGGTGCCGGCGACGAGAACCTCGTACTGCAGTCCGCTCGCCGTGGTCACCACCCCCTCGCGCTTGCCGTTATCGGCGAGAAACGCTTCGCCGGCGGCCTTGTTCTTCTCCGCCATCCGGGCCAGGGCCTCCTGCTGCTTGGCGACGATCAGGGTCTGCAGCTGCTGCAGGGCGGCCAGCGCCTCATCCTGGCTCAGCAGGGTCTCGTTCCCCTCGAGGACATCGCGGATGCCCATGGCGATCAGATCGGGGTTCATCTCCATGTCGCGCACCTTGAAATCCTCGCCGAGGCTCATGCCGATGCCGTAGCTGGCGCGGTCCATGTCGCTCTTGAGCGGGTTGCCGTCCCGGCTGTACTTGGCACGATCGAGGGCGTGGGCGGACGCGGCGACGAGCAGCGCCAGCGCCATGAAAGCAGCAATTCTTGTTACGGGGTTCTTCATGGGAGTTCCTTTCCGGAAATCTTGATTGGTTGATTCGTACAAACAGCCAAAAGTCATACCCTATAGACCCGCAACTGTCAACCGCAGTTTGCACAGTTACCGACCGGCGATCCGCCCCGGGGAAAGCAGGGTCAGGACGGTCAGAAGCCCGAAGACGACGATAGCGAGGAGAACGGCGATGAAGACCGGCCAGCCCCAGGCGCGATAGGCGAATCCCGGCAGGCTCGAGCCGAACATGCCGCCGGCGTAGTAGAAGGAGACGTACAGGCCGTTGACCATCCCCTTGTTCTCGCTGGCGAGAGCGTTGACAAGGCCGCTGGCCGCCGAATGGACCAGGAACAGCGAACCGCAGAACAGGAACATGCAGACGAACAGGAACAGCGCGTCGGCAACGGCCATTCCGGCCAGGGCGATGCCGAAAAAGAACAGCCCAAGGGCCATCGCCCGGACGGCGCCGCCGAGACGGTCGGCGATGCGCACCGAATAGATGGCGGTGAAGACGCCGAGGACGTAGCCGCTGTACATGAAGCCGATGCGCATTTCCGAGGCGGTGCGGTCGAGCTCGGTCACCCGGAACGGCAAAAAGTTCATGATGGCGGCGAAGACGAAGAAAAAGCAGAAGACGGTGATGTATATCTTGAGGAAGCTCTTCTGCCGCAGCGTCTTCAGCAGCAGGTCGGCCTTCGGCTTGATGGTCTGCGGCCGCCGGCCGGGGCGGAGGCGTCCGAGCAGGAAGAAGCCGGCCAGCAGGCTGACGCCGAGGATGAGGAAGCTGTAGCGCCAGCCGAACTGGGTGGCGATGATGCCGGACATCAGCCGGCCGAGGAATCCCCCCATGATGGTGCTGGCGATGTAGATCGCCATCGCCCGCCGCACCAGGGGGGGCTCGGTTTCGGTCGACACGTAGGTCATCAGCGCCGTCAGGATGGCGGGGACGAGCATCCCCTGGAACAGGCGCAGCGCCAGCAGGGCGGTGAACGAATCCGCCGCCATGAACAGGAACTCGGAAACTGCCAGCAGCAGCACCGCGACCCGCAGCATCTGCCGCGGGGTGAACGATTCGAGGATATAGCCGTAGGCGAGCGGGGCGATGCTCAGCGGCAGGAAGACCACGGTCGTCAGGGCCGCCGCCGCGTCGAGGCTGACGGCGAACTCCCCGGCGAGCACCGGCAGCAGCGGCTGCGGCGCGTAGATCGCCGAGAAGGCGAGAATGGCGATGAAGATGATGACCGCCATGTCCCCTTATCCCGCCCGGCCGAGAAGCCGTCCGACCCGCTCGGCGAGCGGCGGATGCGAATAGTAGAACCAGGCGTATGCCGGGTGCGGGTGGAGGTTGGCGAGGTTGTCGCGCGACAGGCCGACCAGCGCCGTCGCCAGGTCTTCCGGGTTGCCGTGCAGTTCGCAGGCGAAGGCGTCGGCCTGCCACTCGTCCCGGCGCGAGAGCCAGCTGGAGAGCGGCGTCAGGGGGAACAGGAGGACCGAGGCGAGAAAGGCGAGGATGACCAGCTGGCCGAAAATGGAGACCTCTTCCAGGCCGAGGACGGCCGGGAGCCACCCCTGGCCGAGACAGATCCAGGCGAGCCAGAACCCCAGCAGGGTCAGCAGCTCCGCTTTGACCAGCCGTTTCCACACATGCCCTTTCTTCCAGTGGCCGATCTCGTGCGCCAGCACCGCCAGCGCCTCGCGGTTGGAGAGCTTGTCGAGCAGCGTGTCGAACAGGACGATCCGCTTGACCCGGCCGATGCCGGTGAAGTAGGCGTTGCCGTGCCGGCTGCGGCGCGAGGCATCGACCTGCTGGATTCTGCCGACCGTCAGCCCGGCCTTCGCGGCCATCTTCCGCACCCCCTCCTCGAGCCCCTCCTTGCGGACCGGCTCGAACTTGAAGAAGAGCGGCTCGATGATATAGGGGGAGAGGTACATCAGGAACAGGGCGACCACGGCGACGAAGGCCCAGACCTGGAGCCACCACCATTGCGGCGACCAGAAGACGAGGGCGAACACCCCGGCCAGCAGCAGTCCGGCGATGACCAGGGAGAGCAGCGTCCCCTTGACCAGGTCGCCCAGCCAGAGCCGGAAGGTCATGGTGTTGAAGCCGAACCGCTCCTCGACGACGAACGTGCGGTAGAGGCTGAACGGGATGTCGACGACCCCCTGCAGCAGTCCGAGCAGCAGGAAATAGGCGAGGCCGTGAACGACGAAATGCGCGTCGAGCGCGGCGATCAGGCGGTCGTACCAGGGGAACAGCGGGGTGAAGAAGAAGAGGGCAAACACGGCGGCGCCGACGGCCGATTCGACGGCATCGACCCGGTCCCTGGCGAGGGTATAGTCGGCACTCTTCGCCAGGGTTTCGGCATCGATCGCTCCCTCGAACCCGGGCGGCACCTCGTGCCCGTGCCGCCGCAGATGCCGGATGTTGAGGCGGCGCAGAAAAAAACGTACCAGCAGGACCAGTACGAAGAGGATGAAGAATGCGCTTTTCATATTGCAGAATATTCTCGATATAGAAGGCGGAATTCAGAAGACAGCATACCGAATAAACGGAGAAAGAACGGCTGTCTTCTGTCTACTGACGACTCTCTTCCATCTTTTCCAGGAACCGCAGGATCGCCCGGTTGAACGCCGCCGGCCGCTCCAGGTTGACCATGTGCCCGGCGCCGAGGACGACCGTCCCCTCGGCATCGGGGAGCCCGTCGACCAGCGCCTGGTAGTGTTCGAGAGGGATCGCCCGGTCCTGGTCGGCGCCGACGACCAGCGCCGGCAGCCGGAACTGGCCGAGTCGATCGGCATAATCCTCCCTCTCGCGCATCGCCACCAGCCCGCCGACCAGCCCCTGCGGGGAGGCCGACGCCATCCACTGGCGTACCTCGGCAACCAGGTTCGGCTCCCTGGCGGGTGTCTCTTCGGCGAACAGCACTGCGGCAAAGGTTTCGGGAACAATCCGGGCGTGTCCCGTCTGGATGGCATCGATCATGTCGATGCGCTTCTGCCGGCCGGCCTCGTCGTCGGCCGCCGCCCGGGTGACCAGGAACATCGCCCCGGCGACCCGCTCCGGGTAGCGATCGAGCAGGTTGAAGAGAACGTACCCCCCCATCGACATGCCGCCGACCACCGCCCGGTCGACGCCGAGGTAGTCGAGCAGGCGGA
>JBFHOZ010000116.1:0-7427 GCA_041592975.1 Desulfuromonadales bacterium
AAAGCTCTCCTACCATGTCACCATTCCGCAGATCCGGATGGCGATCCAGCGCTCCAACAACGATGTCGGCGGCCGGCTGGTGGAAATGGCCGAGACGGAGTACATGGTGCGGGGGCTCGGCTACATCCAGTCGATCGCCGATTTGGAGAACGTCGTGGTCGGTTCGGATCGGCGCGGCACCCCGATCCTGGTCCGCGACCTGGCGAAGGTGTCGATCGGTCCCGAACTCCGTCGCGGTGCCGCCGAGCTCGATGGCCGCGGCGAAGCGGTCGGCGGCATCGTCGTCATGCGCTTCGGCGAAAACGCCCTGGAGACGATCGACCGGGTCAAGCGCAAGCTTGGAGAGCTCGAGGCCGGCCTCCCGGAAGGGGTGACGATCAAGGCGGTGTACGACCGCTCGGGGCTGATCGAGCGGGCCATCGACACGCTCAAGGAGAAGCTGATCGAGGAGAGCATCGTCGTCGCCCTGGTGACCGCCCTGTTCCTCTTCCATTTCCGCAGCGCCCTGGTCGCCATTATCACCCTGCCGATCGCCATCCTGGTCGCCTTCATCATCATGCACCTGCAGGGGATCAACGCCAACATCATGAGCCTTGGCGGCATCGCCATCGCCATCGGCGCTATGATCGATGCGGCGATCATCATGATCGAGAACGCCCACAAGCATATCGAGGAGTACGGCGGGAAGAAGCCGCACTGGCAGATCATCGCCGAGTCGGCCAGGGAGGTCGGGCCGGCGCTCTTCTTCTCGCTGCTGGTCATCACCGTCTCCTTCTTCCCGGTTTTCGTCCACGGCGAGCAGTCGGGGCGGCTGTTCAAGCCGCTGGCGTACACCAAGACCTACGCCATGGCGGCCGCGGCGCTGCTGTCGATCACCCTGGTGCCGGTGCTGATGGGGTGGTTCATCCGCGGCCGGATTCCGAAAGAGGAGGCGAATCCGATCAACCGCTTCCTGATCCGGCTCTATCACCCGCTGGTCGACTTCGTCCTGAGGTGGCGCTGGGGGGTGATCGTCGTCGCCCTGCTGCTGGTGGCTTCCATCGCCTTCCCGATCAAGAAGATGGGGTCGGAATTCATGCCGCCGCTCTGGGAGGGGGATCTGCTCTACATGCCGACGACCCTGCCGGGGATCTCCATCACCAAGGCGAAGGAGGTGCTGCAGCAGACCGACCGGATCATCGCCAGCTTTCCCGAGGTGGAACGCGTGTTCGGCAAGATCGGGCGGTCCGAGTCGGCGACCGACCCGGCGCCGCTGTCGATGCTCGAGACGACCATCATGCTCAGGGACGAGAGCGCCTGGCGCAGCGTCCGGGTCGAACGCTTCCATTCCGACTGGCCCGACTGGATCAGCACCCCGCTCGGCCTGGTCTGGCCCGAGGAGCGAACCATCACCAAGGAAGAGCTGATCGACGAACTCAACAACGCCATCAAGTTCCCCGGCCTGACCAACGCCTGGACCATGCCGATCAAGACCCGCATCGACATGCTCTCGACCGGGATAAGGACCCCGGTCGGCATCAAGATCATGGGGGACGACCTCGAGACCCTCAGCCGGCTCGGCGAGCAGGTCGAGGCGGTCGTGCGCGCCGTCCCCGGCACCCTGACCGCTTTCTCCGAGCGGGTGGTCGGCGGCTACTACCTCGACTACGACATCGACCGGGCGGCGGCCGCCCGCTACGGGCTGACGGTCGGCGACGTGCAGGACATCATCATGTCGGCGGTCGGCGGTATGAACGTCACCCAGACCGTCGAGGGGCTCGAGCGCTACCCGGTCAACATCCGCTACCAGCGCGATTTCCGTGACGACATCCCGTCGCTCGAGCGGGTACTGGTTCCGCTGCCGGACGGCCGACACATCCCGATCTCCCAGGTGGCGACCGTTGTTTTGCGCAGCGGGCCGCCGATGATCAAGAGCGAAAACGCCCGCCAGACCGCCTGGGTCTACGTCGACCTGTGCGGCATCGACGTGGGAACCTATGTCGACAATGCTCGCCGCGCCGTGGAGCAGAACGTCAGCCTGCCGGAGGGGTACAACATCATCTGGAGCGGCCAGTACGAATACATGGAGGGGCTCAGGAAGAAGATGATGCTGGCGATCCCGCTGACCCTGATGATCGTCTTCATCATCATCTATATCAATACCAAGTCGATGATCCGCACCGGCATCGTTCTGCTCGCCGTACCGTTCTCGCTGGTCGGCTGCTTCTGGCTCCTCTACGTCCTCGGCTACCACTGGTCGGCCGCCGTCGCCGTCGGCATCATCGCCCTGGCCGGCCTCGACGCCGAAACCGGCGTGGTCATGCTGCTCTACCTCGACCTGGCCCACAAGCGGTTCAGCGAGAAGGGGCGGATGCTGACCTGCGGCGATCTGAAGCAGGCGATCCATTACGGCGCAGTCAGGCGTATCCGGCCGAAGATCATGACCATCTCGGTGATCATCGCCGGTCTGCTGCCGATCATGTGGAGTCACGGTACCGGCGCCGACACCATGAAACGCATTGCCGCCCCGATGGTCGGGGGGGTGGTCACCTCGGGGATCATGGAACTGCTCGTGTACCCGGTGATCTTCTATATCTGGAAAAGCAGAGAACTGCAACCGACCCTCGATGTCACCGATACGCGCGATATCGAGGAAACCGAATCACATCAAGAGCTAGAGAGAGGAGACGAACGATGAGTAAATCAGCTGTAGGACTGATGATGGCCGCCCTGCTGGTGGTGCCGTCCGGACTGATGGCGATGAGCCACGAGAAACACGACATGCACAAGGGGCATGACATGCATGGCGAGAAGATGAACCATTCCGATGGGCACAAGATGGATCATGGCAAGATGGACCACAAGGGGATGGGCCATGACGGCATGGAAATGCATGGTGACATGGTGATGCTGGGTTCCGAAGTCAAGAAAGGCGTCAAGGCGCGGGTCCACATCAAGGATGTCAGCGAGGCGATGGCCAAGATGAACATGGAGCAGACCCACCATCTGATGGTCAGCTTCGTCAAGGACAACAACGGAGCAGAAGGGATGGCGATCGAGAAGGGGACGGTCGCGGTGAAAGTCGAGAGCCCTTCGGGCGCCAAGAGCGACCCGATCGAGATGATCGGCATGGAGGGGCACTTCGGCGCCGACCTGGCGTTGAAGGAAAAAGGGATGTACCATTTCAAAATCGGTACGAAGCTCGAAGACGGCGTGAAGCGACAGTACCACTTTCATACCGAATTGAAATAGTTAGTCACTAACGTAACCGCAGGACACAGGAAAGGCTGCCGATTCGGCAGCCTTTCCTGTCTTCAGCTTCTCACGATTCGATCTGTCTCGCTTCCTCGGCAGCCTGCTGCTGGAGGAACTCGGTCATCTCGGCGGCGGTCGCCGGCCGGTTGAAGTGGAACCCCTGGATGAAGTCGCAGCCGTGCACCTTGAGGAAGCTGCGCTGGCGCCCGGTCTCGACCCCCTCGGCGACGACCTTCAGGCCGAGGTTGTGGGCGGTGGCGATGATCGAACGGATGATCGCCGTATCCTTCGAGTCGTTGGTGATTTCGTGGGTGAAGGTGTGGTCGATGTTCAGTTTGCTCAGCGGCAGATGCTGCAGCTGGGCGAGGGAGGAGAAGCCGGAGCCGAAGCTGTCGATGGCGATATTGACGCCGAGGCCGGCGAGGTCGTTGAGAACCGACTGGACCTGTTCGAAATCGCCCCTGACCGACCCCTCGGTGATCTCCAGTTGGAGCAGCTGCGGGTCGAGATCGGCCTCCTCGAGCGCCTCGCGGACGGTGTCGACGAGGTCGAGCTGAACGAGCTGGCGCTGCGAGACGTTGACCGATACCAGGATTGGCGGCAGCCCCATGTCGAGCCAGGTCCGGTTCTGCCGGCAGGCGGTCCGGATGACCCATTCGCCGATCGGCACGATCAGACCGGTTTCCTCGGCGATGTCGAGGAAACCGTCCGGCGTCGTCAGCCCCTTGTCCGGGTGCCGCCAGCGCAGCAACGCCTCGACCGCGCAGACCTGTCCGGTTTCGAGGTGAACCTGTTCCTGGAACATTAGTTCGAATCGATCCTTGTCGATCGCCTGCCGGAGGCCGGACTCGATCTCGAGGCGGCGCAACAGCTTCCGGTTCATCTCGTCGGAGAAGAACTGGTAGGCGTTGCGGCCGAGGTCCTTCGCCTGGTACATCGCCAGATCAGCGTTGCGGATCAGGGTCTCCTCGTCTTCGCCGTCATCGGGGAACAGGGAGATGCCGATGCTGGTCGAGGTGAAAATTTCCCGGTCCTTGATCTTGAACGGCTGCGTCAGCGAGGTAAGGACCTTGCGCGCCAGGTTGGAGACGTCGCTGATCCTCTTGATGTTCGGCAGCAGGACGACGAACTCGTCGCCGCCGAGGCGGGCGACGGTGTCGGTCTTGCGCATGCAGTTGACCAGCCGCTCCGACACCGCCTTGAGCAGCTCGTCGCCGGCCGAGTGGCCGAGGCTGTCGTTGATCAGCTTGAAGTGGTCGAGATCGAGGAACATGACTGCCAGGCTCTCCTTCTCCCGGCGGGCCCAGTCGAGGGCATAGTCGAGCCTGTTCCTCAGCAGCAGGCGGTTCGGCAGCCCGGTCAGGTTGTCGTAGTAGGCGAGCTTCTCGATCTCCTTCTCCGCCTGCTTGAGCTCTGTGATCGGCGCATGGGTGATGACGACGCGTTGCTGTCCGGTGCCGGTAAAACGGCTGATGCGGGCGAGAAACCACTGGACCTTGTGGTCGATCGCGCAGGGGAATTCCAGTGAGAACTCGACCATGGTTCCGTCGAGAACGGCGCGGATGCCGCGGCTGATCGCCTCGATCTCGTTCCCCCCCCCGGTTCCGGCCTGCTGGCAGAGCTCGAGGTAGTTGTCCCCCTCGAGGGAACGGTGCGGGACCTGATAGTTCATGCGCGCGAATTCCCGCCAGGCCTTGTTGACCGTCAGGATCTTCCCGGAGCGGTCGAGAATGGCGATGTGCTCCGGCAGGGCATCGAGTATCTCGCGGGAAAACCTCTCCCCTTCAAACAGCGGTCGGACATTCGCCTTTTTCGCCGAGCGATCCTGCCAGTACTGCAGCAGGTAGGGGGTGCCGTCCAATCCCGGGATCTGCAGGTGATGGACATCGTAGTCGGTCGTCAGCGGGCACTTCTGGCGGATGGACGGTTTCCCACCGGCCAATACCTCTTCGGCCGGGCAGGTGTCGCAGGGGGTGTTGCGGTTGAAAACCGCGAGGTGGCAGGTCTTGCCGATCGCCTCGCTGAACAGCCGGGCGAAGGCCGGGTTGGTGTAACGCAGGATCAGCGATTGATCGACCAGGCAGATCGGCTCGGGGATGCTGTCGAATGCCCTGAACAGGGTCTCCTGACCATCGATGATCTTTTTGTTGACCAGGTGCATCCATCCCCCTTGATCGGGAGCCGGGTCCAGCCGAGGACGGTTTGTGCGCGATTGATGCGGGTGGAAAAGCCAGCGCTGACATAGAATTATACTTCATACTGCGAATTTTGCAAAAAGGGATGTTCAGAACGGGAAGACCACCGGAATCAGCAGGGAGGCGACGACCCAGATCAGCAGGTTCAGCGGCGTGCCGACAATGAGATAGTCGGAGAAGCGGTACCCTCCCGGCCCCATCACCAGGGCGTTCGACTGGTGGCTGATCGGCGTCATGAAACAGGACGAGGCGGCGATGGCGACGGCCATGAAGAACGGCTTGGGGCTGACGGCCAGGTCGACGGCGGTGTTGTAGGCGATCGGCGCGATCAGGACGGCCGCCGCCGCGTGGCTCATGACCTCGGTCAGGGCGAAGGTCATCAGGAAGACCGCCGCCAGCACCGCCCACGGCCCGAACGGACCGACGGTCCGGATGATCTGCTCGGCCAAAAAGTGGGCGGCGCCGCTTTTTTCCATGGCGATGCCGAGCGGTAGCGTCCCGGCGATGAGTACCAGGATCTCCCAGTTCACCGTCTTGTAGATTTCTCGGGTGCGCAGGCAGCGGCAGAGGATCATCAACAGGGCGCCGAGGCTCGCCGACAGCATGATCGGCAGGATGCCGGCGGCGGCCATCGCGATGACGCCGACAAGGATCACGATCGCCACCGGCGCCTTCTCCGGGCGATAGGTCGCCGGGTTGACATCCCCCATCAGGAGGAAACCGTGGTTGCTGCCGATGTGGGCGGCATTCTCCCTCGGCCCCTGCAGCAGCAGGACGTCGCCGAACTGCAGGATGACGTGATCGACCTTGCGGACCACCGGCGCCCCCTTGCGCCAGATGGCGAGAACCGTCATCCCGTAGGTGTCGGCGAAGTGGACCTCGCGCAGGGTCTTGCCGGCCACCTCGCTGTTGGGAGAGAGGGCGGCCTCGATGACGATCATCGACGAATCCCTGGTCTCGCGGTCGGCGGGATTGTCCACCTCCGGGACGATGGAAAGGCCCCTGCCGCCGCGCGCCTTGAGGATCGCTTCCGGGTCCCCCTCGAGAAACAGCATGTCGCCGGCGTAGATTTTGCGGTTGCGGTGCGGGAAGGGGTACTTTCTGCGCCCGCGCAGGATGGCGCGGATATCCAGGCCGTACTTCTCCTTCAGCCCGCACTGGCTGATCCGCTTCCCGTCGAGAGGGGATCCTTCGACAATGACCGCCTGGGTGATGTATTCCTTAACCTGGTAGGCCTCGGTCAGCGTTCCCGACTTGCGATTCGGGAGGAGAAAACGGCCGACGAACCCCATGTAGATGACGCCGGTGGCGAGGATGACCAGGCCGACCGGGGTGAAGTCGAACATCGAGAAGCTCTCGCCGGAGTATTCGGTCAGCAGGGCGTTCATCAGGATGTTGGGGGGGGTGCCGATCAGGGTGCAGACCCCGCCCATCAGGGAGCCGAAGGCGAGCGGGATCAGCAGCTTGGAGGGGCTGATCCCGCTGCGCTGCCCCATCGAGACGACGAGCGGCATCATCATGGCGGCGGTTCCGATGTTGTTGATAAAAGCCGAGAAAAAGGCGGCCGACAGCATGATGGCGATGATCATGCGTTGTTCGCTCTTGCCGGAATAGTGGAGCAGCTTCTCGCCCAGAGGTCCCAGGGCACCGGTGTTGGTCAGTCCCGAACTGATGATGAACATGGCGGCGACGGTGATCACCGCCGGGTTGCTGAACCCGGAAAAGGCCTCCTCGACAGAGACGAGGCCGGTCAGGGCCAGGAGCAGCAGGACCATCATGCTGACCAGGTCCATGCGGATCAGTTCGGTGGCGAAGAGGATGACGGCGGCCAGCAGGATCAGGAGTACGAGAGTGATTTCCATGCCTTAGGTTCCATTGAATGACGATTTCATGACCTACAGTCAGTGTAATAGAGGGGGGGAGGGCTGGCAAGTTCTGCCGGCAGGTCTGGCACAAAAAAGGCCGGGAGCCTCTTGCGAAGGCCCCCGGCCCCGGTCT
>JBFHOZ010000117.1:0-7422 GCA_041592975.1 Desulfuromonadales bacterium
TTCCGCCAAGCGGCTGGAGTCTTTCCTGGCCGCCCTGCCCGATATCGGCGGCGAGATCAGGCCGCAGCTGGCCGACCTGATTCGTGAGCTGGGGCGCCTGGTCGAGATGAACAGGGAGCCGGAAGAATAGCCGGCAGAGCCGTCGCAGCGCCAAGACCAACGAAACAGGGACACTTCCGAATTCCCGGGGAAGTGGCCCTGTTTTTTTGTTTGGCCTGTAGTCTGGCGGTCGTGCCGGAAAAGCGAAGCTACTCCCCCCTGCTCAGGCGCGAAGCGATTCTCGCGACCCGCTCGGAGCACCCCGGCTCCCCCATCCGCTGCTGCACCGTCGCCAGCTTCGCCCGGATCTGCTCGCGGTAGTCCGCGTCGGCGAGGATCCTGCCGATCTCGTCGGCGATGTCGGCCGGGACCGCGCCGTCCTGGATGAATTCCCTGGCCACCTGCTCTCCGGCGACGATGTTCGCCAGGCCGATATGGGGGACCTTGACCAGCCGCTTGCCGATGGCGTAGCTGATCGGGTTCATCCGGTAGAGGATGGCCATCGGCGCCCCGGCGAGCGCGGTCTGCAGGGTGGCCGTGCCGGAGACGGTGATCACCGCATCGCAGGCGTTGGCGACGTTGTAGAGGGTGTCGTGGACCAGTTTCGGCGCGAACGGCTCCCCGGCCAGCTTGTCGAGGATCATCGCGTCGTTCAGGGTCGAGGCGACCGGCAGCAGGAACTGCAGCTCCGGGTGGCGTTGGTGGAGCAGGCGAGCGGCGGCGACGATGGTCGGAAAGATATACTTCAACTCGTTGCGGCGGCTGCCGGGAAACAGCCCGACGGTTTTCTGCGCCGGGTCGAGCCCGTTCTGCCGCAGGAAGTCGTCCCTGCCGACGGTGATCGCGAACTCGTCGAGCAGGGGGTTGCCGACGTAGTCGACGTCGATCTCCTCGTTTCGGTAGAAGTCCGGCTCGAACGGGAAGATCGCCGCCAGGTGGTCGACGACCGCGGCGATCTTCTTCACCCGCCCCTGGCGCCAGGCCCAGACCTGCGGGCTGACATAGTAGAGGACCGGGATGCCGGCCTCCTTCGCCACCCGCGCCAGCCTGAGGTTGAACTCGGGGAAATCGATCAGGACCAGCAGGTCCGGTTTGTCCGGCCCCAGGAGAATCGCCTTGAGCTGCCGGAAGACGCGCCGGATGACCGGCAGGTGGCCGATCACCTCGACCAGCCCCATGGTCGCGATCTCCTCCCCCTTCACCAGGATCTCGCATCCCGCCCGCTCCATGCAGACGCCGCCGACCCCGAAGAATTTCAGCTCCGGATCGACCCGGGCCGCCGCGGCGATGAGATTGCCGCCATGCAGGTCGCCGGAGGCTTCACCGGTGACGATCATCGCCCGGCGTGAACGGTCGGACATCACCCCTCCTGGTAGCAGTTGCGGACCGCCCGGCAGACGGAGGCGATCTGGTCCTCGGTCAGCTCGGGATACATCGGCAGGGAAAGCACCCGCTTCGCCAGGTCCTCGGCGACCGGCAGGGAAACATGCCGGAAGGTCTCCGCGAACACTTCCTGGCGGTGCAGGGGGATCGGATAGTAGACGGCCGAGGCGATGCCGTTGTCGGCCAGCGCCTGCTTGAGCCGCTCGCGGTCGTCGGCCAGCAGGGTGTACTGGTGGAAGACGTGGGTCCGCTCGGCGGCCGCGAAGGGGGTGCAGAGCGGCAGGTCGGCCAGCATCTGGTTGTACAGCTCGGCCACCCGCCGGCGGCCGCGATTGTAGCCGTCGAGGTGCCGGAGCTTGACCCTCAGGATGGCCGCCTGCAGCTCGTCGAGGCGGCTGTTGAAGCCGATGCAGTTGTGATGGTACTGCTGGCGGCTGCCGTGGTTGCGCAGCACCCTGAGCTCGGCGGCGACGGCCTCGTCGTCGGTGGTGACCATGCCGCCGTCGCCGTAGCAGCCGAGGTTCTTGCTCGGGAAGAACGAGAAGCAGCCGGCCAGCCCGAAGCTGCCGGTCATCTTTCCCCGGTATTCGGCGCCGCACGACTGGGCGCAGTCCTCCACGAGCAGCAGGTCGTGCCGCTCGCACAGCTCCTGCAACGGCGCCAGGTCGGCCGGCTGGCCGAACAGGTGGACCGGCAGCAGCGCGCGGGTCTTTTCGGTGAGCGCCGCCGCCGCCAGGGCCGGGTCGATGTTGTAGGTTTTCGGGTCGACGTCGACGAAGACCGGCGTTGCGCCGACGTAGGCGATCGCTTCGGCGGTGGCGATGAAGGTGAACGGCGAGGTGATGACCTCGTCCCCCGGGCCGATGCCGGCCGCCTTGAGCGCCAGGTGCAGGGCGTCGGTGCCGGAGGCGACGCCGACGGCGTACCGGCTGCCGCAGTAGGCGGCGAACTCCTCCTCGAGGGCCTGCACGTTCGGCCCGAGGATGAAGCGGGTGTCATCGAGCGCGGCGCCGAGTTCGGCGTCGATCTCCTTGCGTATGGCCTGAAGCTGTCCCTTCAGGTCGACCATCGGTATCTGCATGTCGTCTCTTCCTTGTTGATGAAACCGCCGGGGGCCGGTTCTAGAGTTTCCTGTTGATCCGCATCGCCACCTCGAGCGCCCGCCGGCCGACCTCGCCGGAGACGACCGGCGTGCCGCCGGTCCGGACGGTTTCGACGAACGACTCGATTTCGGTCATCAGCGGATCCCCCTGCCTGAATTTTTTGTGCTCCATGGTCACGTTCGGCAGCCCGGGGACCGGCAGGCCGTCGCCGTGGAGGCGGTAGATGGCGATCTTCCGCTCCTGGTAGTCGACGGAGATATAGCCGTCGGGCTGAAAAATCCTGATTTTTCGCACCGTGTCGCGGCTGGCGCGGCTGGCGGTGACGTTGGCGACGCAGCCGGTCTCGAACTGCAGGCGGGCGTTGGCGATGTCGACCTCGCTGGAGAGGACCGAGCCGCCGACCGAGTTGATCTGCGTCACGTCGGCGCCGACCAGGCTGAGGATGATATCGATGTCGTGGATCATCAGGTCGAGAACGACATTGACCTCTGTCCCCCTGGTCTTGAACGGCGCCATCCGCTGGCACTCGATGAAGGTCGGGTTTTTCAGCACCCCGTCGAGGGCCATGATGGCCGGGTTGAACCGCTCGAGGTGACCGACCTGCAGCACCAGGTTCTTCTCGCGGGCGAGGGCGACCAGTTCGTCCGCCTCCTCCAGGGTCTGGGTGATCGGCTTTTCGACCAGGAGGTGGACCCCCTGCTGCAGACATTCGCGGGCGATGGCGAAGTGCAGGTTGGTCGGCACGACGATCGAGGCGATGTCGATCTCGCCGAGCAGTTCCCGGTAATCGGTCACCGGCCGGCAGCCGACTTCGCCGGCGACGGCGGCCGCCTGCTGCTGGTTGATGTCGGCCACGGCGACCAGCTCGACGCCGTCGATGGCCGCATACTTCTGCGCGTGAAAGCGGCCGAGATAGCCGGTACCGATCACCGCCGCCTTGAGGGGCGGCCCTTGCGGCTTGCCGCTTTTCTTCTTTCGGGGAATCCTGATCGCCAAGGTGATCTCCTGATGGATGTCAACGAAATGCCGTCCCTGCGGGGCGTGAACGGGCTGCAGAGACGGCGCATTCTAGCATGCGTTCACCGTCAATGCCAGCAATTGCTGGCACCGGCGGCCTGCCCCCTGCCCGCCTCTCCGGCAGGGACAGGTCGGCTATTCGCGCTTGGTGTCGATGCGGGTTGCGTAGACGAGAAGTTTCTTGTCGGTGTAGGCCTCGACATCGCCGGCGAAGGTTTCGATCTGGAAATAGTCATGGACCTTGTCCGGAGCGTCGATAAAGAACTGGTTGAGCCGGCTGAATTTCTCGCCGCTCAGGCCGGCCCGCTTCGCCCAGACCTTGAAGTCGTGGGTCTTGTCGAAGACGGCGGTCTTCTTGACCTCGAAATCGGCCGCCTCGATCATCTCCCGCCACTGCTGCTCGGTGAACGCCTGGATGTGGGTCGGGTCGCGCATCTTCTCCATGGTCTGGTAGAACTCGGCGATCTCCGGATCCTCCGGCAGCAGGGTGTCGATGATCACCATGCGGCCGACGCGGCGGCGGAGAACGCGGTGGAA
This sequence comes from Desulfuromonadales bacterium, assembly GCA_041592975.1. Lineage (GTDB taxonomy): Bacteria > Desulfobacterota > Desulfuromonadia > Desulfuromonadales > UBA2294 > BM707. Next base: position 4,080 of record JBFHOZ010000117.1, read on the forward strand.
CTCCTGCAGCGACCGCGGCACGTCGGGGAAGTGATGCGGGGCGATCCGGCAGGTCAGGATGGTGAACGACCCGGACGGGAACGGCAAATCCTCGGCGTCGGCCTCGCGGAAGGTGACGTTTTCGACCCCCCCCTCCTCGCTGATGTGCTCCTGGGCCTTCTTCAGCATCTGCATCGTCAGGTCGGAGGCGACGACATTGCGGACCAGGGGCGAAAAATAGAGGGCCGTATGCCCGCCGCCGGTGGCGACGTCGAGCATAACGTCTTCCTGGGTCGGCTTGAGCAGGCGAACCGCCTCCTCGAGATCCGGCCCCTTGGCAAAACCGCGGTCGTGAATATAACCGTCCGCGGCCCTGCCGAAATGCTCGATCACCCGATCCTTGATGTTCTTCGACATGCGTCACTCCAGTGGTTCTGAATTATACCATTCGGCGTGAAAAAAGCTTGAACAGATTCTTCGCCTGCGGTAAGACTGCACCGGCAAAACTGGAACGGCTTTTGCTGTATTTATCGCCGGTTGCCTGTGGGACATATCAATACTCCTCTTTCGGACGAATTTAAAGAAAAATCGGGTCGGGAAACTGTCTGTCAACGCCAGGCCGAGACGGAAAGTTAGCGAACGGGACGGTACATCACATGGAAGGCTTCGGAGCGACACTGCTGGAACTGCTGCATGAAATGTGGGAGGAGCTTCTCTACATCCTCCCGTACCTGGTTGTCGGCGTGCTTCTGGAGGCAATCATCAGGACCTTCAAGTGGCACCTGAAGATCCGCCACGCCCTGACCCGCTTCGGCAGCTTCTCGATCGTCATGGCGACCATGCTCGGCGTCGCCAGCCCGCTCTGCGCCTGCGCCACCCTGCCGCTGGTGATCTCGCTGCTGCTGGCCGGCCTGCCGCTGGCGCCGGCGATGGCGCTGCTGATCACCTCGCCGCTGATGAGCCCGGCCTCCTACTCGATGCTGTCGGGCATGCTCGGGGTCGAATGGGCATCCCTGGTGGCGGCCTGCGCGGTCCTGCTCGGGCTGTTCGGCGGAACGATCACGCTGCTGCTGCGCCGCTACGGCTTCGATGCGGAGAACCTCTTCCGCAAGGCATTGCCGAAGGGGGATTTCCACGACCCCGACTACCCGGTCGAATCGTTGCGCTGCGAGTGCGGCAAGCAGCTGTCGCACCGGGTCAACCGCTGCACCCACAACAAGTTCCTCGTTTTCCTCGCCCGCTTCTGGGAGGGCTCGGTCAAGATCGGCAAGTTCGTGATGATCGGCCTGGTCGTTGAGGTTGTGGCACATTTTCTGATTGTAAAATACTGGGACATCAATCAGTTGACGTCGCTGCTCAACACCGGGGGGATCGTCGAAGCCGTGGCGATCATGTTCGCGACCGTCCCGCTGCACCTGCCGCAGGTGACCGCCGCGTCGATGCTCTTCGGTTTCTACCTGCCCGACCCGGGGGAACTGATCCCCCTCGCCAAGGGGCCGGGGATCGCCATGCTGGTCGGCGGGCCGGTGACCGCCCTGCCGGTGATGGCGGTCTTCATCTCGATGTTCAGAAAGCGGGTGCTGTTTCTCTATCTCTCTCTCTGCGTCGTCGGCACGCTGACCCTGGCGACGGTCTTCCACCTGTTCCCGCCATTCTGATGCAAGCGGAGATCAGTATCTGAACGGTCATAAAAAATCAGAACCGCGGGGTCCCGGCCCCACGCGCCGTGTTCATTTTCTTTGTCAGCCCGAAGAAAACGAACCAAAAGAATGGGCTCGCCGGCGGCGGGCCTTTTTCCTTTGTTGGTGCAGATGGCAGGACTTTTGTTGAACTCTTGTGCTGGAGTGTTTGCCTTGAGGCAAACACGGTGCGTCTCCGTGGCGGTTGCGGTCGGGGTACGTTCGAGGGAGCAGGCTGACTCGATTCCGGCCAAGAGCAGGAGGGGTAAGGCAGAAAGTCAAAAACGGGATTCCCGATCGGGGTCGGGAATGACCGCTTTGTGGCTTTTTGCTTGTGACTGTTTCCACTCCCGGGACCCCGTATGAGGCCACCGAGCGATTGGCTTGTAATCCGGACGTTCAGGGAACGCCAGTGACTGGCCGGATTAAAAGCCATGAGCGAGGGCACCCGGTCGTCGGGTGGGCTCGTCGGGGTGTCCTTCTTTTGCTTACTTTTCTTGGACAAGCAAGAAAAGTAAGAAGCCCGCCGGGCGATACTGGCGTCTAGCTAACCACAAAGTGAAACACAAAAAAAAAGCGGGGTGCCGATCGGCACCCCGCTTTAACGTTACGTATTTATATGCTGCTTACTTGATGCCGGCAGCTTCCTCCAGCATCGCCGTGGTCACCGACTTCGGACGCTCGATGCCGTAGCCGAGCGCGCGGTCCCAGGTGATGTTGGCGAGGCAGCCCAAGGCGCGGCCGATACCGAACAGGACGGTATAGAACTCGTACTGGGTCACGCCGTAGTACCACTGGATGACGCCGGACTGGGCGTCGACGTTCGGCCACGGGTTCTTCGCCTTGCCGTGCTCGGTCAGAACGCCCGGGGCGACTTCGTAGATCATGGCGATCAGCTTGAACAGCGGGTAGTCCTTGAGGCCTTCGGTCTTCAGGCAGAACTCGCGCTGCGAGGTGTAGCGCGGGTCGGTCTTGCGCAGGACGGCGTGACCGAAACCCGGGATGACCTGACCGCTGTTGAGGGTGTCCCACAGAGCCTTCTCGAGGCCCTCCTTGGTCGGGACTTCGCCGCCAAGCTGCTCCATGAAGTTCTGGGTCCAGCGGAGAACCTCCTCGTTGGCCAGGCCGTGCAGCGGGCCGGCCAGACCGTTGATGCCGGCGCTGTAGGCGTAGTAGGCGTCGGAAAGGGCCGAGGCGACCAGATGGGTGGTATGGGCCGAAACGTTGCCCGACTCGTGATCGGAGTGGAGGATGAAGTACATCCGGGAGACGTCCATGTACTCCTTGGTCTGGCCGATCATGTGGGCGAAGTTGCCGCCCATGTCGAGCTTCGGATCCGCCGGGGTCTGCTGGTTGTTGCGGTACTTCTTGTTGTAGATGAAGGCGCCGAGGGGGGCGAGCCTGGCCATCAGGTTGTTGGCGTCCTCGTACATGTCTTCCCAGCAGGTCATCTTGTTGAACTTGCCGGCGGCGTAATTCCTGGCGAAAACCGACTCGCGCTGCATGGAGACGATACCGGCCGAGAACATCGCCATCGGGTGGGAGTCTTCCGGCATGGCGTTGAGCACGTCTTTCACGTACTGCGGCAGCTCGGAGCGCTTCTTCCAGTCCTCGACGACCTCCAGGGTCTGCTCCATGGTCGGCACGTCGCCGGTCAGCAGCATCCACCAGAAACCTTCTACGAA
>JBFHOZ010000118.1:0-7383 GCA_041592975.1 Desulfuromonadales bacterium
ATCCGGAGTCACTTCATGGAATTCATCTTTCAGCAAGAAGGCAACCTCGGCGCGTTCCTTCTCGTCCTTCTCCTTCTCCTCGGCCTGCTCTACTTTCTGCTGCCGATCTTCATCTGGCGGATATGGTACTGGTCGTACCAGAGCAACAGGCACCTCACGGAACTGAACATCAAGCTGGAGCTGCTGATCCGCGAAATCGCCCCCGACGCCCTTCCGGCCGTGGAGGTCGCGGAAGAGCCCGGAGGCGAGCCCCTTGCCGAGCCTTCATCCGCTGACGATATCGCCGCTGCGGCCGCCTTCGCATCAGCCACTGCCGAAGCGGAGCAGGACGACTTCTTCTCCGACGAGGACGATATCGATTTTTCAATGTCCGACGACATCGAGGACGACGGCGAAGCGAGCGTGGACACGGAACTGCCGGATGTCGGCGACGAAGCGCCGGGCGGGGAAGAGGAGTCGGCCGAAGACGCGGCTGTCGGCGAAGCACCCGGGGAAGAACCGACGGAGGACGATGAGCCCGAAGACGAACTGGTAATGGACTTCGAGGACGAGCCGGACGAGGGTTCGTTCGGCGATCAGGAGGAGGACATTTTTACCGAGGAGGACAAGGATGAGGAGGAACAGTCGGGCGGCGAAGTAGACGGCGATGATTTCTCCTTCACCGGGACGCCACCGACCTCTTCGGCGGGGATCGACGTCAGCGAAGACGCGTCGTCCGACTTCACCGTCGAGCACTTCGAAAGCAACGAGGAAAAATCCTTCGAATTCGAGGACGTCGACGACAAATCCCTCGAAGGTCCCGACGACACCTTCGATGACGAAGACTTCGCCGCTCCGCAAGCCGCCGAACCGGGTTCGGCACCGTCCGGCTGGGACGAATCCTCGACCGACGACATCTGGGGCGAGTCCTCCGCGTCAGCCGATGCCGATACCGCGTCGGCGCCCGGTGCAGACTCCGACGACCTCTCTTTCGACGGCGACGTCGGTTCCGCTTTCGACGAACCGAAAAATAAAGAGAGCGTCGGCGATGTCGCCGACTCCTTCCTCTCCGACCTGGAGGAGAAGCTCAACCTCGACTCGCTTGCCGGCAAGCAGGCGGACGTCCCGGCCGATCCACCCCGCCCCGCCCCTTCGGCGCCGGAGCCGCCGCCGGCCGAGGAGAAACCGGCCGAAAGCCATGCGACCCTCTTTGCCCGCTGCGAAGGATGCGGTCACAAGCTGGCCTACAAGCAGTCCCTTTCCGGCAAGAGGGTCCGCTGCCCGGCGTGCCGAACCGCTTTCGCTCTGCCGTAAAGCTGAAAAGGTCACTTGAACCAACGGGGGCATTCCTGCCCCCGTTTCGTTTTTTATTTATTGGCTCACAGGTGGGCACTGGAAGGCAATCCTCCCTTGCCGAGAACATCTGTCACTGTTTTCGCTTTTGAATCTGCTTAGTCATGGAGCCATCGATGCATCTGGACAACCCTTTTTTGCTCGCCGCTCTTCTCTGCGGCCTGGCCGTCGGCTCGATCGCGACCTGGCTGTTCCTTCGGGGCAGGGTACGTCTCGCCCGGGAAGCCGGACGGAGCGAGCAGGCGATCAGCGTCGCCTCCCTCGAGGCAAGACTGGCCGAGACGGATAAACGGCTGGTCGAATCGAACGACGAGATCCGCTCGCTACGCCAGCGGCATGAGGCCGCGGCGGAAGAGAACGCAGCTCTCAAGTCGACGCTCGAGAGCGAACGGCGTAACACCGAGGAGAAGCTCTCTCTGCTCAGGAAGATGGAAGGGGAACTTCAGGCGCGGTTCGAAAACCTTGCCAACCAGATCTTTGAGGCGAAGACCAGGACCTTTGCCGACCAGAGCCGCACCAACCTCGACACCATCCTCAAGCCGTTCAAGGAGAAGATCACCGAGTTCGAGAACAAGGTGACCGAAGTCTACACCACCGAGGGGAAGGAGCGCCACTCGCTGATCAAGGAGGTGCAGCGGCTGCAGCAGCTCAACCAGCAGATCAGCCAGGACGCCGACAACCTGACCCGGGCCCTGAAGGGGGACACCAAGACCCAGGGTACCTGGGGTGAGATCGTCCTCGAACGCATTCTCGAGGAATCGGGGCTGCGCAAGGGGATCGAATACGACACGCAGGGGGGATTCCGCGACGTCGACGGCAAGCTGCTGAAACCGGACGTCATCGTTCACCTGCCGGAGAAGAAGGAGATCGTCATCGACTCCAAGGTCTCGCTGGTCGCCTACGAGCGGTACGTCCGGGCCGAGGAGGGAGCCGAACGGGAGCGGGCGCTCAAGGAGCACCTCCTGTCGATCAACGCCCACCTCAAGGGGCTCGAAGCGAAGAAGTACGACGAGCTTCCCGGCGTCAAGAGCCTCGACTTCGTCCTGATGTTCATCCCGATCGAAAGCGCCTTCATGCTGGCGATCGAGAAGGACAACGACATCTTCCGCAAAGCCTTCGACCAGAGCATCATGATCGTCAGCCCGTCCACCCTGCTCGTCACCCTCCGCACCATCGAGAACATCTGGCGTTACGAGCACCAGAACAAGAACGCCCTGGAGATCGCGGATCGGGCCGGCAAGCTTTACGAGAAGTTCGCCGGCTTTGTCGAGGATATGGAGAAGATCGGCGCCCAGCTGGAGACCACCCGCAAGACCTATGATGCGGCGCACAACAAGCTGACCTCCGGCAGAGGGAACCTGGTGTCGCGGGCCCAGGGGCTGATCGAACTGGGCGTGAAGAGCCGCAAGCAGATCGCTTCGGGAGCGTTGCAGGACGCCGCCCTGGAAGCCCCTGAAGAGAACGATGATTAACCGGCTCAGCCGGTCCGAATCACATCCCGGTAGAAGTCGAGATTGCGATTGCCGCCCGGCCATTTCTTCAGCAGCAGCCCATAGGTGCGGGTCGCGCGCAGCTCGATCGCCAGCATCTCATGGGCGAGCCGCGACTTCTCCGTCCCCCTGCCATAATAGCGGGTCAGGGCGTTTCTGATCCGCGAATAGTTTCCCACCAGCGGAATCTCGCAGCTGTCGCGGCACCCGGCAAGGACCGCCTCCCCTCTCTTGTCATGCCCCAGAACATGCAGGTAAAGCGGGCCGCATTCGAGAATCTCCTTCATCAACCCGGCATCGAGATCGAGCAGGGCATAGACCATCAGGCGCTGAATCCGGGTGCGGGTCAGCTGCTTCGCCTTGCAATGGTCTATCAGCCCTTTCATGTTCCCGGCGACCTGCAACGCCTGGTAGAAGCGCTTGCCGATACCGTCGGACTCAGGGTACTGGTAAATCGACGGCAGGTGGTCGACTCTCTGCAGCGCCTGGACGATGAGCCGGAAGAGGATATCGTCGTCCGGAACGGCCCCTTCGGCCATGGCATCCTCAAGCAACGGCAGGCAGGTCGGGGGCAAGTACTTGCCGACCGCTTCTCCGGCCGCAAGCATGTGCCGGATCCCGGTAGCGCTGGCAATCTCGCCAGTCGCCCCGAGGTCGTGATAGCCGGCGCCGACCCGCTGAATCGTCAAAGGTGTCATCGCCGGGACGTGCTTATTCAGAGCGCGCAGATACTCAACGCCAAGGATGTTGTTTGGCGTGGCCAGAAACGCCGCCAGGGAGTCGTCTCCTGCGAGTTCAGCCACGATTCCGGCCCTCGCGACCGGGTAATTCTCTCCCTGGCGCAGTCGCTGGCGGGTGGCGTCCTCGATATCCGGGCGATGGCGTTCAACCAGTTCAGCGCACGCTTCAAGGGGTTCGAGGGTGCCCGCCTCGCTGCCGAAGCAGAGAGCATCGACGCCAAGCTGCGAAAGCGACCGCACCGCCCCATCGGCGAATAGCGGCGCCGAGTTGCAGGCCCAGGGCAAGGGGATCTCAACCACCAGGCTGACACCGGCCCGCAGGGCCATCTCGGCCCGACGCCACTTGTCGACCAGCGCCGGCTCGCCGCGCTGCAGGAAATGGCCGCTCATGACCGCCACGGCGGCGTCGGCGCCGGCGACCCGCAGGCTCTCCCGCAGGTGATGCCGGTGGCCGTTGTGAAACGGATTGTATTCGGCGATCAGGCCGACTGAACGCATGACGATTCAGAGCTCCACCGGCAGGGGGCAGTCGAGGACGACCGCCCGCTCCGTAACCCGGGTGCGCATGGCCAGCGGCTCGACCCCGCCGGAGACCGCCAGTCGCAGCAGTCTCCCGTACTCGGGGTCGATATGGTCGGCCGGGGAAAAGGACGTCGCCTCGCCCCGCTGCACCAGGAAAAAAATGACCGACCGCCACCCCTGCTCAACCGCCCGCATCAGTTCGCGCAGGTGCTTCTGCCCCCGGGTCGTCACCGCATCGGGGAAACAGGCCCGGCCGGGGCTGTCGACCAGAGTCACGTTTTTGACCTCGACCAGCACCCGCTCGGCGTCGGATTCGAGTTGAAAATCGAGGCGGCTGTCGCCGAAGCGGTACTCGGACGTGACGGCGAAATCGCGCAGACCGGGGATCGATCCCGTGCGCAACCCCTCTTCGACCACCCGGTTGGCCCGCTGGGTGTTGGTATCGACCCAGAAGCCGTTGACCCGGATCAGTTCAAGGGTATAGGGGAGCTTGCGCTTCGGGTTGTCCGACAGCGAAAGCATCACCTCGTGCCCCGGGACCGCGCACTGCCGCATACTGCCGGTGTTCGGCGTATGGGCCGTCACCTGCCGGCCGTCGGCCAGCTCGACATCGGCAAGAAAACGCCGGTAGCGCCGGAGCAGCCGGCCGGGCGTCAAGGGTCGGGGCAGCTGCATCTCTCTCCTTCCGTTTATTCCTTAGGGCAAGTTATTACAATACGCTATAATAGGCAACATCCTCAAACGTATAGCGCCATGCCGACCCTGACACAGATCCGCACAGCTCTCGCCAGCCATCGCCCCGCCACGCTCGACATCGAAGCGCGCCGGGCAGCGGTCGCCCTGATCCTCCGCGGACCCGGTCGCAACCTCGAGATGCTGATGATCCGCCGCGCCGAACATGACGGCGATCCCTGGTCGGGCGATCTCGGCTTTCCCGGCGGCAAGGTCGATTTCGACGACGTTTCCGCCCGCTCGGCCGCCGAGCGGGAGACCCTGGAGGAGCTCGGCCTGGAGCTGCCGGATGACGCCTACCTGGGGAGGCTCGACGACATCTCGGGCGCCTATCTGCCGGTCAACGTCTCCTGCTTTGTCTATTATCTCGAGCAGCCGATTCCATTCGAGTTGAACCCGGAGATCACCCACTATTGGTGGATCCCGCTTCAGCGCTTCTTCGAACCGGAGAGGCATCGGCACGTCGCCTTCACCTATCGCAACCAGCACCGCGCCCGGCCGGTCATCGACCTGGTGGAGCCGGAGTTTCCCTTTCTCTGGGGGATCACCTACCGCCTGGTCGAGCAGTTCTTCCGGCTGGCCGGGCATCCCCTGCCGGCACCCGGCGAGGCAGCTCGATAGTCGCTTTTCTCCCCCCGGACGTTACAATTGCAGTATCACTTCAGCTAAGGGAGGAAAACATGCCGGAAACAATTCTGATCACCGGGGCCAATCGCGGCATCGGCCTTGAGCTGGCGCGGGTGTTTGCCGGGAACGGGTGGCGGGTCCTCGCCTGCTGCCGGCATCCGGAAGATGCAGACGCGTTGAAACAACTCGCCGATCATCACCGCCAGCTTGCCGTGTACGCCCTCGACGTCAACGACCCGCAGGCGATCGCCAGGCTGGCAAGCGGATTGAAGACGGAGCCGATCGACATCCTGTTCAACAATGCCGGTATATTCGGACCGGAGAACCAGGCCTTCGGAGATACCGACCCCGAAAAATGGCTGCAGGTCATGCGGACCAACGTCGTCGCCCCGCTGAAAATGATCGAGGCGTTCGTCGACCAGGTCGCGGCAAGCAGGCGCAGGATCGTCGCTTCGATGGGGAGCATGATGGGGAGCATTGGCGACAACAGCTCCGGCGGCTATTACATCTACCGGAGCTCGAAAGCCGCCGTCCACATGGTGATGAAATCGCTGGCGGTCGACCTGCGGGAGCGGGGGATCGTCTCGGTCGTCTTCCACCCCGGGTGGGTCCGGACCGATATGGGCGGGCCGCAGGCGCCGACAATGCCGGCGGAGAGCGCCGCCGGACTGTACCGGGTCCTGACCGGCCTCACCCCGGACGACACCGGGCGGCTGTTGACCTATGAAGGGGAATCTCTCCCCTGGTAGACCCTGGTCAGGATCCTTTTCTGGCTGGATTGGCGGGCGGAATAGTGGAAGCAGCTGAAACACCTTCACCGCCGGACAAGGCGACCACCTTTCCGGGCCCCTCCTTCTCGACTTCGTCGATCCGGCCAATCGCGTGATAAGGAATCAGCATCCTTTTGACGCCGGAGAACTCCCGGCGCAGAGCCTCTTCCGACGGGTCGACGACAAGGTGCGACCGCTCGCCGAAAACGAGTTCGCCGACTTCGACGAAACCGTACATCTCCCCCTGTTCGACCTTGCGGGCATAGAGTTCGTACCCCTTCCCCTGACTGGTGAACATGATCCTGTAAATCGATTTTTTTGCCATATGTCCCTGCTCTCACGCCAGCAATGCCGCCAACATTAACCAAAAAGAATCTGCAACTCAAGGCATTTTCTCGCCCCTTGACGAGCGACCACTCCCCTGCGGCTCACGTGTTGTCCCGGCGGGGAGGTTCGGGAGAGTCGCCGCCGCAGCCGGCAGGGCTGCCGGAGGAGCGGGGGAGGAAGCTCAGGGCGATCAGGAGGAGGAGAACCGCAGCCGAAACGGATTCGACGGGAGACGGACCCTGCTCTGTCAGCAGTCGGACCGATTGGCGGATATCCCAGCCGGCGAACTCATAGAGACGGTTCGTCAGCCAGCCGATCAGCAGCGAACAGGCCGAGATCGACGCCAGGTAGGTCACCGTCGCCCTTCGGCCCCAGAAGCGGCTGACGATGGTGATCGTCGCCGCGTTGGTCGCCGGGCCGGCGAGCAGAAACACCAGGGCGGCGCCGGGGGAGACCCCCTTGAGGATCAGGGCGGCGGCGACCGGAGTCGAGGCGCTGGCGCAGATATACAGAGGGATGCCGACGACCAGCATGATCAGCAGCGAAGAAATCTCGCCGCCGAAGAATCCGGCAAGATACTCGTCCGGCACGAAATAGCCGATCAGTCCGGCAATGAACACCCCGAGAAGCAGCCATCCGCCGATATCCTTCAGCAGGTCGCTGAAGGCATAGACCAGCCCCTCCCTGATGCGTCCCGGCAACGGCAAGCGGTCGGAAAGGGCCTGCGGCCCGTCCGGGCAACCGCAGCCGGCCGCGACCGGGGGGGAGGCCTCTTGCTGCTCATCCGGCAGGCGATTGAATGCCAATCCGGTCACGGTTGCCGTCACGAAGGCCGCGACCGGG
>JBFHOZ010000119.1:0-7355 GCA_041592975.1 Desulfuromonadales bacterium
CAGGCATCAGGAAGGCAGAGCGTGACAGGTCGTTCTGCTTTTTTCGATTGACGATGTTTTCTGGAAGGGGGTTGCATGGAGCTTCTGGCGACACTGGTGCACGGGGTTCTTTACCTGGTCGGCGGAGCGGCCGTCGCCATGTTCGTCTTGTGGGTGGTCACGGTCCCGTTCTTCCTGCTGTTGAAAGAGAAGCTCCTGGATGTGCGCGCGTCCATCGACGAGCCGGAGATGCCGCTGCTGCAGCCTCTGCCGATCAAAACCGCCGGACAGAAGAGCGGATTCCGGCGGATGCTGGTCTACTTTCACGTACCGCGCACCTGGATGCTGCAGCAGAACTGGCACTGGACCTACCGGGAGGCCGACGGCACCACGGTGGAGCTGGTCGTCCCCAAGGGGTTCGCGTGCGACGTCGCCTCGATCCCCCGTCCTTTCCGGGCGCTCTTCAACCCCTGCGGGTTGCTGCTGCTGCCGAGCATCCTGCACGACTACGCCTTCAAGCACAACCAGCTCTGGAAACATGAGGACGGAGAGTTTCTCCCCTACAGGCCGGACGCCCTCTGCTGCGACAAGGAGGCGAAGAGGTACTGGGACGATCTCCTTTTCCGGGCCGGCGAGCAGATCAACGGATCGATGTTCATCAACGGATTCATCCGTATGCTCGGGCGGGTCGGATTCAGCAGCGGCACCTGGAAGGGGTACCGGGAGGCGCGGCGGCGGGGAGAGATCCGGACGGAGAAACCGCTGGCCGAGAATTCCCCCGCCAGGGCCCGGTAGCGCAATTCTTCTGATTCGGCGCTCCCGTCTTTGTGCTACACTGACGGCTTCGGGAGGAAAGAACCCATGGAAGAGAACGTCCTCGTCGCCTTCGGGCTGACCCTTTTCGCCGGCCTGGCGACCGGCATCGGCAGCGCCATCGCCTTTTTCGCCAAGAAGACCAACACCAAGTTCCTGTCGCTCAGCCTCGGCTTCTCCGCCGGGGTGATGATCTACGTCTCGATGATCGAGATCTTCTTCAAGGCGCAGACCTCGCTGATCGCCGTTTACGGCAAAAAGACCGGCTCGTGGTACACGGTCGCCGCCTTTTTCGGCGGCATCCTGCTGATCGGCATCATCGACAAGCTGGTGCCGAACATCGAGAACCCGCACGAGATCCGCGGGGTCGAGGATTTCGAGGGGGAGGAGCCGACCCGGCGCGAGCGGAAGCTGCTGCGCATGGGGACCTTCACCGCCCTGGCCATCGCCATCCACAACTTCCCCGAGGGGCTCGCCACCTTCGCCGCGGCGCTCTCCGACCCGGCAATCGGCGTCTCGATCGCCGTCGCCATCGCCATCCACAACATCCCGGAGGGGATCTCGGTCTCGGTGCCGATCTACTACGCCACCGGCAGCCGACGCAAGGCGTTCGTCTACTCGTTCCTCTCCGGCGTGTCCGAGCCGGTCGGCGCGGTGATCGGCTACTTCATCTTCTTCCACTGGTTCAACGATGCGGTCTTCGGCATCCTCTTCGCCCTGGTCGCCGGGATCATGGTCTTCATCTCTCTCGACGAGCTGCTGCCGTCGGCGCAGAAGTACGGCGAGCATCACCTCTCGATCTACGGCCTGGTCTGCGGCATGGCGGTGATGGCGTTGAGCCTGCTGATGTTCCTGTAGCGTCAAGGAGGTTTCCATGGGTTTGAAGAAAGGCTGCAAGCAGCTGGTCGCCGCCGCCGAGGCCGAAATCGAGACCATCAGCGTCGCGGAGGCCCTCAAGCTGCACCGTGCCGGCGACGCCCTCTTCATCGACCTGCGCGACGTGCGCGAGCTCTGGCACGACGGCAAGATTCCCGGCGCGAAGCACGTGCCGCGCGGCATGCTCGAGTTCTGGATCGACCCGGAGAGCCCCTATCACAAGCCGCTGTTCGCCGGGGAGAAACGGTTCGTCTACTACTGCAACCTCGGCTGGCGCTCGGCCCTGGCGGCGCAGGTCTCGCAGCAGATGGGGCTGGAGCAGGTCTGCCACATCGCCGGCGGGTTCGACGCCTGGGTGAAGGCGAACGGGCCGGTGGAAGAGGTGCCGAAGAAGTGATGCCGGCCAAAATATTTTCGTAAATTCAGATATTTTGCTTGCTATTTTCCATCCGGAACGGATATGGTGACGCATAACAACTTGTGTCAGTGTTCAAATGTTTGGTTTTTGACCGAAGTGTCAGTACAAAAACAGGCCGCGCAGACAAGAAGTTTGCGCGGTTTTTCATTGCAAATATTTGAAAATTGCACAGCAGAAAAGAGTCTCCAAGGAGACGAGAAGGAAAAAGAAAATGGCTGAAGGTACAATCAAGTGGTTCAACGATGCCAAGGGTTTCGGTTTCATCGAGCAGGACAGCGGTCCGGACGTATTCGTCCATTTCTCCGCCATCCAGGGCGACGGCTTCAAGTCCCTCGCCGAGGGGGAGCGCGTCACCTTCGACGTGACCGACGGCCCGAAAGGCCCCCAGGCAGCCAACGTTAGCAAGCAGTAATTCCTTGCTGCTGTGACGAACGACGAAAGGCCCGGCGAGAGATCGCCGGGCCTTTTGTCGTTTGCGCCGCCCCCTCGCGACGGTCCGTCCGGATGACCTGTCGCCTTCCGTTGCGGTATAATTCAAGACATGGAAAAGCCGCGCCCCAAAAAGCACCCCTGCCCCGACTGCGTCGACTGCCTCTGGTGCGCCGACACCCGCTGCCAGCTCTGCCTCAAGACCTCCTGCCAGAAGAAGCTCTCCTTCCGCGAACAGATCGAGCTGTACGAGCGGATCAATCGGAAGGAGGGGGATGGTCAGGCTTGAACGCAGTGTCCGGCTTGTCAGTTGTTATCGTTGTCCAAAAAAAAAACAAAAAATATTCATCCAGGTGAGACATCCGTCAATTACCCGGTATAATGCAGAACTGAATTGAGTGTTGCCGGAGAAGGTGCCCCCAGCCTCTTCGCCGTGCTTTTTGAAATGTGCCCGGAGGGAAAACCCGTTTTGAAGAACCGAACGATGACCGGTTGCGGCCTGGTGTTTCTGGTGGTGGTCTGCATTCATTTCGTCGCCGAGGCTGGGCATGCTGCGTCGCAGGAAGAGGCCGCGCGCGCTGCCGCCCGGGTTATTCAGCAGCAGCAGGAAGAGCGCGAGGCGCTGTCGGAAGAGTTTCGTCAGCGGCGTACGCCGGCTCCGGAAATGCCGGACCCGCAGCTGCCGGAGAAGGATATTCAGCCGGATTCGGATGACTGTCATCCCATCGATGACATTGTCGTGGAAGGCGTCACCCTTCTCCGCGCCGATGAGATTGTCCGGATAACGGATCGGTTCGCCGGCCGCTGTCTCGGTATCAGCGACATCAACACGATCTTGCGCGAGATCACGATCAGATACTTCGATGCCGGCTTCATCACCTCCCGTCCTTATATCAAGCCGCAGGACCTGGCCGACCGCATCCTCGAAGTCACAGTCGTCGAGGGAAGGATCGAAGGCCTGGCCTACGGCACCAGAGAGCACAAAGATGATCGTTCGCTCGATTTCGCCTTTCCGGTCCGCGAAGGAAAACTTCTCAACCTGCGCGACCTCGAACAGGGTCTTGACCAGCTGAACCGCCTGCAATCGAACAACGCGACCCTGAAACTCCTTCCCGGCCTGGAGCCGGGGACTTCGCAGATCGTTCTCGAGAACGAACACGCGGACCGGCTTAACCTCTCCCTGTCCTTAGACAACAACGGCACGGAATCGACAGGAAAATACCAGGGGCACGTCTCGCTTGGCTATGACAACCCCTTCGGGCTTGCCGATTACTTCGGTCTGACGTTCAGTCACGATCTCCACCACGACAGCGGCAAGGACAGCCGGAACGTCTTTGCCCGATACGAAATCCCCTTCGGCTGGAGCCTGTTCGGGATTTCCTACAGCCATTTCGACTATCTGCAGCCGGTCGAGGGGGGGAGCCAGGTGTTCCCGGCAACCGGGACGACCCGCAACCTGTCGCTGAGTGCCGGCAGGGTTCTGTACCGGGACCGGCAAAGCAAATTCAGCGTCGGTCTCGTTCTCGACTGGAAGGATGAAAAGAATTACCTGCTTGATGTTCTGTTGGACACATCCAGCCAGCATTTCATCGTCGGTCGGGCGTCGATACGCATGGAGCGGTACTTCCGCCGCGCGACGCTGGCGTTGGCGGTGAACTACCACCGCGGGCTCGACATCATCGACGCCCAGGACGACAGCGACGGTGCGCCGGGGCTGCCGCAGGCGCAATTCGAAAAGACGACCGCCGACATCTCCGTGAAATCGGCGTTCGGTCCTGTGAACCACGAAATTTTGCTGCACGGCCAGATCGGCAATGACCGGCTGTTCGCTTCCGAACAAGTCAGCATCGGCAGCCTCTACACCGTGCGGGGATTCCGGGAGGAGGGGTACAGCGGCGGCAGCGGCGGCTATGTCCGCTACGATCTTCTGTTCCTGCTGCCGGCCGGAGAGACTCTGCGCAAATTGGACATCGCCACGCTGGAGCCGTTTCTCGGCGTCGACTGGGGGAGCGTCGAGGTTGTCGATGGCAGTGCGTCATCCTATGAAAACCTCCAGTCGTGGACGGTCGGTATCAAGGGGTGGGATGCAAGGCAGAGTCTCAGGATCGGTTACAGCCGGCCGATCAACGCTCCTGTCGGGTTCGACGCCAGCGACGGCGAATTCGCGTTCAGTTACACACGCTATTTCTAGCTCTGGAGGGGGGCATGGAAACCAAACTGTCGAAGATTGTCGCAGCGATTCTGTGCGGACTGATGGCGATGCCGCCCTGCGCATTCGCATCACCTACGGTCGTGCCGGACAACGGAGCCCAGGCACATAACCGACCGGGGATCGACACGGCGCCGAACGGTGTGCCGGTCGTCAACATCGTCGCTCCGACCTCACAGGGGGTGTCGCACAACAGGTATCTCGATTTCAACGTTGCGCCGGAAGGGCTCATTCTCAATAACAGCCCCGAGCTGGTCCGGACAGATCTGGCGGGATATGTATTCGGCAATCCCAACCTCGGCCCTTCCGCGGCGCGGGTGATTCTCAACGAGGTGACCAGCACCAACCCGACCCGACTGAGCGGCACGACAGAAGTCGCCGGCAACGCGGCCGATGTGGTCATCGCCAACCCGAACGGCATCAGCGTCAACGGCGCCGGCTTTCTGAACACGCCGCGGGTCACCCTGACCACCGGCACCCCGGTGATGGACGCCGGCACGCTTGCCCGCTACCGGGTCGAGGGTGGCGCCGTTTCGATCGAGGGACTCGGGCTGAACGCGGCAGCGGTCGATGCCTTCGACATCGTCACGCGGGCGGTCAACGTCAATGCCGATCTTCACGCGCGGAAGCTGAACCTGGTACTCGGGAGGAACGAGGTCGGTGCCGCGAGCCTTGAGGCGACCCGTCTTTCTTCCGTTGCGGAACGTCCGGAATTCGCGCTCGATTCATCTCTTCTCGGCGGCATGTACGCCGACCGCATCCGTCTGGTCGTCACCGAGGCGGGGGTCGGGGTCCGGATTGCCGGCGACATGGCCGCATCGGCCGGGGAGATCGCGCTCACCGGCAACGGTCGGATCGAGGTTCCGGGAAAAGTGGTCTCTTCGACCGATCTCCGGATCGCCGGCGGCGGGCCGGTGGACATTTCCGGGGAACTCGTCGCGTCGGGTGCGCTGGCCCTCGATGCCGGCAGGTCGGAGATCGTCAACAGCGGCGAGGTCATTGCCGGCGACGCCTTGTCGCTGTCAGCGATGCATCTGACCAACACGGGGCTCATCGCCTCGGCCGGAACGACCGATCTGGCGGTCGCAAGCCGGCTCGAAAACCGCCTGGGTATCATCTTCTCGGCGGGAGACTTGGGAATCGGGGGGGGGGCCAAAACGTCGACAGGGTTCACATTGCTCAACGACGGCGGAGTGATCGAGTCGTGGAATGGGGATGTCTCCATTTCTGCGGAAGAAGTGGTGAACCGTTCCGAGGCGCCGGTTATTTCCTCGGTTGGTTATCATCTCGAGGGGGGATGGATCGAGACGGGGTTCGAACTGTTTACGATTCAAGTTTTTAAAAAAACAGGTATTACGATAAATCAGTGTACGGCTCCTGAGGGGTGTTGGCGCACCAACGAGATTACCGATGGATTCGTGGAGACCATGGCCCCTTACACGGCTCCGCAGGCGAGGATCATGGCTGGCGGAAATATCACGATCACGGCAGATACGGTTGCCAACGAATACAGCCTGATCAGCGCCGGCGGCGATCTCGATCTTTCCGGTCGAACCCTGAACAACATTGGCGAAGAGGCCGTCCACCAATGGACAACGACGACGCATCGCTACGAATGGTACAAGAAGCACCATACTGGGCACATCGGTTGCGAGTTCGTCTGGGGCTGGCGCGCCCCGCTGGTCGACGGGCCGCACCTGGAAATTCTTGACGGCGTCTACGGTACCCTGGAGGCCGGTGGCAACCTGACGGCGACGTTCAGCGAGCAGGTCGACAACGGCAAGCGGCTGGAAGGGATCGTCACGGGTACACCTTCGCCGATCCCCGGCAGGTTCCGGCAGTCCGATGGGGGGCAGATCGGCCTGGCCGGCGGCTGGGATTTCCTCTTCAGGAACGCTCCGGCCGGACAACCGTATCTCATCGAGACCCGCCCCGAGTTCGCCAGTCTTGCCGGGTTCGTCAATTCCGGTCATCTGCTCGAGCGGCTCGGCTACAGCCCGGATTCGACGGTCAGGAGAGTGGGGGACGGGCATTACGAAACCCTGCTGATCCGGGAGGAGATCGTCGCGACGACCGGCCGTCGCTTCCTCTCGGCCGATTACGCCGATGAGAGGGAACAGTTTCTGGCGTTGATGGACAACGCCGCCGATGCGGCGCCGGAGCTGGAGCTGGAAGTCGGCATGACGCTCCGGCCAGAGCAGGTCGAAATGCTGACGCACGACATCGTCTGGCTGGTCGAGGAGGAGTTCGCCGGGCAGAAGGTCCTGGTGCCGCGACTCTACCTTGCCCGGGTGCATGACGAGAATATCTTTCATGGCAGCCAGATCGTCGCCGACGGCGACCTCTCCATTTTCGGCGGCCAGGTCGAGAACACCGGCTTTATCGCCGCCGGAAGAGACCTGTCGATCGAAAGCGGCAAATCAATAACGTCGCATCAGGGGGAGATATCCGCCGCCGGGAGGGTCGCCATCAATGCCGGAACGGATGTCGCGATTTCCGGCGGCCGGATCGGGGGGGGCGAGGTGAGCATCGCGGCCGGAGAGGATGTCGCCCTCGAGACGCTGCAGCAGAGAAACGTCTTCGGTCGGGAAGGGAAAGGGTCCGCCGGCGGTGCGGCAAGTCTCCTGCCGG
>JBFHOZ010000120.1:0-7350 GCA_041592975.1 Desulfuromonadales bacterium
CGGGGCTGTTCTTTCCACGGCCTGGCCCTGAACGTGAATATGGACATGGAACCGTTCTCCCGCATCAATCCCTGTGGCTATGCCGGCATGAATATGTGCCAGGTGAAAGACTTCGAGCAGGGCGCCTCGGTATACGAGCTTGAACGCCGCCTGGTGACAGAGCATGTCGATCGCCGCATGCAGAACTCCGGCCGGGTCGACAACGGCCTCTCCTCCCCGTGAAGGCGCGGCGTAGTCGAGAAGATCCTTGACCAGCCGGTCGATGCGGGCGATTTCGGCAAGGGAATGCTCGACCATTTCGCGCGAGCGCCCCGGCTCCAGCTCCGACTTGAGCAGTTCGAGATAACCGACGACCGCGCCGAGGGGATTGCCGATTTCATGCGCCATGCCGGCGGAGAGATGCCCGACCGACGCCATCCGCTCGGAACGGATCAGTTCGGCCCGCCCCTTGCGCAGCGCCTCGGTCATGACGTTGAACGAGTCGGCGAGATCGGAAATCTCCCCCGGCCCGGCGACCTGGACATTCGCCAGCAGATCCCCCGCGGCGACCTGGCTGGTCGCCTCCCGCAGCTGCCGAACCGGCCGGATGACATTGCGGCCCAGCACGATGACGCCGAAAGCGACAACCACGACCCCGTAGAGAAACACGTACAGGAAAACGAGGTTCCGGGCGCTGACAATCCTCTCGCGGACCTCGCCAAGGGTAAACCGCGCCAGCAGAACGCCGAATTTTCCCCGGACATTGGCCAGCGGTGCCGCGACCGTGACGCTGCCGGGATCGTCAGGCTGAAACGACAGCCAGCTCTGACCGTAGCGGACCTCGACCAGGGTCTGCGCGGCGACGCTCGCCTCGCGGGCCACGGAAAGAAGCCTCTCTGCCGCAGCATCTTCTCTCCCGGAGCTGTAGACCGTGGTCAGATTGCGGTCGAGAACGTGCCACGACTGGAGGTCGGCGCCGGCATGCAGCATCATGCTCCGGGCCAGAGCGTAAACCTTTTCCGAACCGTCGTCCCCCCCCGCCATCGAGGTGGCGCCGGCGACGAACTCGACCATCCGGCGCGCCGTATCGACCTTCTGCTCGACCAGCTCCCGCTCGGCCAGCCGCAGCAGCAGAAAACCGCCGAACAACAGCGCCGCGCCGACCACCAGGACGATGGTCACGACAATTTCGGTATACAGGCCGGCCTTGCGACGCACGAGCACCTCCGGAAAATGCAGCCGATGCAAACAAAATATCACAGAGTCGCATTGAGGGAAAGCAAAGCCTGCAAAATTTGCATGACAAAATACGCATATTTTCAACAGGATGCAGCAAACTTGGCTGGAAAAACCGGCCGCATCCTGCTAGCATTGACTGGCAATCATCGCCAGGAGAGGATTCACATCATGCCCCGAGTTCCCGCAATAGACCAGGAGTGCTGCATCGGCTGCGAGGTCTGCACCCAGACCTGTCCCGAGGTTTTCCGCATGCAGGGCGAGGACGACCACGGTCACGACCATGGCCACGATCACGGCAAGGCCGAGGTCTACAACCCGACCGGCGCGCCGGACGAGCGGATCGAGCAGGCGATGGACAGCTGTCCGGCCGCCTGCATCTACTGGGACGAGTAGCCCCGTCCCCTGAACGACATCGAATCACCGTTGGTCCTGCGCAGCAACATCAACAGGCTCTACCTCTTCTCCTTTCTGAAGATGATGCTGTTCCCGATGGCGATCATCACCCTCTTCTGGAAAGACCAGATCGGGCTGACGCTGACCGAGATCATGCTGCTGCAGGCGGTTTTCTCGCTCGCGTCGCTCTGCCTCGAGTTCCCCTCCGGCTACATCAGCGACCGCCTCGGCTACCGTTTCTCCCTCAGCCTCGCGTCGCTGCTCGGCATCTTCGGCTGGGCCCTCTACACTGCCGCCGGCAGTTTCGCCGATGTCCTTCTGGCGGAGATCGTCCTCGGCGTCTCCTTCGCCTTCATCAGCGGCAGCGACAGCGCCCTGCTGTACGAATCCCTGCTGCAGCAGGGGCGCGAGGAGGACTATGCGCGGCTCGACGGCCGGATGACCGGCTGGGCCCAGGGGGGAGAGACGGTCGGGGCCCTCGGCGCCGGGCTGCTCTACGCCGAATGGCCGATCCTCCCCTTCGCCATCCAGATCCTGGTCTGGATACTCGCCCTCGCCGTGACCCTGTCTCTCCGGGATGCCCCCGCCCCGGAAAGGATCGAGCGGTCGCACCTTGCCGAGATGCTCTCCATCTGGCGGCTGGCCTGGCAGCAGAATCGGCGTATCCGCTCAACCATCCTTCTGGCGACGGTGCTCGGACTGGCCTCCTTCTTCCCGGTCTGGCTGATCCAGCCTTTCATGCAGCAGTGCCGGATGCCGGTCGCCTGGTTCGGGCCGATCTGGGCCGGCGCCAACCTGACCGTGGCCCTCTTTTCGGTGATCAGCCACCGCGTCACCAGCTTCCTCGGCGCCCGCGGCCAGCTGCTGCTTTTCGGTCTCCTCTCAATGGTCGGTCTGGCCGGTCTCGGCCTGACCGCCGGACTCTACTCGTTCCTGTTTTACTACCTGCTGACGGCCATGCGCGGCCTGCAGGGGCCATTTTCGCGGCACTTCCTGCAACGCGAGAGTGCACGGAGCAATCGCGCCAGCCTGCTCTCGCTCAAGGCCCTCTCCTTCCGGCTCGGCTTCGTCGTCACCGCGCCGCTCATCGGCCTCGCTTCCGACCGCCTCGGCCTGAACGCCACGTTCATGCTCCTGACCGCCCTTTTCCTGCTGCTCTACCTCCCGGCCTCGGCGTCCTTTTTCCGTCACAACCTGCAGTCTGGTCCGGAGCCCCATGCTAAGATGTAAGGAATGCGCGAAAGGACGGTCCCGATGAGATGCCCGAGAGATTTTGGCATGCTGCCGATCCTGCTGCTGTTGATCGTTGTTGCCGCCTGCGCTCCGGGGAAGGGTTTCGCGCCGGACGTGCCGCGCCAGTCGTACATCGACGCCAACCTCCACTTCACCGTCAGCTATCCGGAATCGTGGGGTACCTCCCTCTCGCCGGCAGGCGTCGCCCCTTATCCGGCCCATTCCGTCGTCTGGGACATCCCGCCGTCCGGACCGCGCAAGGGCCTCTCTGTCATCGTCGTGTCCCTGCCGCGGCACGATATCGTGCCGCGGACCGCGCCGCTCGAGACGCTGCGGGACATCTACCCGAACCTGACCCTCGTCGGTCGTACGGACGAAACCCTCCCTGCCGGCGACGCCGAACGTCTCGACGGGTTCACGCCGCACGATACGGTTCGCGCCTGGAGCGTCGCCGGGGAGGCGAGCTCCTACCTGCTCGTTTTCACCGCGTCTCCCGAGGACTTCTCCGCCCTGGCGGAGCGATTCCGGGAGATCGCCGAATCGTTCGCCATTCTCGAATAGGCCGGGATCGTGATGCTCGAACTGCTGTCGAAATACCACCCGAAATCAGGCGCCAGCCGGCCGATCCTCATCGCCCACAGCCTGAAGGTCGCGGAAAAGGCGGTTGCCGTCGCCCGGCATCTGGCCCGCCGGGAGCCGGTCGACGTGCGCTTCGTCGAGGAGGCGGCCCTGTTGCACGACATCGGCGTCCATCTCACCGATGCCCCCGAAATCGGCTGTACCGGCATTCACCCTTACCTGATGCACGGCATCCTCGGCCGGGAGATCCTCGAAAAAGAGGGGTTGCCGCGGCACGCCCTGGTCTGCGAGAGGCACATCGGCGTCGGACTTTCCCGGGAGGAGATCATCAGCCAGTCGCTGCCGCTGCCGCCGCGGGACATGCTGCCGCTGACCATCGAGGAGCGGATCGTCACCTACGCCGACCTCTTCTTCAGCAAATCGGACCACCCCGCTCACCCGGAACGACCGATCGAACTGGTCCGGGAGCGGATGCTTCGACACGGCAGCGACAAACTCCGGCGGCTGGACGCGTGGCACGCCCGGTTCGCAGTTGACAGCTGAATTTCAGCGGACGCTTCTGCTACAATGTCCTTTACGACAACGGAGAGTGCTGATGGAAGAGTGGCTGCAGTATTTTTTCACCTGGCTGCCGGGCGGGACAATCTACTATGTCTCGATCGGCCTGATCGCCTTCATGGAATCGCTGGTCGCCATCGGCGTCATCGTCCCGGGGAGTACGATCATCGTCTTCACCGGTTTTCTCGCCCTGCACGGCAAGGAGGACATCACCACCATCGTCTGGGTCTCGATGCTCGGCGCATTTCTCGGCGATTTCACCAGCTACCTGCTCGGCGCCCGCTTCGGTCCGGCGATCCTCGAGACGAAACTGATGCGGCGGGAAATCCGTTTTGTCCGCAAGGCGGAGCTCTTCTTCAGCGAACATGGCGGCAAGTCGGTCTTTTTCGGACGGTTCGTCGGACCGATCCGCGGCTTCGTCCCCTTCATCGCCGGCTGCGCGCGGATGAGCCCGAAAGCCTTCGTCGCCTACGGGGTGGTCAGCGCCATCCTCTGGGGGATGGCCTACCCGGGGCTCGGCTACGTCGCCGGCGTCAGCTGGCAGAACGTCCAGCGCTGGAGCGGCGGCTTTGCGCTGCTCGTCTTTGCCGCCCTTCTCGTCACCGTGCTGTTCTGCACCCTGCGCCGGCGCTTCAAATAGCGTGTTATTGTTCGATTGAAACTCCGGCCGAATTCGCCTAGAATGTGCACCCCGAATCCCGTACGAGAAGGTTGAACAGACGTGAACATCCGCTTGCCGGCAGAATGGGAGAAACAGGACGGCATCCTCCTCCCCTGGCCCCACCCGGGGACCGACTGGGCCGATACGCTGACCCGGGTCGAACCGGTGTTCGTCGCGATCGCCCGCGAGGCGAGCCGCTTCGAACAGGTCGTGATCCTCGCCCCGGACATCTCGCCCGTACGGGAGAAACTCGCGGCGGCCGGAGCGCGCATGGAGAATGTCCGCCTGCTCGCCCTGGCGACGAACGACACCTGGGCCCGTGACTTCGGTCCGATCACCGTCTACGAGGAGATGCGCGCGACCCCGGTCGACTTCATCTTCAACGGCTGGGGAGGGAAGTTCGAGGCCGGGAAGGATAACGGCGTCACCGCTGCGCTCGGCGCAAGGAACATCTTTACATCGCCACCGCGACCGGTCGAGATGGTCCTTGAAGGAGGGAGCATCGACGCCGACGGAACCGGCACCCTGCTGACCACCAGCCGCTGCCTGCTCAACCCGAACCGCAACCCGGGCATGGGCCGGGAGGAGATATCCGGCGCCCTGGCGGACACCCTCGGCGCCGACCGCATCCTCTGGCTGGAGTCGGGGATGCTGCTCGGCGACGACACCGACTCCCACGTCGACATCCTCGCCCGCTTCGCCCCGGACAACACCATCCTCTACGTCGCCTGCGACGACCGTGAAGACGAGCACTACGCCGAGCTGGCGAAGATGCAGGAGGAGCTGGTGGCGTTCCGGACCCGGGACGGCCGGCCTTACCGGCTGCTGCCGCTGCCGCTGCCGGCAGCGAAGCACGATGCGGACGGGAATCGCCTGGCAGCCACCTACGCCAATTTTCTCGTCATCAACGGCGCCGTCCTCGTTCCGATCTATGACGATCCCAACGACCGGACGGCCCGCGATGCAATTGCCGCAGCCTTCCCGGGGAGAGACATCGTCGCCATTGACTGCACGCCACTGATTCAGCAGGGCGGCTCGCTGCACTGTTCCACCATGCAGCTGCCCGAAGGAGTCCTCGCATGAAAAAAATCAGAGTCGCCCTCGTCCAGCAGAGCTGCACAATCGAGCGCCGCGAAAATATCGCCAGAACCAGCGCCGCCATCCGAGCGGCGGCGGAAAGCGGGGCCGAACTGGTCGTTCTGCAGGAACTGCATTGCACCCCGTACTTCTGCCAGGTCGAAGACCCTGGGCTCTTCGATCTCGCCGAACCGATCCCCGGACCGGCGTCCGAGCACTTCGGCCGGGTCGCCCGGGAGTGCGGCGTGGTCCTGGTCACCTCGCTGTTCGAAAAGAGAGCCGCCGGGCTTTACCACAACACTGCCGTGGTGTTCGAAAAGGACGGCACCGTCGCCGGCACCTACCGCAAGATGCACATCCCCGACGATCCCGGCTACTACGAGAAGTTCTACTTCACCCCCGGCGATCTCGGTTTCTCGCCGATCCGCACGTCGGTCGGCAAGCTCGGCGTGCTGGTCTGCTGGGACCAGTGGTACCCGGAAGCGGCACGGCTGATGGCCATGGCCGGCGCCGAGCTGCTGATCTACCCGACCGCCATCGGGTTCGACCCGCGGGACGACGAGGCCGAGAAGCTGCGCCAGCGGGACGCCTGGATCACCATCCAGCGCGGCCACGCCATCGCCAACGGGCTGCCGGTCGTCAGCGTCAACCGCTGCGGCTTCGAGCCTTCTCCCGACAGCCAGGCCGCCGGCATCCGCTTCTGGGGGAACAGCTTCGTCGCCGGCCCCCAGGGGGAGTTCCTGGACCGGGCGGAAGAGGAGGAGACCACCCTGCTGGTCGACATCGACCTGGCGCACGGCGAGAATGTCCGGCGCATCTGGCCTTTTTTGCGCGACCGGCGCATCGACGATTACGGGGACCTGACCCGACGCTGGCGGGAAGAACCGTCCCGGTGACCGTTCTCGGCGGCGCCAACCTGCCGCGTCGCGACAACCGCTTCACCCGTGCGGTCGGCCGCTTCCTGCTCAACGCCTTCGGCTGGAGCTTCGAGGGCCGGCTGCCCGACGTCCCGAAGCAGGTCGTGATCGTCGCCCCGCACACCTCGAACTGGGACTTCGTCATCGGCATCCTGGCGGTCTTCGCGCTCGACATACGCGCACACTGGATCGGCAAGCACACCCTGTTCAAGCCGCCGTTCAACATCGTCATGGAGTGGCTCGGGGGGATCCCGGTCAACCGCAGCGTACCGAACGACCTGATCAGGAGGACCGCGGAACGCTTCAGCCGGGAGGAGAGGATGCTGCTCGGCATCGCCCCCGAGGGGACGCGGCGCCGGGTCGAAACATGGAAGCAGGGGTATTACCGCATCGCCGGCGAGGCGGATGTGCCGGTCACCTGCGCCGGACTCGACTACCGTTCGCGCAGCATCAGGTTCGGACCGTCGTTTCGGCCGAGCGGCGATTACGAAAAGGACTTCGTCAGGGCCAGGGCGTTCTTTGCCGGTGTCGCCGGCAGATTCCCGGAGAAATTCCACCTCCCCTGAACGCTCAGAAGTCGTAGCGGAGAGTCCCCGAGACCGACCACGACTGCCAGTTGACCTCGTTCAGCCGGGTTCCGGCAACCGCCCCGCTGCTGAGATAGACGATATCGAGACCGTCGTTCGCCCCGAAGTCGAGGTACTCGAAATCCCC
>JBFHOZ010000121.1:0-7110 GCA_041592975.1 Desulfuromonadales bacterium
CGGCGAGGCGGTGATTATCGGCGGGCGGATGCTGGAGGAGACCTATGGCGAATTCCAGGCCGAGATGGATCTGTTCAACCGCGCCTTCTGCGAGGTGATGATGGAAGGGGACAGCTCGGGGCGGATCTTCTCCTTCCCGATCCCGACCTACAACATCACCGCCGGCTTCGACTGGGAAAACCCGCGCTACGAGCCGATCTGGGAGATGACCGCCAAGTACGGCATCCCGTACTTCAGCAACTTCATCAACTCGGACATGGACCCTGAGGATGCCCGCTCGATGTGTTGCCGGCTGCGGCTCGACAACCGCGAGCTGCGCCGCCGCGGCGGCGGCCTGTTCGGCTCCAACCCGCTGACCGGCTCGATCGGCGTCGTCACCCTCAACCTGCCGCGGGCGGCCTACATCGCCCCCGACAAGCAGTCGTTCTTCGCGCGCATCTCCGAGCTGATGAAGCTCGCCTACGAATCCCTGGAGCTGAAGCGGAAGCAGCTCGACCGTTTCACCGAGGACGGCCTGTACCCCTACAGCAAGTTCTACCTTGCGGCGATCAGGGAGCGGAGCGGCCATTACTGGGACAACCACTTCTCGACCATCGGCCTGATCGGCATGAACGAAGCCTGCCTCAACCTGCTCGGCTGCGGCATCGACACCCCGACCGGCCGCGACTTCGCCGTCGAGACGATGATGTTCATGCGCAAGCAGCTCGAGGCGTTCCAGGAGGAGACCGGCCACCTCTACAACCTCGAGGCGACCCCGGCCGAGGGGACCAGCTTCCGCCTGGCGAGCCGCGACAAGAAGAGGTTTCCCGACATCATCACCGCCGGCGAGGACGAGCCGTACTACACCAACTCGACCCAGCTTCCGGTCGGCACGACCACCGACCTGTTCGAGGCGCTGACCCACCAGGACGGGTTGCAGACCCTCTATACCGGCGGTACGGTGCTGCACGGTTTCCTCGGCGAGCGGATCGAGGACTGGCGCAGCGCCCGGCTGCTGGTGCGGCGGATCGCCGAGAATTTCCACCTGCCGTATTTCACCATCAGCCCGACGTTCACCGTCTGCCCGGTGCATGGCTACATCACCGGCGAGCATTTCTCCTGCCCGCACATGCACAAGGAAGGGCGGGCGGCATAAGATCAGGAATCCGGTTTCAGGTTTTGCCTGGCACCTGTACCCTGTTTAATCAATGGAGGCTTTATATGGCGACCAAGTGTGATGCGAAAACCGAGGTCTACTCCCGCGTGTGCGGTTTCTTCCGCCCGGTGCAGCAGTGGAACAAGGGGAAAAAGGAAGAGTTCAAGGACCGGGCCGAGTTTTTGGTCGGCACGTCGGAACAGAAATAATCCCGCTTCGTTCTGTCAATGAAAATCAAGGGTTTCCAGGGGACGAGCCTGCTCGATTTTCCGGGCAGGGTCGCCTCGCTGGTCTTCTTCGGGGGGTGCAATCTCACCTGCCCGTTCTGTCATAATCCCTCCCTCGTTCTCGACCCGGAGCAGTATCCCGACTACCCCCGGGAAGCCATCCTCGACGAGCTGAAGAGCCGCATCCCGTTCATCGACGGTGTCGTCATTTCCGGCGGCGAGCCGACCATCGATCCGCAGTGCATCAACCTGCTCCGTGATATCAAGGCGCTCGACCTGGCGGTCAAGCTCGACACCAACGGCCTGAAGCCGGAGCTTCTCAAGAGGCTGCTCGACGAGGGGCTGGTCGATTACCTCGCCTTCGACCTCAAGACGGCGCCCGGCCGGTACGGCGAGCTGCACAACGCCCCGGTCAATCTCGACGCCCTCAAGCGGGCCATCCGGGTAACCATCGGGTCGGGTATCGATTACGAGTTCCGGACGACCTGCGTTCCCGGCTTTGTCGATGCGGAGGATGTCAGGCAGATGGGGGAGGCGATCCGCGGCGCGAAGCGCTGGGTATTCCAGCAGTTCATGCCGGAGCATTCGCTGGACGAGTCACTGCAGGGGTGCGCCTCCTACCCGGCGGAGGTCGTCCGCGGCTTCGCGGCCCTGGGCGAAAAATATGTCGTCGAGGTGTCTGTCAGGGGGGTGTCGTAACAGCAGGAAGCTGGGAGTGTGCGGCGCAGCAAGCGGGACCGGGCCACCAGGCTTGGTCCCGTTTTCGTTCTTACCGGCCGCCTAGAGTTGAAGCCAGAGGAACAGGCTGAAGCCGATGACGCAGAAGACGCAGACGCCAAGGGTGTAGAGCAGGTAGTCGAGCAGGTAGTCTTTTTTCTGTTCGTCCGGTTCGTTCAAAATGTCGCCCCCTTGAAGTGAATGGAACCGTTTCATTGGCATGGTTCGCCGATCGACGAGAACATGAGCAACAATGATGCCATTCACCAATGAGGTTCTTAACTGATTGCAATTACGAGGAAAGCAGGATTATTTCAGGGGCGGTTGCGGATTGCGGGGAGGGTGCCGGTCGTGATTTGGCCTGCTTCGACCCGGCAATATTGCGGAAAAGAACTTCGTCAAGATCGCTTTACGGTCAAAGGCCCGGCGGACGCCGGGCCTTTAACTTTCTACTTGCTGAACTTGTGGCAGAAGAGGCAGCGGAACGGCGGCGGGTGCTCCTTGGAGAGCGGCATTTCCTCGGTGTCGTGACACTCCTTGCAGAAAACTTCCGTCTCCTTTTTCCCCAGTTCCCTGACCATCTCCGGGAAAGGGGCGTGCATCTCGTCAGCCGGAACCCGTACAGTCTTCCCTTCGCCGGAAATGACGATGAAGGTGCCGAAGACGGCGAGGACGATGGCGATGAATATCCAGTCGCGTTTCTTTATGGCCATGGCGGTCTCTATCCTTTGTCTGCAGATGCCAGCAGGGCGCAGCCGATGGCGCCGTTGTGCTGGGGGTGGTCAGGGACGACAATATCAGCCCCGGCGGCTTCTTGCAACATCTCCCTGAAGGCGGTATTTCTGGCGACGCCGCCGGTGAGGACGATGGTGTCGCGCGGGAAGCGGTGCAGCATCGGCATGACCCGCTTGATCAACGTCTGGTTGACACCGGCGCAGAGGTGCTCGAGGGGATGGCCCTCGATGATCTTGCCGATCAGCTCTGATTCACCGAAGATGCCGCAGGTGGCGTCGAGAGGGACCGGGTGGGCGGCGTGCCGGGAGAGCTCTTCGAGGCTGACCTCGAGAACCGCCGCCATGTTCTCGAGGTAACGCCCCGAGGAGGCGGCGCACTTGTCGTTCATGACGAAGTCGCTGAGAATCCCCCGCTCCAGCCGGGCGACCTTGGAGTCCTGCCCGCCCAAATCGAGCAGGGTGAAGGTCTCCAGGCCGGTCTGCCAGCGCGCTCCGGCGAGATGCGCCTGGATCTCCGGGATGACCCGGGCGTTCTTCAGCGCCAGGGTGTTGCGGCCGTAGCCGGTAACGACGATGGACGCCCGGGCGATCTCCCCGGCATCGGCCAGCTCCATGGCGGCGAAATCGAGCTGCAGGCTCCCGTCGACCACAGAACCGAACTGCCGGTAGAAAGGGATGGTCGGGAAGTCCTTGAGCCAGAGAAGTCCCGTGCCGGCAATGGCGGCGAACTTGGCCTGGCGGCTGCCGAGGTCGATGCCGAGCCCGGTCATGCCTTCCGGGCCCTGATCATCTCGAGGAACCCCTCGATGCGGATGCGGGTGCGGGCGTCCATCGGTCCCGGTCGGTCCCCCTCCAGGGTGAGGACCGGCGTCTTCAGCTTCTGCCGGACGATCATATCCTCGATCTGCCGGAAGCAGAAGGACTGGACGTAGTGGATGATGCCGTCCACCTGTCGCCGGGCGATCTCCTTCTCGATGTCGGCGATCCGGGTGAAGATGTCGTAGGGGTAGGTGTAGGCGCGGTACTGCGAGACCAGGTCGGACTTGTTGTAGGGCATCGAGAACTGCCGCTGGGTCTCGTTGAAGACCACCCGCGCGCCATGCCCCTCGAGCATGCTGTAGATGTCGGAATAGATCGGCGGTACGCCGATGTACCCGAGACGGATCGGCTCGGAGAAGGGGGCGCGCCTTTTCGCCTCGTCGAGAAACGCGTCGATTTCGGCCTCGAAGGCGGCGACGTCGCCGTTCATGTCCGAGGTGCAGACCTGGAAATAGTGGTTCTCCCCGCCGGTGACCCGGTTCTCCTGCCATGTCAGACGGTCGATTTCGTGTACCTTGAGCCGGAGGACGTTGAGCCGCCCGCGGACCGATTCGGCCTCGCCGACCGTTGTGCCGAAATGCCGGCAGAGCTTTTCCAGCTCGAGGCGGATCGTCTCTTCGGAGCGGTCGTAAGGGTAGGAGAAGGGGATGGTCCTGACGCCGTTGAGGGTGAGAACCTCCATCAGTGCCTGGGTGTTGGAGCAATCCCCCTCGGTGACGGCGATGATCTCCGGGATGCGGCGGCGCAGGGTGACGCCATAGATCCCCTTTATCCAGCCGCAGATGTTGCGCGGGAAGCCGGCGATTTCGGCCTCCTCGATGAAGCTCTGCGGGTCGGGGTCGGTGATGAAGATGTTGTTGAGATCAACCGGCCGCCGGCCGGCGGCCAGCGGAATTTCCAGCGGTATGGTAGTCGTAAAGCCGATCATGTACTGCCCGGGCGCTTACTCCGATTTGATGAACAGGAAATAGATCGCTGCGCCGATGATCAGGACGCCGACGCCGATGAACACCAGCATGGTCTGGTCGGTGAGGCCGCCTTCGAGGCTGGTGCCCTGCTCCAGGGTGTAGGAGAGCAGGCCGGCGAAGCCGACGATGCCGAAGATGGTCACCAGCAGCACGCGCCACTTCATGATCAGGCAGATGACGGCAACCACCCCCATCGTGCCGAGGAATGCGGGGTTGTGGATCAGGTCGCCGACGTTCGCCTGGTGCATGTACCTCATGATGTTTTCGGTCGACAGCGTCTTCAGGAACTCGATGGTGGAATCGACGAAACTCATTATGTGTTCGTTCTCCGCTTGCTGAGGTTTTTGCCGTGCCTGTCGAGCGAGGACACTATACCAGCTTTTTCCCGGGCAGGAAAGCGTAAACACGCTAATCTCCTTGACTTGCTCAGCCGCCATCTCCTACTATGTACGATCGTTTAAACGGTGATATTCAGAGGGTTGAATGGCTTCGGAAAAGGCAATAGGCATCTTTGATTCGGGGGTCGGCGGCTTGACGGTCCTGAAGGAGATCGCGGCACTCCTCCCCGCAGAAAAACTAGTCTACCTCGGCGACACGGCGAGGGTCCCTTACGGGACCAAGAGCCCGGAAACGGTCTGCCGTTACGCCCTCGAGGCCGCCGATTTTCTTGCCGGCCTCGGCGTGAAGATGCTGGTGGTGGCCTGCAACACCGCCTCCGCGGTCGCCCTGGCCGCCCTGCAGGAGAAACACGACGTGCCGGTGATCGGCGTCATCGAGCCGGGGGCTCAGCGTGCCGCGGCTTTGACCCGGGTCGGACGGATCGGGGTGATCGGCACCGAGGGGACCGTCAAGAGCGACGCCTACGCCCGGACGATCAGGTCGATCAACGGCACGCTCGAGGTCGTCTCGGTCGCCTGCCCCCTGTTCGTGCCGTTGGCCGAAGAGGGGTGGGCCGAGCATGAAGTCGCCCGCCTGGCGGCCAGTGAATATCTCGCCCCGATCAGCCTGGAGATCGACACACTGGTGCTCGGCTGCACCCATTATCCTCTGCTGAAGAACACCCTGCACGCGGTGCTCGGTGAAGGTGTGCAGCTGGTCGATTCGGCCGAAGAGACGGCCCGGGTCGTCGCCCGCAGGCTCGGCGACCTGCGCCGGCCGCCGGATCGACCCGGTGAGGTCCGGTTTTACGTCACCGACGTGCCGACCCGCTTCGAACGCGTCGGCAGTGCTTTTCTCGACAGGCCCCTGGGCGATGTGCACCAGGTATCACTCACCGGATAATTTGCGGAGAACGTGCGACCCATGAAGAACAGACATTTCGTCTACATTATCCTCCTGGTCCTGCTGCTCGGCATCCTGCTGCTCTGGTATGCCGGTCGCCCGAAACCGGAACGGGTCGTCAAGGTCAAGCCGACCCGGAGCGAATCCGCGGAGAGCGCCCGGATGGTGCAGAAGGACGTCTCCCTCTACTTCGCCAGCGACGACGGCGAATATCTCGTCAGCGAAACACGGCAGGTCAGCTGCAGCGGTGAAAGCGGCTGTGTCCGGGCGATCGTCGACGCGCTGATATCGGGCCCGGTGCTCGAGGGGAGTCCGGTCCTGCCGGCGAAATCCCGGATCAGGGACGTGCGGATCGAGGAGGGGACGGCGATCCTCGATTTCGGTCCCGAACTCCAGGCCGGCCACCCGGGCGGCAGCCAGTCGGAGCTGCTGACGGTCTACGCCCTGGCCAACTCGGTGGCGGTCAACTTCCCGCACCTTCGCCAGGTTGCCGTGACCGTCAACGGGGCGCAGGTCGAGACCCTGAAGGGGCATGTCGATTTGCGCCGGCCGCTCATCGCCGACTTCACCTTTGCCCGTCAGTCGGTCGAAGAACGGCTGGCCCCCCTTCCGGATCTCCGCGAAACCGAGAGGAGCGATTGACATGCCCGACTTTTTCAAGGATATCGGCGAGAGGATTCTCGTTCTCGACGGCGCCATGGGGACGATGCTGCAGGAGCGCGGGCTCAGGGCCGGCGGATGCCCGGAGGAGATGAACCTTTCGGCGCCGGAGATCGTCGCCGGGATTCATCGCGAGTATGCCGACGCCGGCGCCGATATCGTCCTGTCGAACACCTTCGGCGGCAGCCGCTCAAAGCTGTCCCATTACGGCCTCGACGGCAAGGTGGACGAGATCAACGCCCGGGCGGTCGAGAACGCCCGCAAGGCGGTCGGCCCCGACCGTTACGTCGCCGCCTCGATCGGCCCGACCGGCCGTTTCGTCGAACCGGTCGGCGACGCCGGCTTCGACGAAATGGTCGAGATCTTCGGCGAGCAGGTGCGGGCCTTCGTCAAGGCGGGCGCCGACCTGATCGCCCTGGAGACATTCCTCGATATTCGCGAAATCCGGGCGGCGGCCATCGCCGCCCGCGCTTTTTCGAACCTGCCGATCCTGGCGATGATGACCTTCGACGACGGCGGGCGGACGGTTCTCGGCACGCCCCCGGCCGCCGCCGCGGTCGGTCTCGACC
>JBFHOZ010000122.1:0-7033 GCA_041592975.1 Desulfuromonadales bacterium
TTGTGTACAAGCATCTCTTTTTCCATGCCGAATACCCCTGTCGAAAACGTCCGGGGGCGACGAAATCGCCCGCGCCGGAACCAATCAACAGTTGTGAAAGAGCAAATTCCTTGCCAACTGCCATGACAGATCCGCCATTGATTCGGTTCGGGCCGGGGTGAGCATTTGATAAAGGTTTCTGCGCCGATATGCCGGCCTGGTCGGGATCGCGGGTGCCAAAAGCCGGCCTTCGTGTTGGTGAAATAACAGGGAGGGCGTTACTTGTTGCGGCTGATGACGTAATCGGCAACCGTCTCGAGAGCGTTGCGCGCGGCGCCGGAGGGGAAGATGCCGAGCCGGCTTTTCGCCGCCGCGATCAACTCCGCTGCGCGGCGGCGCGTATACTCGATACCGCCGTACTTGGTGATCAGCTCGAGGACGTATGCCAGCCCGTCGTCGGCCAGCTGCTCCTCGTCGACGATTTCGGCGACCCGGCCCTGCTCGTCCGGAGTACACTGCCGCAGCGCATGGATCAGCGGCAGGGTCATCTTCCCTTCGGCGAGATCATGACCCTGGGACTTGCCGAATTCGGCTTCGTCGGCGACGTAATCGAGGGCGTCGTCCATCAGCTGGAAAGCGATTCCGACCTCCATCCCGAACCCGGCCAGCGCCTCCTCCTTTTCCGCTGAAGCGCCGCCAAGGATGGCGCCGACCCGGCAGGCGGCGGCAATCAGGATGGCGGTCTTGTTGCGAACGACGTCGAGATAACGCTCCTCGTCCATGTCGAGATCGCAGGTGTTGATCAGCTGCTGAACCTCTCCCTCGGCCATCAGGGTCGTCGCGTCGGAAAGGATCCGGAGAATATCGAGGTTCCCTTCCCGGACCATGATCGAAAACGATTTGGCGAACAGGAAATCACCGACCAGCACCGAGGCCTCGTTCCCCCAGACGGCGTTGGCCGACTCCTGGCCGCGGCGCAGCACGGCGCTGTCGACGACGTCGTCGTGCAGCAGGGTTGCGGTGTGGATGAACTCGACGACGCTGGCAAGCCCGACGTGCTGCGTCCCCGTGTATCCGGACAGGCGGGCCGCCAGCAGCAGCAGCATCGGCCGCATCCGCTTGCCGCCGCTGCCGAGTACGTACTCTCCGACCTTGCGGATCAGCAGGACATCGGATGCGAGATCCTTCTTGAACTGCTCCTCCACCCGGGCGAGGTCATCTTTGATCAGGGCAAGAACGTTTTCCATGCGATTTCATCTCATAAATATGGGAGGTCGGACTGCGCCTATCCTAAAGAATCGGCGCGATTATTGTCAAAGAATTTTTCCCGACTTACAGGGGGATGCGCAGGCGGATTCTCGTTCCGCTCCGCACCGAAGGATCGAGCCCCAGTTCGCCGCCGTGATCCTCGGCAAGCTTCCGGCAGAGAGAGAGGCCGAGCCCGGTCCCCTCGTCGTGCGCCTTGGTGGAAAAAAACGGTTCGAAAATTTTCTCGCGCAACGCCTCGGGGACACCGGGGCCGTTGTCGGTGACCGAAACAACCGCATACTCAGGCTCCCGCCCGAGCTGGACGATCAGCCGCCCCTTGCCGTGCATCGCCTGCGCGGCATTCAGCATCAGGTTGATGAGGATCTGCCGCAACTGGTCACTGTCGCCCTGAACGGTCAGCAGGTATTCCGGCCGTTCGTAGTCGATCACCACTTCACGGAACAGCCGCTGCGGCGACAGGGAGAGGATGGTCTCCCGGCAGAGGCGGTCGAGATCGACCGGCTCATGGATGCCGCTGCCGCTCCGGGCAAACCCGAGGAGGCCGCCGGTGATCCGCTTGCAGCGCTTGCACTCGTCGATGATCGAGCGGAGATCGTCGCGGCGCGGATCATCCGGCTCGAAGTCGTCGAGCAGCAGCTCGGCGTAGCCGAGGATAATGCCGACCGGGTTGTCGATTTCGTGCGAGATGCCGGCGGCAAGCTGTCCGATGGCTGCCAGCCGCTCGGAGCGGATCAGCTGCTCCTGGACCTGGTGAAGTTCGGCGTTGGCCTCCTGCAGGGCCCTGTTCTTCTCGGTCAGCGCCTCCTGGCTCCGGTCGAGACTCTCCGACATTTCATTGAAGGATTTGGTCAATGCGGCGATCTCGTCGCTCCCCTGCACCTTCATCCGGGTCTTCAGTTCTCCCCTGCCGATCGCCTGAACCCCTTCGATCAGCCGGACAACCGGCTTCGCCACCCTCCGGGCGACGACCGCCGCCAGCAGCAGCGAGGCAATCATCGCGACGACGCCGATATGCAGAAACTGCCGACGCATTTCGGCCTGGCGGCGATCGACCGAATCGTACGAAATGAGGTAACGGGCGACCAGTATCTGCTCACCGGTCGGCCCGTAGGCCGGAGCGAGCAGATCGAGAAGACGGACACCGTTGGCGAGATGGAGGGTTCTGGCGCTGTTCCGCTCGGCATTCAGCCGGTCGGCGAGCTCACCGTCCGTGCTCCCTTCGACGACCAGGTCGATAAAGTCGGGGAAGTTCGGCGACTCGAACAGCAGCCGTCCGTTCGGAGAGTAGAGCGAGAAGCGGACGAGATCGCGATTGAAGCCGAGAAAGTCGTAGACGTAGGCCAGGCTTTCCTCGTCGCGCGGCGGAAAGGCGCCGCGGAACTGCTTGAGAAGTTCGGGCGTGGCAAAGCGCGCGAAGGACAGGCTCTGCGAACGGAGGTGCTCCTCCCACTGACGCGACTGCCCCCTGACCAGAAAGAAAAACGTGACCACCAAGACCACGACGAGGATAACCCAGGTGTAGAAAAAAAGTTTTTTTCCCAATGTCGCTTTCATGCCGTCTCCGCCCCCTCCTTCCGCATCATAGGAGAGACGCCGAGAAGATGTCAATGATAACGGATATTTATATTTTATTTACACAATTACGATTGACAAACATCGTCGATTAGATTAATTTTATGACCGTTTTGGTTATATATGACCGCGTCAGCGGATCTTGACGGCGGGCGGCGACTTTTCTAAGATTGATCTAATTTGCCTGCGTCATTTCGAAAAGGAGGAGCTGCATGGACAAGCCGGAGTACAACTATGCCATCGTCAGGAGCTTCGTAAACTGGAGCATCCTGTGGGGGCTGGTCGCGATTCTCGTCGGGGTGATCGCCTCGTTCCAGATGATCAATCCCGACCTCAATTTCCCGCCCTACCTGACCTTCGGGCGGCTGCGGCCCCTGCACACCAACGCCGGGCTGTACGGCTGGGGGGTCGGCACGATCTTCGCCATGTTCCTTTTTATCGTCCAGCGGCTCTGCAAGACCGGCCTCTGGAGCGACAAGCTGGCGACCTTCCAGCTCTGGATGTTCAACGCCACCATCATCGCCGCGGCCGTCACCCTGCTGCTCGGCTACACGACCTCCAAGGAGTACCACGAGCTGGAGTGGCCGCTCGACGTCATGGTGGTCATTCTCTGGGTTGCCTTCGCCATCAACATCATCATGACCATCATGAAGCGCCGGGAGGAGCAGATGTACATCTCCCTCTGGTACATGATGGCCTCGATCATCGGCGTCGCCGTCCTCTATCTGGTCAACTCGGCGGCGGTACCGGTCTCCCTGTTCAAATCCTATTCCGCCTACGCCGGCACCAACGACGCCAACGTCCACTGGTGGTTTGCGCATAACGCGGTGGCAATGGCGTTTACGGCGCCGCCGCTGGCGATGTTTTACTATTTCCTGCCGAAATCGACCGGCGTAGCGATTTACAGCCATCGCCTGTCGATCGTCGCCTTCTGGAGTCTGGTCTTCATGTACCTCTGGACCGGCGCCCATCACCTGCTCTGGACACCGGTACCCGACTGGATCCAGACCCTGGCGATGGCCTTCTCGGTGATGCTGATTGCCCCCTCGTGGGGATCGGTCATCAACGGCTACCTGTCGATGAACGGCCAATGGCATCAGATGCGGGAGAACTACCTGGTCAAATTCCTGATCCTCGGGATCACGTTTTACGGACTGCAGACCCTGCAGGGGCCGATGCAGTCTATCCGCACCTTCTCGGCCTTCATCCATTACACCGACTGGGTTCCGGCGCACATCCACATGGGGACCATGGGCTGGGTGTCGATGATCGGCTTCGCCGGCATCTACTATCTTGTCCCGAAGATTTACGGGCGGGAACTTTACAGCATTCCATTGGCCAACATGCATTTCTGGCTGGTCCTCATCGGGCAGCTGCTCTGGACGATCCCGTTGTGGGTTGCCGGGGTTCTGCAGGCCGGCATGTGGAATGCGATGAACGATGACGGCAGCCTCACCTACACCTTCATGGAAACCATGGTCGAGATGTATCCGTACTGGTGGGCCCGCAGCATCGGCGGCATCATCTTCATGGTCGGCGTGATCATCTTCATCTACAACCTGATCCTGACGGCCAGGGGAGGGACATCCTCAACGGCTGCGATCGCCGCGGAAGGGAGGGCCTGATCATGTGGGAAAAGAAACCTGTACTGTTTCTGCTGCTGGCGACCGGAGCCATCCTGGTCGGCACGATCGTCACCATGATCCTGCCGTTCGCCTGGGTCAACACCGAGCATGACCGGATCGAAACGGTCACCCCGTACACCGCCCTCGAACAGGAGGGGCGCGACGTCTACATACGCGAGGGGTGCAACAATTGCCATTCGCAGACGGTCCGGCCGCTGGTCGCCGAGGTCCTGCGCTACGGCGACTACTCCAAATCGGGCGAGTTCGTCTACGACCGCCCCTTCCTCTGGGGGTCGCGGAGGACCGGGCCCGACCTGGCACGCATCGGCGGCAAGTACCCGGACGAGTGGCACTACAAGCATATGGACTCGCCCCGCTCGATGGTCCCGAAGACCAACATGCCGGACTACAAGTGGCTGCGCGACAACGCGCTCGACCCGGAGATGATCCGCCGCAAGATGGCGGTTCTCGGTTTCCCGTATACCGGGGAAGAGATCGAGGCGCTCGCCGGCAAAAACGAGATGGACGCTATCGTCGCCTATATGCAGAAACTCGGCACCGGCATCCCCTGGCGCGAAGCGGCGACGACCGAGATCGTCGGCGAGCTGAAGAACCCGTTCATGGGTGACCCGGCCGCCGTCGCCGCCGGCCGGCAGGTCTATCTCGACAACTGCGCCGCCTGCCATGCCGAGGATCTAAGCGGCGACATCGGACCGGAACTGACCGACATGAGCGCCTACGACGAGGCCTTCCTCTACGAGATCATCTACAACGGCATCACCGACGGCGGCATGCCCGCCTTCTCGACGCTCGGTTCGAAAAAGGTCTGGCAACTGGTCAACTACCTCATGTACAGGGAATGATCGACATGGACTGGGGATCCATTACCTATCTCGGCGTCACCTTCGCGCTCTTTGTCGTCTTCGTCCTGATCGTCATCAGGACCTACAGCAGAGAGCGCAAGGACCAGGGAGAAGCGCCCAAGTACCGGATGCTGGATGACGATTAACGAACGGGGAGGACGAACATGCTCGAAAATCACGAACATAATGAACCGACGCACGACTTCGACGGCATCACCGAAAACCGCGTGAACAAACCGCCGGTTTATTTCAACATTCTTTTTTACGGGCTGATCATCTGGGGGGTCATTTTCATGGCCTACTACCTCTTCTCCGGCTGGAGTTCCGAGGCGGAGTTCCAGGCGAAGATGAAAGCCCACCAGGAGCAGTCGGCCAAGTAATCTGCCGTTGCCGCCAGGCTGTCAATTACCAGATGCAAAGCGGGGGGAGTCTGACTTCCCCCGTTCTTTTCAGGAATTCCGCCAATGACCGAAATCAGACTGCT
This sequence comes from Desulfuromonadales bacterium, assembly GCA_041592975.1. GTDB lineage: Bacteria > Desulfobacterota > Desulfuromonadia > Desulfuromonadales > UBA2294 > BM707. The sequence goes on from JBFHOZ010000122.1 coordinate 5,793, forward strand.
CAGCCCCTGGCGCAGAAGATTCCAGTGGCTTTCGACGCTCGCCATCCTCCTGATCCCCTGGTTCAGGGCCGGCGGAGAGAGCGTCCTGCGCATCGACATGGCGGAGCTGAACCTTTATTTTTTCGGTCAGGTCCTGCAGATCGAGGAGCTCTACCTGCTGCTCTTCTTCTGCCTGGCGCTGGTCCTCGGCTTCCTTCTGGTCACCCTGGTGTTCGGCCGGGTCTGGTGCGGCTGGGCCTGTCCGCAGACCACCCTGAACGATGTCGCCGAATGGCTGGCACGCACACTGCGCCTGAAGGTCGCCGGCAACCGCCTCGAGGGTGCGTTGTGGCGAAAAGGGGTGATCCAGGCCTGCTACCTGCTCCTGGCGTTCCTGGTCGCCGCCAACCTCCTCTGGTACTTCATCGAACCGAGGCAGTTCTTCGCCGGCCTGGCAATGCGTGACCTGCACCCTGCGGCCTGGCTGACCCTGGCGATCGTCTCCGTCACGATCTACGTCGACCTCGCCTTCATCCGCCGCCTGATGTGCAGCGATTTCTGCCCCTACGGGCGAATCCAGACCGCGCTGGTCGACCCCGGCACCCTGACCCTGCACCTGCCCGCTTCGGAAATCGCCCGCTGCATCCGGTGCAACTCCTGCGTGCGGGTCTGCCCGATGGGGATCGACATCCGCAAGGGGTATCAGGTCGAATGCATCAACTGCGGCCGCTGCCTTGATGCCTGCCGGAAAATCATGGCTCCCCGCGACGAGAAAGGTCTGATATGCTACAGCTTCGGACTTGAGGGGAAGGGAGCCCGGGCGCTGCTGAACCCCCGGACTCTGCTGGTAACGCTGGCGACCTTCGGCATCGTCGCCGTCCTCGCCGTCGCCGCCGGCAACCGGGCCGAGGCCACTCTGAAAATTTCGCGGTCCCACCAGGTATCGGAGAGGATCCTCGCGGACGGGCAATTGGCGACCTTTTTCAATGCCTGGGTCAACAACAGGGGCGCCGAGCCGGCCATGTTCCACATCGTCGCAAGCGACCAGCAAAGCGGAAAACGGCTGCCGCTCAAGGGGCAGACCGAGGGGATCGCGATCCCGGGTGGCGGCAACCGAAAGGTTGAGTTCGTTCTCGTCGCACCGCAGCCCGAAGCCGAACGTCCCGTCCTCTTCAACCTCAGGAACAATCTGGGCGAAACCGTGGCGGAAGCCGCCGCGACGATTTCCCCGGCAGGAACAAGTCATCCATGAACATTGAAAA
>JBFHOZ010000123.1:0-7006 GCA_041592975.1 Desulfuromonadales bacterium
GAGCACGCCGGCCTGGATGCGTCCGTGATCGCGCCCGTGACAATCGGCGCAGCCGACGGCCGCCTTCTGGTGGGCCGACGCCTCCCACTGGCGGACCGCGGCCGGGGTCTCGCTGCGGTGGCACGGGAGGCACTCATCCTCGGCGGCATATGAAGCACCCGCCAGGGAAAGGAGCAGTGCGATCAATACCGTGCGGCGCGTCATTTCGCCCCCGCCGGCCGCGAGTGTCTGAGATAATCCTGGGGGGTAATCAGCCCCTCGCTGCGCCAACGGCGCAGCTCGAGCAGCCGGGGCGTGACCATCGGCCTGGAAACCGGGGCGTCAATCAGCCCGCTGACCAGGTAGAGCCCGCCGGGGGATGTGAACAGCAGGTGCGAACCGTCGGGGCTGAAGGCCGCCCGGCCGGGGCTGGGGAGCGTGAAAAGCGCGCGGCGGTCCTGCAGCAGCGTCTCGTCGATCAGCATGATGCCGCCCCCGGGGGAGATCTCCAGTGAAAGGCCGGCCCGGTAGGTCTCGTAGGCGTCCGTCCCCCAGATCGAGCGCTTGATCGACTGGTATTGTCCGTCGCTGAAAAAAACCGTGTCCCCGTTCCCCAGGTACCGGCCGCCGGAAGAGCCGAACGACAGCTCGGCGATGACCTTTTCCCGGCCGCTGGCGAGATTCCTTGCGACGAGGGTGTAGCGGATCGGGGCATTCGGCGGCGTCATCAGGCGGGTGTAGAGAATTTCATCGCGATAGGGAGAAACCTGCAGGTGAACGGATTCGTATATCGACGTGCCCAGCGCCGCGAGGGTTTGCCGGAGCGGCGACGTGTCGACCAGGGACTCTGACGTCGGCTCCTCGTTCTGCCGCCAACGGTAAAGACGCACCGAGTAATTGCCGCCGAAACTGAACTCCCGCAGCTGAACGGCGGCCATCAGCAGTTCGTCGTCGCTGATCCATCCCAGATCCATGACCGAGCCCGCGACCGCGAGTTCGGCGAGGCTGGTTCCGTCATCGCCGAAGATTCTGACCACCGACCGGTCGGCCGAGGCGCTGGAGGCGGCAAGCAGCGACCCGGTCGGCGACCAGCTCAGCGCCGACGGAGACGCGGCGTGAACCGTGCGGGACTCCCCCCCGGCCAGGCCGAACTGAAGCCCCCGGGAAGCCGCGGCATAGCGCGCGCCGTCGGGGTTCCAGGCCAGTGGTCCGTCGATTTTGGCCGCACCGATCCGCTGAATCTGCAGCCCGGCCGGCACGTCAACGACCGGAACCGTCGGGGCGCAGGACGCCAGCAGGCTGACAGCCAGCCAGGCGACCAGAGGGATGCGCAGTAAAGATGTGACGCTTTTGTACATGACGGTCATTGTGCCAGCTGACAGTCGATGATTCCTTGACCGAAGTCAAGAAATGACGGCTAGCGCTCCTTGGTGCTCGCGGAAAGGTCTTCGAGGCTGTCGCGGTCGAGGATCGCTATTTCCTTCCCCTTCACCCTGATCAGCCCCTCGTCGGAAAGCTTGCGAAATGTGCGCGACAGGGTCTCGCTGACCGTGCCCAGGTTCGAGGCGAGCTGTCCCTTCGGAATCGGCAGAACGACGAGGTCTTCCTCATCGCCGGCCATATCGAGAAGATAGCGGGCCAGCCGCGCCGGAACATCCTGGAAGGTGAGCTGTTCGACCTGGCTGGCGAACTGCCTCAGAAACCGCGACAGACCGCCGATCATGTTGATGGCGATGCCGGATCGCGAATGCAGCAGGTCGAGAAAATCCCTTTTCGGGAAGAACAGCAGCCGCGAGGGCTGCAGCGGCTCGGCGTAGGCAGGGTAGTGGCCGTCGCCGAAGATCGCCGCCTCGGCGAAGGAGGTGCCGGAGTGGACGATGTGCAGGATCCGTTCCTTGCCGTCGGGCGAGAGCTTGTAGACCTTCACCCGCCCTTCCGCCAGAACGTAGAATCCGGCGGCGACGTCCCCTTCGGAAAAAAGGAGCTCCCCCTTCTCGCACTGTTTCGTCTTGACGACTTCGGCGATATGCTTCAGGTCATCATCGGTGATACCGGAAAACATCGGACACTTGAGCAGGTCTTCTTTCAATTGCACTGTTCACATCCATCGGCCGCGCCGGCCTCTAAGGGTTCATGTCAATTATCGATATAGTTGAGCAACTCGTTTATTCTGAAAGGTTTATACAGCACACTTATAGCGCCGGAGCGGCTCGCGGAAATGACCTCGTCCGAGCCGCGTTCGCACCCGGTCATCAACAGGGCCCTGGTGTCCGGCGCCCTGCTCATGATGGCGGCGAGCGTCTCGACCCCCGACATCCCCGGCAGCTTGATATCCATCAGAACACAGCAGAAGCGGTTCTCCTCGAACAGGTCGAGCGCCTCCTCGCCGCTGACCGCGCGCGTGACGGCGAAGCCCTTGATCTCCAGCAGCAGCCGGAGGCTCTCGGAAAAATCCCGGTCGTCCTCGACCAGCAGAAGGTGTCTGCGATCATCCATGCCGGCCACCATTCGTCGCCAGCGGCACCGTAAACGTCACCGTCGTCCCCTCCCCCGCCTCGCTTGACACAGAGATTTCGCCGCCATGATCCTCAACGATGTTCTTGACAATCGCCATTCCCAGGCCGACGCCGAACCCCTTGGTGCTGAACAGGGGCTCGAAGATCTTCTTCAGGTTCTCCGGGGAGATCCCCGAGCCGTTATCCGCGACGGACACCTCGACCATGCTCTCCCGCACCTTCGTCGTCAGGTTGACGATTTTCCTACCGGCGTCGTAGTTCATGAACGAATGAAAGGCATTGGACATGATATTGATGATGACGCGCCGAATCAACTCCGAATCGAACGTCACCTCCCGGTCGCAACCGAGATTTTTGCGGATGACGACCCCCTCGGGAACGTCGAGTTCGAGGACAACCGACTGGAGCCAGTTGTCGAAGTTGTAGCTGGAGACGATCAGTTCGCGCTTCCGGGTAAAGTCGAGCATCTCGTTGATGATCCTGTCGCAACGGTCGATATTCCGTTGCGCCAGCTCCGCCAGTTTCCTGACATTGACCAGTTCCTCGCGGGCGAGCGACTCGTCAATGGTGTAGACCGCATTGCGGATCGTGCCGAGGGGGTTCCTGATTTCGTGACTGACGGTCGCCGCCAGCTGCCCCAGCGCCGCCAACCGCTCCTTCTGGACCAGCTCCGACTGGACATCGCGCAGCTGCGAGGTGCGCTCTTCGACGATCTCCTCGAGATGTTTCTGATACTTCTCGAGCTCGATCTCGGCCAGCTTGCGATCGGTAATGTCGCGGCCGACGCCGATGATCTCGAACACCTCCCCGTTTTCGTCCAGGACCGCCGAGTCGACCCAGGCAAACCACCGCCAGCCGTCCCGGGTCATTGCCCGCTGCTCGATATAGCAGGTGTGCGGCGCGACGAACAGCTTCTCCATCTCCCTGGCGGTCGCCTCCTGGTCGTCCGGGTGAACCAGCGGCATGAAGGCATTCCCGAGCAGTTCGCCTTCCGACCTGCCGAACATTTCGCAGTACGTGGAGCTGACAAAGAGGAATCGCCCCTCGAGATCGACCTTGACCACCAGGTCGGTCTGGTTTTCAACCAGCAGACGGTACTTCTCCTCGTCGCGCGCCGCGGAAACATACAGGCTGCGGAGCTTGGCGACCATCGTGTTGATCGCCCGGGCGAGCGTCCCCACCTCGTCGCCGGTGAGAACCGGGACATCCAGGTCAAGTTCGCCGGCGGCGATGCGGCGCGACGTTTCGGCGATGGCGAGTATCGGTCCGGCGGTCTTCCGGGCCAGCAGGAAGATGGCGACCGCCAGCAGGAATGAGATGATCGAGCCGACGAAGCTGATGATCAGACCGAGAGACTTCGCCGGAGCCAGCGCTTCTTGCTCATGCATCTCCGCCATCAGCACCAGTTCGCGTTCGGCGATCCAGCGATAGTAGCCGACCACGGGGATCCCCTCGTAATTCAGATAACGGCCGTAGCCGCTCTCGCCGCTGACCGCCCTGTCGATACCCAGCGTGTGGACGCCGCGCGGAAATTCGGAGCGACCGAAGTGACGCCCGCTGACAAAATCGTTGTATTTGTCGACCAGGTAGGTCTCGCCGGTCTCGCCGAGGCCGGCATTCTCCAGGATGAGGCGCTCCATCCAGTCGAGGTTGAAGTGGACCGCCAGCACTCCGCGCCGCTCCCCCCTTTCGTTGATCAGCGGGGTCGCGACCGTCATGGTCGGTTCCTGGCTCTGGGGGGACGGATAGACGTTCTGGACGTAGGTCTGCTTCAAGCCCTCGGTAAAATAGAGGTCGTGGGGGCGATAGGTGTCCTCGTGCTCGGGAATGGTCGAGAAGACCACCCGGCCGCCGTCGGCCGAAAGGATCGAAATCTCGCGGAAGTAGGGGTTTCTCTTGATGAAGGCGTTGCTGTTTTCCGACATGCGGAAATACGCCTCCCGGAAATATCTGTGGCTGCGCTCGCGGCTCAGGAGCTGCGCGGCATTGTCGCGGATTTCCGGAGACTTGGCGAGGTAGACGATCTCCTGTCGCTGATCGCCGATCCAGCGGTTCAGCTCATTCTCCTTCAGCGTCACGGCAACCCTGAGACGCTCGTAGACCGAATCGACAAGAACGTCCCGGGCACGGATGTAAGAGATGCTGCTGGCGGCGGCAACAGTCATCAGGGAAAGAAGCAGAAACCCGGTGACAAGCCGGGCAACCAGGGATTTGCGCAGGAGGGGCAGCATCACTATTCTCCCCAGTAGATGATCTTTTTCAGGGCCGCTTCTCCGCCGGCGAGGTGCAGGACGACGACACCCTTGACGGGATCACCGGAGTCGACGAAGTCAATCGTTCCGGAGACTCCGTCGTACTGCTTCATGGCCATCAGGGCGGCACCGATCGCATCGCTGTCCCGGCTTCCGGCGTGCCTGACAGCCGTGAACAGCATTTTCATGGCATCGTACGTCAGGGCGGAAACGGCGTTCGGATCTGCATCGAAGCGCCGCCGATACGCATCGACAAAGCGGCCGGCTCCCTTGAAGTCGATCCCCGCCGACCAGTGCGTCGTCATGAACGAATCCGAGAAAAGGGGATTGCGGGAGAATTCGTTTTCGTCCCAGCCATCTGCCCCGAGCAGCCTGACATCCAGTCCCTGCGCCCGGACGGCATCCGCTTGCCGGAGGACGTCAACGCCGAACCCCGGAAGATAAAGAACGTCCGGTGCCGCTTTTTTTATCTGCAGCACGACCCGTTCGAGATCGCCGGTTTTCTGGACAAACGGCTGCCAGGAAACGATCTCGCCGCCGAGATCGGCATATGTCTTGCGGAAGACATCGGCGATCCCCGAACTGTAGGGGTCAGTCCGTTCGAAAAGGATGGCCGCCCGCCGCGAGCCGAGGTCCTGATAGGCGAAGCGCGCCATGACGCCCCCCTGTTGCTCGTCAATGAAGCTCATGCGGAAAACATAACGGCGATGGGCGGTCGTCCGCCTGTTGGTCGACATCGGGCTGATGAACGGAACCCGCGCTTTTTCCGCAAACGCGCCGGCCGGGATCGCATCGACGCTGTAATTGAGCCCGACGATCGCCGCGGCATGGTCGCGGTTGGTCAGCTTGCGAAGTGCCGCTACGGCATTCTGCGGGCTGCTGGCAATCCCCTCGATGATCAGTTCGACAGGGACCGATCGATTACCGAGAGAGATTCCGCCGTTGGCATTGACCTCATCCACCGCCATTGTGGCGGCATTGATCATCGGCACTCCGTTCGCCTCGAAATGCGCATCCTCGGTATAGGGGATCAGTCCGATCCGGAGTGAAGCGGATTCGCCGCTATCGCGGCTGCACGACAACAGGCAGATGAAGAGCATCCATATTGTCAGGAAGTGGATTATGGATTTCATAAAAAGTTGCTGCCGAAAAGTATTATCGGGCATGTTAACACAGTTTTTGCCCCGACAATATATTTACAAAAAAACCGCACCTCTGGCAGGTGCGGCAATGGACTTGGCGCGACGAATCGATTCAATTCAGATGGTTTTGACCGGTTTCCCCTCGAGAACCCACTGCTGCACACCCCCCTTGACCGAAAAGAGCTTGCCATACCCCCTGGCCGAGAGATACCGGACGGCGATCGGTGATCTCTTCCCCTTGAGGCAGACGACAACCACCTTCTTGTTCCTCGGAATTTCATCGAGACGCGTCTTGAGCTCGTCGAAAGGGATATGAACCCGCTTCGGCGTATCGATCCAGAATTTCTCCGCATCACGCTTGAGGCAGACATCCAACAGGACGAAATCCTCGGAGCCGGCCAGCATGCTGAAAAGTTCATCGGTTGTCACCTGGTCAATGTCGATTTCGGGAAGTTTTTCGATCGACGTCGTCGGGTAGCCGGCTTCGACCCAGGCCGGAAGCCCCTGGCGAAAGGCATATACGTTTCGGTACCCGAGGCTGACGGCCTTCTCCGCTGCCCGCCACGACGCCGTGCACTTGATCCCGAGACAATAGAAAACAAGCGGCCGGCTCTTTTCCGGTGGCAGACTCGCCGCCATGTCGTGCAGGGGTGCGTTGATCGAGCCGGTGATGTGCAGATCGTTGAATTCGATCCGGCTCAGGGGAAAGATGACCAGCGGATCGCCGCTGTCCATCAGCGCCTTCAGCTCGACGGCGTCTATATCCTTGTAACCTCCCGACTTGGCCGCCGCCGTCGCGGCTGTCAGCACAACGATCATCAATACAAACAGAAAAACCCGGCAACTTTTTCCGATTGACATGATTTTTTCCTTTATTAGTAGTTTCACATTATTTATTTCTCATTTTTAACAAGAGATGTCAACCGTCAATTGAGATAAAAGACTGTATTTAAGAGTACTTTTTTACGCGGAAAATTCGCACAAAAAAAAGGACCGGCCGCATCATGCGGCCGGTCCTGATCTGTCCTGGTGCTCTGGGGGAGAGTCGAACTCCCACGTCCCTACGGACACTAGACCCTGAACCTAGCGTGTCTACCAATTCCACCACCAGAGCAAA
>JBFHOZ010000124.1:0-6915 GCA_041592975.1 Desulfuromonadales bacterium
AATTTTCACCGAGGAGTTCGTCGAGCTCTTCCGCAACCTTGCCGGCCAGATCGGCGTCGCCTGGCGCAACGCCGAACTGACCGAACGGCTGATCAAGGCCAAGGAGAGCGAACGTGAACTGCAGATCGCCAAGACGATTCAGCTCGGCCTGCTCCCTTCCAGCTTTCCCGACATCCCCGGCTACGACATCGCCGGCCTGTGCGTGCCTGCCCGGCAGGTCGGAGGGGACTATTTCGACGTCCTGACCGGCGAAAACGGCACCCTCGATGCCGTCATCGCCGATGTCTCCGGTCACAATATCGGCGCTTCGCTGATCATGGCCGAAACGAGAACCCTGATCCTGGCGAGCCGCGACCAGGCCAAGCGGCCGGCGAAATTGATGTACGATCTGAACAATTTCTTCTATGATGACCTGACCCAGACGGAACTGTTCATCTCCATGTTCTATCTCTCGATCGACACCCGCAGCGGCAAGCTCAACTATGCCAATGCCGGGCACAACAAGCCGCTCCACTTCCGCTCCGCCACCGGTGTCATCGAGGAGCTGGACGCCGAGGGGATGATTCTCGGAGTCAGAAAGGATATCGCCTTTGCCGAGGAGAAGGCCACGCTTCTCAACGGAGACATTCTCCTTCTTTACACCGACGGCATTACCGAGGCGGAGAACCAGTCGGGCGAGTTTTTCGGTGTCGACCGCCTGAAGGATATCCTCACCGGAGCGAGGGAGATGAGCTCGCAGGAGATCATCGACTATCTCTTCGAGCAACTCAGGCTTTTCGGCAGCACCCAGAACTTTAACGACGACATCTCCGTTGTCATTATCAAGCACGGCGAGTAAACCGTTTTCAGTTGTGTGCAGGATGAATCGATATGCTATTCTTGAACAGAATCTTAAAGAAACCCGGGAGGATAAAAAACATGAACATCAACATTGACGAGAAGGGGGCAACGGTCCTGATCGAGGTCAGGGAGGAGCGCCTTGACGCCCACAACAGCAGCGAACTGAAGACCCAGATGCTGTCTCTGTTTGACGAGGGGAAGAACAACATCGTCATCGATCTCAAGGACGTCAGGTTCGTCGACTCGTCCGGACTCGGCTCTCTGGTTTCGGGGTTCAAGAACGCCAGCGCCCGTAACGGCAACCTCAAACTGTGCGGACTGCAGCCCCAGGTCAAGTCGATGTTCGAGCTGACCCGCCTGCACCGGGTCTTTGAAATATTTCCCGATTCTGAAGAAGCATTGGCCAGTTTCAGCTGACAGCCGGAAAAACACCCCCTCCGGAGAGACAGGCCGGGCGGGACATCGTTGCGGGCCCGACTTTTTATGAAAGACAACCTGGAAGTCGACATCAAGGTTCCGAACCAGACGCGCTATCTGAGCCTGATCGGCAAGATCGGCGAGGATATCGCCAGGACCCTGAAACGTTATCAGGGGGACCGGGAGGAGCTTGCCTACCAGATCAACCTGGTCCTCACCGAGGCGACTTCAAACGCCATCCTGCACGCGGCATCCGACTCGGAGAACCAGTTGATCCATATCAACATCGCGATCATCAACCAGAATCTGCACATCAGGGTCTTCGACCAGGGGAAGGGATTCGACCCGAAGGCACTGCCGCATCCCGACTTCGGCGATCCCAAGGAGAGCGGCCGGGGCGTCTATATCATCCAGTCGATCATGGACAAGGTCAACTGCAGCCGGGTGAACGGCGGGCACGTCCTCGAGATGATCAAGTACCTGCACTGACCATCGCAACCAGTCGTCACGATCCGTTCAAGACATAATCGAGCAGGCGCCGGTGGCTCTCGATGTGGGCCTCGGCGTCGAAGGTCGGCTTGTAGGCGACAAACGGCATGCCGGCGCTCTCCGCCGCCGCCCGGTCGTACACGGAGTCGCCGACGAAAAGGAGATCCCCGGCCTCGACTCCCAGCCTGTGCGTTGCCAGCAGGAGCATGTCCGGGTGGGGTTTCGGACGCTCGACGTCACGGCTGGTCACGACCGCCTTGAAAAACCTCGACAGTTCGAAATGCCTCAGGATTTCCGGCATGCTGAACCCCCGGTTGGTGGCGACCGCCAGAGGGACATTTGCAGACAGTTCCGACAGTACCTCGTAAAGATCCGGTTCGGGGGTCATGTAGGGAATAAATTGACGGTAATCGATCTTTGCGGCGTAGTCGAGCGCTGCAGCGCGCCGCTCCTCTCCGAGCAGCGCCAGAAGGACCTCGGGGCTCGCTGCCGTGTGGCAGAGAACTGCGCGCTCCCGGTCGGTTTCGGCGACCGGATCCTCCCCGAAATATTCGAGAATAGCGTTGTAATATGCCAGGTTGGCGCGACGGCTCTCGAACATCACGCCGTCGCAGTCGAAAACGACGCCTTTAATCCGTTTCATCGGGTCGGACTCTCTTCGCGATGACCAGCAGACCGGCGGCACCGACAACGATCATCGGCACCGAGAGCAGCTGCCCCATGGTCGCCCCTCCCCACAAAAAACCGATATGGGAATCGGGTTGACGGAACAACTCGACGACGAAGCGGCAGGCACCATAACCCAACAGGAATGTAAAGATCGGAATTCCCCTCCGGGACCGCAAGCGGTGCGTCGTCCAGAGCACCAGGAACAACAGCACCCCCTCGAGAAAGGCCTCGTAAAGCTGGCTCGGGTGGCGCGGTTCCGGCCCTGCGCCGGGAAACACCACTCCCCACGGCAGGTCGGTTCTCCTCCCCCACAGCTCGCCGTTGATAAAGTTGCCGATTCGGCCGAAGAACAGCCCGATCGGCGTGGCGGCGGCGGCGAGGTCACCGACTTCGAGGAGTGATTTCCTGCGCCTCCTGCAAAACAGCAGAATTGCGACGACAACCCCGATCAGCCCGCCGTGAAAGCTCATCCCCCCCTGCCAGACGGCAAGAATCTCCAGCGGGTGGCGACTGTAATAGGCGAAATTGTAAAACAGGGTGTAGCCGACCCGGCCGCCGAGAACGACGCCGATCACCCCGTAGAACAGCAGATCGGAGACATCCTCGGAGGTCACCGCAAAGCGCCTCAACCGGGCGAGGTAGCGCATGTAGAAAAAGCTGCCGACAAAACCGAGCAGGTACATCAAGCCGTACCAGCGGATCGCCAATGGCCCGATTTGAACAATTACCGGATCGATCTGCGGAAACGTCATCATCCCAGGTCCTCGAAGAAAAAGCTGACAGCCGACTGCATATCAGAAGGGAGCCCGGAAGTAAAATCGAGCTCCTCGCCGCTTATCGGGTGATTGAACGAAAGCCTGCCGGCATGCAGCATCTGTCGTTTGAAATCGAGGCCGGCGATGTTCCCCGGTCCGCGGTAACGGTCATCGCCGAGCAGAGGATGACCGGCCTCAGAAAAATGTGCGCGGATCTGGTGCGAGCGCCCGGTGGGGATCTCGACCTCGACCAGAGAAACCCTCTCTTCGGTCGCCAGAAGCCGATAGCGGGTCACCGCTTCCCGCCCCCCCCTGGCAACGGATTTCATCGTGTTGGTCGATCGCTTCCGGGCGAGTTGCGACCTGAACTCCCCCTGTGACGTTTCCAGCCTGCCGGCGGCCAGTGCCGTGTAACGCTTTACGACCTCCCTCTCCCGGAACATCCGGCTCAATTCGCGGTGCGCTGCCGGATGGATCGAGAACGTCATCAATCCGGACGTATCCCGGTCGAGCCGCTGCACCATGCCGATCGTCGGCTTCATATCTTTGCGATGCGGATCCTGCAGATAGTCGTTCAGCGCCGCATAAAGAGTCCCCTTGTAACGAGAAGGGGTGGGCTGGCTGTCGACACCGGCCGGCTTGTCGACAACCAGCAGGTGCCTGTCCCGATAGACGATATGACTTCCGGTCAATTCGAAAAGGTCCAGGGGGAGGCCGTCGCAGTACGCCTCGATCCTGTCATCCGCCTTGACGATCAGCCCGCACTTGCGGACGCGTCGCCCGTTGACGTGTACGCCGCCAAGATCAATCAGCTTCCTGGCAACGCCCCGCGAGACCCCCTCGGCGGCCTGCGAGAGAAACTGGTCCAGGCGCATGGCGGAATTCCCGGAGGCGACGGTCAAACGGATGGTCTTTCTTCTGCTCAGTGCATCCATGGCGGCAACATGACAGGAAAAGAGCAGCTGTTAAACGGCGTCAACGAAGAAAGCCCTGCATCTGCAGGGCTTTCCGTGATTGTCCAGTACGTTCCGGACACCCGCCGAGGGCGTCGTCGCATCCGGGACAATCAGGAATCGACACGCGCACGCAGTTCCTTGCCGGTCTTGAAAAACGGGGTCTTCTTGGACGGGATCTTGACGACTTCGCCGCTTTTCGGATTGCGGGCCTCGCGCGCTTCCCGTTCGCGGATGCTGAAAGAGCCGAACCCCCTGATTTCGACGCGATCGCCGCCGACCAGAGCGTCACCGATGCTGTCGAAAATCGTATTGACAATCAACTCGGCTTCCTTCTTGTTCAATTCGGAATTCGTGGTCGACAACTGCTCAACAAGCTCACTTTTCGTCATAACCTGTCACCTCCCGTATGTTCCATTCCACAGATACTGCAATCCGGTCGGGTTCTCGTCGGAGAGCCCTTCCTTGATCTGGCCGATCGCCTCCTGCATGAAGTATTCGAAGAAATCGGGTTTTTCCTTGCGCGGGTAAACCAGCCTTGGCTCCCCTTTTATGTTTGCCAGCGAGGCGGCAAGAAATACGGCATCGCGGAAGTTCCCGAGTTCATCGACCAATCCGAGCTCCTTGGCCTGCTTGCCGGAAAAAATGCGCCCGTCGGCAAGGGCAAGGACCCTCTCGACCTCCATCTCTCTACCACTGGCGATGGCGTTGACGAACTGGCGATGAACGTCGTCGATGAGAGCCTGGAGAATCGCCCGGTCTTCATCGGTCATCGGCCGGATCGGGGAGCCGAGATCCTTGTGCTTGCCGCTCTTGACGACGCTGTTTCTGAGGCCGATTTTCTCGAGGAGTTCCTCGTAGTTGGTGAACCCCATGATGACACCGATGCTGCCGGTGATGGTACCGGGATTGGCCACGATCTGGTCGGCCGGGGCGGCGACATAGTAACCGCCGGATGCAGCGACGGCGCCCATGGAAACGACAACCGGCTTGATCCCGGCGAGCCGCTCGACCTCGGTGTAGATTTCCTGCGATGGACCGACGCCGCCGCCCGGGGAATCGACCCGAAGGATCACCGCGTCGATCGAGTCATCCTTGGCGAACTCGACGATCTCCCGCACCGTCTTGTCCGACGAGACGATCGGTCCGATCACCTGGACGACGCCGATGCGGTCGCCAATCGGGATCGATGCCGAATTGCCGACGAGGCCGGCAATCACGACGATCAGCAGCACGAAGCTGACGAACACCGCCCCGATGACCAGCAGGGCCATGAGAAATGGCCTTTTCTTCATAAGAGGCCCAGAAATAAAAGACCCCCCGCGCAATGTCGCACGGGGGGGCGGTTTAACGATGTATCAGTCGGTCTCGGAGCCGTTGCTCTTCTCCAGCGCTCCCTGGACCAGAGCACCGAGGTTGGTTGTCGCGCGCTCCTGTGCGCCCATGTATGCATCGACCTCGGCCTTCTCTTTCTGCGAGGCGATCTGCTTGATCGAGAGGGCGATCTTGCGGTCGACGGTATCGACATGAAGAACCACCGCTTCGAGCTCGTCGCCGACGCTGGCGCAGTCCTTCGGGGAATCGACCTTCTCGCTGCTGATCTCGGAGACGTGGATGAGCCCTTCGATCCCCTCCTCGATCTCGATGAAGATACCGAAATCGGTCACCGAAGTCACCTTCCCCTTGACCAGGGTACCGGGAGCGTAGCGGGTCGGAATCGACTGCCAGGGATCCTCGATCAGCTGCTTGATGCCGAGGGAGAACCGCTCGTTTTCACGATCGATGTTGAGCACCACCGCCTTGACGGTGTCCCCTTTCTTGAACAGTTCGGACGGATGCTTGACCCGCTTGATCCAGGAAAGGTCGGAGATGTGCACGAGACCGTCAATCCCCTCGTCGACACCGACGAACACGCCAAAATCGGTAATGTTCTTGACCTGACCCTCGATGATGGTGCCGGCCGGGAATTTCTCGCCGATGACATCCCACGGGTTGGGTTCGACCTGCTTGAGGCCGAGAGAAATCCGGCGATTCGGGATGTCGAGCGCCAGCACGACCGATTCGACCTCGTCGCCGACATTGAGAACCTTGTTCGGATGCTTGACCCGCTTGGTCCAGCTCATTTCGGAGACGTGAATCAGCCCCTCGATGCCATCACCCAGTTCGATGAACGCACCGTAATCGGTCAGGCTGACGACTTTGCCGCCGACCTTGGTGCCGACCGGGAAGTTCTTTTCGACATCGAGCCACGGATCGGTCGTGGTCTGCTTCAGGCCGAGCGAAACCCGCTCCTTCTCGCGGTCGAACTTGAGCACCTTGACGTTGACGGTATCGCCGACCGACAGAATGTCGGAGGGATGATTGACCCGTCCCCAGGACATGTCGGTGATATGCAACAGTCCGTCGATGCCGCCGAGATCGATGAACGCGCCGTAATCGGTGAGGTTCTTGACGACCCCCTCGACAACCTGACCCTCTTCCAGGGTCTGCAGGGTTTCGCCGCGCTGCGACTCGCGCTTCTCCTCGAGCAGAACCCGGCGGGAGAGGACGATGTTGCCGCGCCGCTTGTTGAGCTTGATGATCTTGAACTGGTAGGTTTCATTGATCATCTTGTCAAGGTTGCGCACCGGCCGGAGATCGACCTGGGAACCGGGGAGGAATGCGTTGACGCCGATGTCGACCGTCAGGCCGCCCTTGATGCGGGAGACGATACGACCGTCGACGACGGCACCTTCCTCAAGGTCGTTCCAGACCTTCTGACGATCGGCCTTCTCCTTCGAAAGGGAGATCAG
>JBFHOZ010000125.1:0-6812 GCA_041592975.1 Desulfuromonadales bacterium
GGCCAGCGACAGGTCGCCGGCCCGGTAGGCCCGGCCGTTGAAAAGGTGGTACAATACAAAACAGATCGACCCGCCGAGGGCGAACAGCATCACCTGCAGGCTCGGCACCGGAACCGGTTCCGGCCGCAACAGGATATAGCCGTTCAGCAGGCCGCCGGACATGAGGAACATCCACCAGACAAAGACGGTCTTGTGCTCACTCCGCTTCACCAGAAGATTCCACAAGGCGTGCATGAGGGCTGAAAAGACGATGAGTGCGAAGGCGACGGCCGGCATGCGCCGCATTCTAAACGAACTTCCCCCTGTTAGCGAGAGATAAATTTTAGCGAAATTAAAATTGTTACATTGTCATTCAAGGAGAGAGCGATGGCCATGCGTGTAGAACGAGACTCGATGGGAACCATGGAGGTTCCCGAAGATGCCCTGTACGGCGCCCAGACGGCGCGCGCCCTGGTCAATTTCCCGATTTCCGGCATCCGTTTCCCGCGCCCCTTGCTGCGGGCGCTCGGTCTGATCAAGGAGCATGCCGCCGGCGTTAACAAGGAGCTGGAACTGATCGACAGCCGGATTGCCCTGGCGATCATGGATGCCGCCGAAGAGGTGGTCGAGGGGCGGCTCGACGAGCACTTTCCGGTCGATATCTTCCAGACCGGATCCGGGACCAGCAGCAACATGAACGCCAACGAAGTCATCGCCAACCGGGCGGCGCAGCTGCTCGGCGAACCGATCGGCGGCAAGGCGGTTCACCCCAACGACCATGTCAACTTCGGCCAGTCGAGCAACGACGTCATCCCGACCGCCATCCATATCGCCGCCGCGACCGAGATTGCCCAGGCTCTCATTCCGGCGCTTCAGCAGCTTCAGCAGCTGATGCTCGACAAGGCGACCGAATTCGACGACATCGTCAAGATCGGCCGGACGCATCTGCAGGACGCCACCCCGATCCGCCTCGGCCAGGTCTTCGGCGGTTATTCGCAGCAGCTCGAGCTGGTCATCGCCGAGCTCAAGAAGTGCCTGGAGGGGCTGTGCGAGCTGCCGCTCGGCGGAACCGCCGTCGGCACCGGCATCAACACCCACCCCAACTTCGCCGCCAAGGTGATCGAGCGGATCGCCGGCGTGACCGGCCTGCCGCTGCGCGAGGCGAGCGACCACTTTGCCGCCCAGGGGGGGAAGGAGGAGGTCGTCGCCGCCAGCGGCGCCCTGAAGACCACCGCCGTCGCCCTGTTCAAGATCGCCAACGACATCCGCCATCTCGGCAGCGGGCCGCGCTGCGGCCTCGGCGAGCTGAAGCTTCCGGCGGTGCAGCCGGGGAGCTCGATCATGCCGGGCAAGGTCAATCCGGTCATGGCCGAATCCCTGATGCAGGTTTGCAGCCAGGTTATCGGCAACGACGCCACCATTGCCCTCGGCGGCCTCTCGGGCAACTTCGAGCTGAACGTCATGATGCCGGTGATGGCACACAACCTGTTGCAGTCGATCGCCCTGCTGACCAGAGCGTCGATCCAGTTCGGGGAGCAGTGCTTGAGAGGGCTCGAGGCCGACCGGGAACGATGCGAATCCCTGGTCGAGCAGAGCCTGGCGATGTGTACCGTCCTGGCACCGGTCATCGGTTACGACCGGGCCGCCGAGATCGCCAAGGAGGCGTACCGTTCGGGGAAAACCGTGCGCGAGGTGGCGCGGGAGAAAAAGCTGATGCCGGATGAGGAGCTGGAGAGGCTGCTCGATCCCTACCCGATGACCGAGCCGGGCATTCCGGGAAAGACCCGCTAATCGTCCCCTCGCGGGGCATTGCAGTTCCAGCAGGCGTTGAACTGCCCCTCCACCGGCTCGCCGCAATCCCGGCAGGTCCACCCCGGCAGCCCTTCGTCGTCACTGCGCATGTACTGTGCGAGCAGGCTGCTGGCCCGGGGGAAGAGATCGTCGTCGATCACCCAGAGTTCCGGGTAGCATTCGGTGAAGGGGATCTCCCCCATGCCGGCGAACAGCTGTTCGTTGCGCACCAGGCAGGCGATCCCCTCGCGCCTGAGCATCTCCCTGAACATGGCCGCCACTGCCCTCTCGGAGAGGTTGAACGTGTAGAGCTTTTTCACGGCGCCCCCGGTCGCAGCACGACGACTCCCGGCTTTCCGGCAAGATACTCCTTCAGGGGAACATCGATCACCGCGGACGCCTCCGGGCGGGATGAGGCGTGACGGTAAAACAGCCGGCCGTCCCGGTAAACCAGAATGCCGACATGGCTGACATCGAGCCAGGGCTCCGCCGAGTAGATGCCGAGATAGTCCCCCTCCTGCAGGCGCTCAAGCACGGCGGCATCGATCGCCCCGGTCGGGATAAAGTCGATTGACCGCTCGCTCACCGGCACCCCGTCGAGCAGCAGCCGCCCGTCCGGCTTCAGGTTCAGGCGCTTGTGCGCCTGCTGCGTATCCCCCCTGCCGACATGCCGGGTGACGTCGGCGATGTAGGGTGACTCGGTCCAGTCGCTGAAAAAATGCCGGCGTGCCTCCCAGGAAACCACCCCGTCCCGGTAACGGACGCCGATCAAGACCTCGCGGAATGGTTCGCCGGAAACAGTACGGCGGAGCGCCTCGACATAATCGAGGAGGGTGAAGCAGTCGACCGCCTCCATCTGCACGGTCAGTTCCTCCGCCTCTCCGGGCCCGCCGCCGAGAGTGTCGGCCCGGTAAGGCGTTCCGAGGAAGTATTCCGAGATGAAGGTAATCTGTGCCGCCGGTGAAGAAAACTTACGCGCCTTCGCGACAACCCCGGCCCAGCGCTCTGGCAAGCCTTCTCCGGCTAAGGCCGGGGCATACACAACTGCGTGGAGCAGCAGTCCCAGCAAGAGTGTTCGCATGGTGTTCGTCGTCACGTTCGACCGATCACTCCGAGCAGATCGACCCCCAATTCGGCAACCTGCCAGCGGCGGACCCCCTTGATCGCCGCCAGCTCGCTTTCCCGCCCGGGGCGGACCCGGGAAATCGCCTCCAGCTGGGCATTGCTGATCAGGATCCCCGGTTCGAGCTTCAGGCTTTCCGCCTTGGCCAGCCGCCACTTTTTCAGTTCGACCAGCAGCTTATCGGCCTGCGGGTCCTTTTTCATCCGCGCCGGTCGCGGATAGTGCGGCCAGGCGCTCTCCTCGAGCCTGGATGCCTTCTCGATACAGGCGAGCAGCACCTTGCCGTAGCGGTCCGCCACCCTTTCGTTGATTCCTTCGATCCGCAGCAGCTCTTTTCTCGAGGACGGCGGCACCTGGACCATTGCCAGGATCGACCTGTTTCCGAGGATCTTGAAATGCGGCCGGTTGCGCCTCTCCGCCTCCCGGTCGCGCCACTGCAGCAGCTCCTCGAGGATCGCCAGCTGGTTCCGTTCGAGCTTTCCGGCCCCCTTGAAACGGAGAAAGAGCGGTCCGCCGCTGCTGTCGAAGGAGATATCTTCGAGCAGTTCGCACTCCTCCTTCAGCCAGCTTTCCCGGCCGAGGGCCTGCAGCTTCCGCTCGAGGATGTCGGCCAGCCGGTGCAGGTGACGGGTATCCTCGGCGGCGTAGCGAACCATATCCGGCAGCAGCGGCCGCTGCGACCAGTCGGCCCGCTGGTATTTCTTGTCGAGCTCGACATCGAAGTATTTCTTCAGCAGATCCGCCAGGCCGATCTTCTCTTCGCCGCAGAACTGCGCCGCGATCATGGTATCGAACAGGTTTCCGGCCGCGAAGCCATAGTCCCGCTTGAGGCTGCGCAAGTCGTAGTCGATGGCATGGAAAATCTTGCGGATTCCCGCGGCGGCAAAGAGCGGGGCCAGCGGAGCAAGATCCCCTCCGCTCAGCGGGTCGACGAGGACCGTCTCCGACGGGGTCGATATCTGGGCGAGGCAGATCTTCTCCCGGTAGCTGTGCAGGGCGTCCATTTCGAGGTCGATGGCAACCGAGTCCTCCCCCATCAGCATCGGCAGCAGCTCTTCGACGTCACGCTCCGTGGTCAATATCCGTATGTCAGTCATCTCCCATTCCCTTCATTATCAGCGCGAGCGCCTTTTGGTGGGCCCCGTGGAGCGGACGTGTCGCCAGCCCGTCGGCATCGTGCCAGAAAGTTTCCCCGTCCGCCACCCCCGCCGCCGGATCAGCCGTTACCCGGTAGACTTCGGCCTCAAGGCGAAAATGGCTGTAGGCGTGGCGGATGCGACCCAGACGCTTCGGAGCCTTCCACGTCGGCAGAGACGAGAGCATCTCCCGAAGTATGCCGTCAGGCTTCTCCGGATCGGAAATCTCGACGCAGGGGAACTCCCACATCCCTCCGAGCAACCCGGTCGGCGGCCGGCGCCGCAACAACAGCTGGCCGTTCCTGTCGACGATGACGATCAGCTGGTGACGGACCGGAACCGCCCCCCTCTTCTGGGCCAGCGGCAACTCGTTCTGCAGACCGGCCTCCCTGGCGGCACAGAGCCCGGAGAGCGGACAGCCGTCGCAGGCCGGAATCCTGGGAACGCAGACGGTTGCACCGAGATCCATGATCGCCTGGGCGTAATCGTGCGCCCGTTTTGCCGGCGTCAGCAGGTCGGCCCACATCCAGAGCTGCTTCTCCGCCTCCCGGTCGCGTGGCGGCTGCCGAAGTGCCGTCAGCCGCGCCAGCACGCGGCGGACATTGCCGTCGAGAATCGGTGCCGGCCGATCATGGGCGATCGACACGATGGCGCCAGCCGTCGATCGTCCCACTCCGGGGAGCTGCATCAATTCGGCGACGCTTTCCGGAAAACGCCCCTGGAATGCCGCGACGACATGTCGCGCCGCCCGGTGGAGATTCCTCGCCCGTGAATAGTACCCCAGCCCGGACCAGAGCTCGAGAACCGACTCCAGCGGCGCTTCGGCCAGCGCGCCGACATCCGGGAAAGCGCCCAGGAACCTTTCGTAGTAGGGGATCACCGCACCGACCGTGGTCTGCTGCAACATGATCTCTGAGAGCCAGATCCGGTACGGATCCCGGGTCTGGCGCCAGGGGAGATCGCGGCCGTGCTTGTCGTACCAGGCAAGCAGTTTTTTCGATACCTCGCCGGGTTCAAATGGCAATTGCTGTCTGATGTCCACGTTCTCCACGGTAACGTGCCTGCACTTCGAAGGCTGTGAAAACAGACGAGGACGCGGCGACGCATAGCTTCACGTCGCGCATCCTCCTGACGATCGGTGCAGGACGAGACAGGAGGTCGGCGCTTTACCCGATCGCCTTCAGGGCCGTCACCGTCTGCGCCATCTCTTCCTGCGTCCCGATGCTGATCCGCATGCCGTGCGACAGCAGCGAATCGGAGAAGAAGCGCACCAGGATCTTCCGCTCGTACAGCGCATCGTAGACCCGCCGGCCGTCCCGGTCGGGGGGGATGGCGAAGACATAGTTCCCCTGGGACGGCAGCACCGAGTACTTCAACTTCTTCAGTTCGGTGACGAACCATTCGCGCGTCGCGACGATCTTGCCGATCGCGGTCCGGAAATACTCCTGGTCCTTCAGGGCGGCGACGGCGGCGGCCTGGGCGAGCCGGTCGATATTGTAGTGATCGCGGATCTTGTCGAGCGCCTCGATCACCTCCGGCCGGGCAATGGCCAGCCCCAGCCGCATGCCCGCCAGGGCATAGCTCTTGGAAAAGGTCCGGGTGACGATCACGTTGTCGTGCCTCCGGACCAGCTCCAGGGCATTCTCCCGGGCGAAGTCGGCGTAGGCCTCGTCGACGACCAGCACTCCGTCGCAGCGCTCGGCAATTCCGGAGATATAGTCGTTCCCGAAGGCGATCCCGAGTGGCGCGTTCGGCGAGGTCAGGAAAAAGAGTCGCCCGCTGTAACGTTCGGGAAATTCGGCGATCCGCCACCGGCTGTCGAGGGCGAAAGTCCTGATCTTCGCCCCCTGGATCGACGCCAGGGTCGCATAATAGGAGTAGGAGGGCTGAACGAAGGCGAGCTCCTCCCCTTCGCCGACGAAGACCCGGATCAGGTTGTTGAGCAGCTCGTCCGAGCCGTTGGCCATGATGACCCACGACGGGTCGAAGCCGTAGAGCCGGGCCGCCTCCTCCCGACCCAGGCGGCTCGGAGGATCGGGATACTTGCGCAGCGAATCACCCTCCGCGAGTTCGTTGCGGATGGCGGCGACGACCTGCGGCGATGGGGGGTAGGGGTTTTCGTTGGTATTGAGCTTGATCCACCCCTCGTTGTCCGGCGGCTGATAACCGGGCACATAGCCGGCCATATTGGCAATATTGTTGCGCATCGCTAGACGTCCCTCCTGTTCAGGTGTCGTAAACTTCGAGGATATCGTAGGTTGTCGTCCGCCGGACCGGAACGAATCCGGCCGAACGGGCGAGCTCGATGATCTGCGGCTGCGACAGGCGGAACGAGACCCCGGCAGCGGCGACGACATTCTCCTCGAGCATGGTCCCGCCGAGATCGTTGGCGCCGAAGTAGAGAGCGATCTGCGCCATCTTGCCCCCCTGGGTGACCCAGCTCGCCTGGATATTGTCGATGTTGTCGAGAACGATCCGGGACAGGGCGAGCACCTTGAGGTATTCGACCCCGGTGGCGGTCTCGCCACCGAGCTCGGTATTGTCCGGCTGGAACGTCCAGGGAATGAAGGCGGTGAAACCGCCCGACCGCTGCTGAATTTCCCGGACGCGGAACAGGTGCTCGACGATATCCTCCGGCCGCTCCCGCGAGCCGAACATCATCGTCGCCGTCGTCGGCATGCCGAGGCGGTGCGCCTCCTCCATGACCGCTGCCCATTCCCGCCAGCCGATCTTGTTCGGCGAACCCTCCCTGCGCACGTCGTCGACGAGGAACTCGGCACCCC
>JBFHOZ010000126.1:0-6733 GCA_041592975.1 Desulfuromonadales bacterium
ATGCTCCGCTTCATCACCTGCGGCAGCGTCGACGACGGCAAGAGCACCCTGATCGGCCGGCTGCTCTGGGACTCGAAGATGGTCTTCGAGGATCAGCTCGCCGCCCTCGAGGCCGACAGCAGAAAGGTCGGCACCCGGGGGGAGGCGATCGACTACGCCCTGCTGCTGGACGGCCTGCAGGCCGAGCGGGAGCAGGGGATCACCATCGACGTCGCCTACCGCTACTTCTCCACCGAGCGGCGCAAGTTCATCGTCGCCGACACCCCCGGTCACGAGCAGTACACCCGCAACATGGTCACCGGCGCCTCGACCGCCCAGGTGGCGGTCATCCTGGTCGACGCCCGCAAGGGGATCCTGACCCAGACGCGGCGCCACAGCTACCTGGTCTCGCTGGTCGGCATCCGGCACGTCGTGCTCGCCATCAACAAGATGGACCTGGTCGACTACAGCCAGTCCCGCTTCGAGGCGATCCGCAAGGAGTACGAGCCGTTCGCACGGCAGCTCGGCTTCGAGCAGATCACCGCCATCCCGATCTCGGCCCTCGAAGGGGACAATGTGATCAACCCGAGCAGCCGGACCCCCTGGCACGACGCCCCGACCCTGATGGATCACCTCGAGACGGTCGCGATCGGCAGCCGGGCGGCCGAACAGCCGTTCCGCATGCGGGTGCAGTGGGTCAACCGCCCGAACCTCGACTTCCGCGGCTTCTGCGGCACCATCGCCTCCGGATCGATCATGCCCGGCGACGAGGTCGTCGTCACCTCCTCCGGCCGGTCCAGCCGCATCGCCCGCATCGTCACCATGGGCGGCGACCTCCCCCGGGCGACCGCCGGCCAGGCGGTCACCCTGACCCTGGAGGACGAGATCGACATCAGCCGCGGCGACCTGCTCTCGACCCCGCAGGCCACGCCGCAACACTCCGGGCGTTTCGCCGCCAAGCTGGTCTGGATGCACGACGACGCCCTGGTCCCCGGACGGAACTACCTGATCAAGGCCGGCTCGACCGTCGCCCCGGCGCGCATCGCCGCCATCGACCACAAGGTCAATGTCAACACGCTGCAGCAGGAGAGCGGCAAGTACCTGGAGCTGAACGAGGTCGGGGCCTGCACCCTCGAGATCGACCGGCCGATCTCCTTCGACCGTTACGGCGAGAACCGCGCCACCGGCAGCTTCATCGTCATCGACCGCATGACCAACGCCACCGTCGGCGCCGGGATGATCGACGAACCGCTAACCGACGCCGAGGATCGGCGCCGTGACAGCGAAACGGTCGACCGGCAGGCCCGCGCCGCGCAGAAGGGGCAGCAGCCCCGCATCCTCTGGTTCTACGGCAATGCCGCCCTGGAGACGCACGACTTCACCCTGCTGCTCGAGCGGAAGCTGGTCGCCCTCGGTCTGCACACCCACCTGCTCGATTTCCGCGAGCTGCGCAAGGGGCTCAACACTGACATCGCCGGCGCCGCAAGCGCCCGTCCCGAGGAACTCCGGCGCCTGGCGGAAGTGGCCCGGGTGGTCGCGGACGCCGGCCTGGTGGTCCTGGTCATCGCCCCGTCCGGCTTCCCGCTGGCGTGCGCCGGAGATGTGCCGGTCAACGCCATCGATGTCAACGCATACTTCGACGCCGCCAATTCGAGCACCTGGGGCGGCATCGAGGAGCACGCCGAGCAGCTGATCAGGTCGTTCTACAAACCGTGAGCGTTTTTCTGCTATGATGCATTGACCATCAACCGGAACCGAGGAACACATGACCATCGACGACACCAGACTCCGCCTCGACGGCATCTACAAACAGAACGATCAAGGGCAGCTGATGCTGCGGGCCAAGATCCCTGCCGGCGTGCTGTCGAGCGAGCAGGCGAACAAGCTGGCCGAGCTCGCCGACCGCCACGCCGGCGGCCGGGTGCACCTGACGACCCGTGGCAGCATCGAGTTTCACGATCTCGACGCCACCGCCCTGCCGGAAGTGACCCGCGGCCTCGCCGCCGTCGGACTGACCAGCCGCGGCGCCTGCGGTGGAGCGGTGCGCGGCATCTCCTGCAGCAGCACCTTCGGCGACAATTTCGACCAGGCCCAGTCCCTCGCCCGCCGGCTGCACCGCCACTTCGCCGGCAATCCCTACTTCGAGGGGCTGCCGAAGAAGTTCAAGATCAGCGTCGACGGCAGCTACCGGCGCTCGCGCCACCTGATCCAGGACGTCGGCCTGGTTGTCAGCAGCCTCACCGCTTCGCGCGCAGGGTACGATCTCTGGATCGCCGGCGGCCTCGGCCGCGAACCGCAGGCGGCCATTCTCTACCGCGAGGCGGTGCCCGAGCCGCAGGTGATCCCGGTCATCGAGGCGGTCATCCGGGCCTACAGGAACCACGGCGAAAAGGGGAAACGGCTCAAGCACCTGCTCAACCGGGTCGGCGAGGCCGAGCTCCGCAGGCTGATCGGTGAGGAGTCCGCCGCCCCGCCGGAGGAGCAGATCGACAACGGCCTCGGCCAGACCCTTTCGCCCCCCTCATCGGCCAGTGCCGCCGCACCGGTCACCGTTCCGGTCTTCGCCGGCGAGCTGGCGAGCCGCGACCTGCGCGCCCTCGGAGAGCTGGCCGGGCGGTTGTCGCTGGGCGTACTCGCCCTGACCGCCGACCAGGACATCGCCTTCCTGCCGCCGGACAGAGCGACGGCGGAGCAGCTCAAACTGGAGCTGGCCGCCGCCGGCTTCCTCAACGACGCCCCGGAACAGCGGGTCGTGTTCCGCATCTGCCCCGGCAGCCACGAGTGCCGCATGGGACTGGCGCCGACCCGGGACATCGCCCGGGAGATCATTGCCGCCCTCCCCGAGGACAAGCGCGAGGCGACCTGGGCGATCTCCGGCTGCCCCAACTCCTGTTCGCAGCCGCAGCTGGCCGATTACGGCATCATCGCCCGCAAGCTCACCCGGAACGAGGACGGCGACCGGTCGCCGCGATTCGAGCTGACGCGGCGCAATGGGGACGGGCTGGGCGAGGCCGTCGCCGTCGACCTCGACCTCGCGCAGCTCAAGGGGGTGATCGGCCAGCCCGGGGAGAATCGTCCGCCCGCCTGACATCATGCCGGGCGCATTTCCCCACGACAAAGTAAACTATAACCGCCCAAGTAACCATTTATTTCTTGACAAGCATTATAGGCTTATCTATTGTTGAGCATGGATGTGTTGAATTGAAATACCATCAACCCGATTCATGCGGATAAAGGTCCATACCGAGAACAAAGGAGCTGACCATGAGCGCGATTTTCACTGACAATTCCCTCTCCATCGGCCGGACACCGCTGGTCCAGCTGAACCGGGTCATTCCGGCCGGCGGCGCCACGGTTTACGCCAAGATCGAGGGGCGCAACCCGGCCTACTCGGTCAAGTGCCGGATCGGCGCCTCGATGATCTGGGACGCGGAGCAGAGCGGCGCCCTGAAGAAGGGGATGGAGATCGTCGAGCCGACCAGCGGCAATACCGGCATCGCCCTCGCCTTCGTCGCCGCCGCGCGGGGAATCCCGATCACCCTGACCATGCCCGACACCATGAGCATCGAGCGGCGCAAGGTTCTCAAGGCGTTCGGCGCCCACCTCATCCTGACCCCGGGCGCCAAGGGGATGGCTGGCGCCATCAAGGAGGCGGAAGACCTGGCGGCGTCCAACCCGGACAAGTACCTGCTGCTGCACCAGTTCAAGAATCCGGCCAACCCGAAGATCCACGAAGAGACCACCGGCCCGGAGATCTGGGAGGACACCGGCGGGGAGATCGACGTGCTGGTCTCCGGCGTCGGCACCGGCGGCACCATCACCGGCGTCTCCCGCTACATCAAGAACACCAGGGGGAGAAAGATCGTTTCGGTGGCGGTGGAGCCGGCCGACAGCCCGGTCATCAGCCAGCACCTCGCCGGCGACACCCTGCAGCCCGGCCCGCACAAGATCCAGGGGATCGGCGCCGGCTTCATCCCCGACACCCTCGACCTCGCCATGGTCGACCGGGTCGAGCAGGTGACCAACGAGGAGGCGATCGAGTACGCCCGCCGCCTGGCCAAGGAGGAAGGGCTGCTCTCCGGCATCTCCTGCGGCGCCGCCACGGCAGTCGCCGCCCGGCTGGCGAAAGAATCGGCCTTCAAGGGGAAGAAGATCGTCGTCGTCCTGCCCGACTCGGGCGAACGCTACCTGACGAGCGTGCTGTTCGAGGATCTGGCATAGCTAAGTGTAATTTAATTTGACAACAGAGATCTGATTCTTTATTGTTTTAGTCCACAATTAAACACGCTGCTGACAGGAGCGAGGAGTTTTTTCTCAAATCAAGGAAGTCGAGGGTTGAGTGAGCGAGTCGTAGTTCTCTACGTCGAGCGAATGCAACCCGACAACTGACGCCGAGTTGAGGAAAAAGAGCCGCTCCCATCGACAGCGAAGTTTTCATCGAGAGTGGCGGAGGGACAGGCCCTGTGAAGCCACAGCAACCGGTTCATGGCGACATGGGCGCCAGGTGCTAATTCCTGCCCCGGGAAACCGGGGAAAGATGAGGACGGCGCTTCGCTACACGTTTTGTCTGTATTTGAGGCCCCTTCTCATCCCCGAGAGGGGGCTTTTTGGTTGCCCCTTCGAGATTAACTGCCGCATTGAAAGGGGATGACCAGAGATGAAAAAACAGCACCTCTCCACCCGCAGTGTCCAGATCGGCGTCGGTCGCGACGAGGCGACCGGCGGCATCAGCTTCCCGATCTATCCGAGCGCCACCTACCGCCACCCCGGCGTCGGCCAGAGCACCGGCTACGACTACACCCGCTCGGGAAACCCGACCCGCGACGTCGTCGAACAGGGGCTGGCCGAACTCGAGGGGGGAGCCCGCGGGCTTGTCTTCTCCTCCGGCATGGCGGCATTGACGACGCTGTTCCTGCACTTCTCGTCGGGCGACCACCTGGTCGTCTCCGAGGATCTCTACGGCGGCACCTACCGGGTGCTCGACCAGGTCTTCGGCAAGCTCGGCGTCAGCGCCACCTACGTCGACACGACCGACTGCGCCGCCGTGTCCGCCGCGATCACCGAGCAAACCCGGGCGCTGCTGGTCGAGACCCCCGGCAACCCGCTGCTCGGGGTGGCCGACCTGGCCGCCCTCGGCCAGCTCTGCCGGAAGCACGGCCTGCTGTACATCGTCGACAACACCTTCCTCACCCCGGCCCTGCAGAGGCCGATCGCGTTCGGTGCCGACGTCGTCGTCCATTCGGCGACCAAGTATCTTGGAGGCCACAGCGACCTGCTCGCCGGCGCCCTGGTCGCGAAGGACGCCGGGCTGGGCGAGCGGCTCTACATGCTGCAGAACGCCTGCGGCGCCACCCTCCCGCCGCAGGAATGCTGGCTGCTGATCCGCAGCCTCAAGACCCTGACGCTGCGGATCAGGCGCCACTGCGAGACCGCCCTGGCGGTCGCCGGCTGGCTGGAGAAGCACCCGCACGTCGGACAGGTCTACTACCCCGGCCTCGAAAAACATCCGGGACATGAACTGAGCCGGAGACAGGCGAGCGGTTTCGGTGGTATGCTGTCGTTTCGGACCGACACCCCGGAACGCGCCGCCCGGGCGCTGGAGAAGCTGCAGCTGATCTCCTTCGCCGAGAGCCTCGGCGGCGTCGAATCGCTGATGACCCTGCCGGCGGTACAGACCCACGGCGACATCCCGGAAGAAGAGCGACAGCGGCTCGGCATTACCGACACCCTGCTGCGCCTTTCGGTCGGGCTGGAAGAGGCGGAAGACATCATCGCCGACCTCGAACAGGCATTAAACCAATAATATTCTCAACGGAGAGACGCAGAGATGGAGAGATCGCAGAGGTAAAATCAAGCATGATACGCTCCATCTCTCCGCCTCTCCGTTAAAATTGTTTTGCGATTCTTAATTTGTATTTCATCAATCACAATAATTAAGGACTCAATATGAGTGCAAAAACCTACAAACCCGCCACTCTCGTCGTCCACCAGGGGACGGACCGCGACCCGTTCACCGGCGCGGCGACGGTGCCGATCTACCAGGCCTCGACCTACCACCACTCCGAAGGCCAACCGGGAACCTACGACTACGCCCGCAGCGGCAATCCGAGCCGCGAACAGGTCGAGGAGGCGGTCGCCCTGCTGGAAAACGGCACCCACGGCTTCGCCTATGCCTCCGGCATGGCGGCGATCGGCAGCGCCCTGGCCCTGCTCAAGAGCGGCGATCACCTCATCGCCCCCGAAGACCTCTACGGCGGGAGCTACCGCTACCTGACCCAGCTGATTCCCGACCTCGGCATTGACGTCACCTTCGTCGATTTCTGCGATCCGAACCAGGTCGCCGAGGCGGTCAACGAACTGACCCAGGGGATCTTCATCGAGACCCCTTCCAACCCGCAGTTCCGGATCACCGACATCCGGGCGATCGTCGAAATCGCCAAGACCAGGGGGATCCTGACCTTCCTCGACAACACCTTCATGACCCCCCTGCTGCAGAAGCCGCTCGATCTCGGCGTCGACGTCTCGATCCACAGCGCCACCAAGTTTCTCGGCGGCCACAGCGACATTCTCGCCGGTGTCAACGTCACCCGCGACCCGGTTCTGGCCAAGAAGATGCGTCGTTTCCAGAACGGCTTCGGCGCCGTCCTCGGCCCGTTCGATTCGTTCCTGCTCTCACGTGGCCTGAAAACCCTCAAGGTCCGCCTCGAGGCAGCCCAGCAATCGGCCGGTGAGTTGGCCCGCCGACTGGCCGACC
>JBFHOZ010000127.1:0-6669 GCA_041592975.1 Desulfuromonadales bacterium
GGCGAGATCGAGCTGCAGCCCGACCCTCTGCAGGTTGAGCTGGCTGCTGAAACCGGCGAGAACAGAGCTGATCGCATCTGCAAGGTCGATCGGGCCGGTCTCACCCCGGGAAAATTCACTGACGCTGAGCAGTTTGACCAGCAGGGCATCGATTCTTTCGATCTCCGCCAGGATCTTGTCGGCATAACCGTTGACGTCGGCATCTTCCTGCAGCCGCTGCTTGAAGACCTGGGCGAACAGCGCGATCGAATTGAGCGGGTTGCGGATTTCATGGGCGATACCGGCCGACAGGTGCCCCAGCGCGCCGAGCTTTTCGGCCTGGATGATCTCCGCCTGGGCGAGGTTCAGCTCCCGGGTCTTCTCCGCGACCCGCTGTTCCAGTTCGCAATTCCACCCGGCGATCTCCTCGAGCAGCCTTTCACGCTCCTCCAGTAACTCACGGTTCCTGATCTCGATCCGGCGGATCCGCAGTACATTTTCGATCCGCTCGACCAGGTCCTGGTTATTGAAGGGTTTGCGGATGTAGTCGGAGGCACCCGCCTTCATCAGCTCGACCGCAAGCTCTTCGCTCCCCTTGCCGGTAAACATGATCACATAGGATTCGGGGACGTTTTCCCGCAACTGCTTCAGCACCGCCATCCCGTCCATCTCCGGCATCATGTAGTCGAGAAGAATCAATGCCGGACGGCCCACTTTGGCCCTCTCCAGCGCTTCAGATCCGCAAGAGACGGTTTCAACCGCGAAGCCCCGGGAGGTCAGAACCATGGTTGTCAAATCGAGGATGACTTTCTCGTCGTCCACGACCAGTATGTTTTCGGCCATGCCGTCGGACTCCCTCGGAATCGGCAATCGAGCACGTTCAGAATCTGCCCCTGAATGATCCTGTAACATACCTTCGGGGGTGCTGTCTTGACAAGGAGAAAGCCTTCGCACAGCACGAAAAAGGCGGCCCGAAGGCCGCCCTGGACTTGCGCTGAAGGAACGGAATCTACTCGTGCCTGATCGTCATCACCGGGACCGGTGATTTCCGGACGACCTTTTCTGCGGTGCTCCCGAAGAGGACATGGTCCAGGCCGGTACGCCCGTGCGTACCCATGACGATGAGATCTGCCCCCTCGTTCCCGGCGTGCTTGATGATTTCGTCGTAGGGTATGCCGGGGGAGACGATCGATACGTAGTTCTTGAAATCACCCAGATGTCTGCGTTCGAACTGCTCCATCAGTTTCTGCGCCCCCTGCTCGATCTCCTCTTCGAGTTTGTCGAACGAGATGTGGGGCACGTAAAATCCGCGCAGATCGACCGGCTCGCTGATGATGTGGAGGATGACCAGTTTGGCGCTGAAACAATCGGCCAGGGAATACGCATATTGGAAAGCATGGTCGGAACTCTCGGAAAAGTCGGTAGCAAAGAGTATCGTCTTGAATTTCTTCATGGTTCCTCCCGGTAAATGAAAAGAGATTCAGGCGATATCGGCTCTGTCCAGGGAAAGCTTCTGCATGACCGAACGCAAGTCGTCGAGCCTCACCGGCTTGTGCAGGTATTCGTAAACGCCCTGGTTCATCGCCTCCATGTAGCTGTCGACGCTGCCGAATGCTGTCATCATGATTACATCGAGTTCGGGATGATCCCGGTTCAACGCATCGAGAAAATCCATCCCGTTCATGCGCGGCATGTTGATGTCGGTGATCACCAGCTGGAAGTTGCCGCGCTGCAGCCGGCTGAGTGCCTCGACGCCGTCACCGGCGGAAGAGACCTCGTAACCGTCGGAAGAAAGAAGTTCACAAAGCCCGATACGGGCATTTTCCTCGTCATCAACAACCAGTATATTCCGAATCATCTGCCATGCCTTGGATTTCTCAATATTTGAGGTAAGTCTAGCATGCATCAGGGGCATGTCAAGCTGCAAAAAAAAGAGCATTTCTCTTTTATTTCAATAACTTGGACAATAAAAAGGGAGGGGGATCAGCGCCAGAGATCGACCAGTTCCGGCAACAGGACATTCAGCTGCCCAACCCCGGTCGTGCCGGCCTTGAGAACGTCGGCGTGGTCAAGATCCTTATCGCCGAGCCCGGCAGCGGCGTTAGCCAGGAAGGACAGGCCGACTACCTCGAGCCCGAGGTACCTGGCCATGATCGTTTCAGGAATGGTCGACATCGAGACGGCGTCGGCTCCCAGCGTTCGCAACGCCCTGACCTCCGCCGGCGTCTCATAGGTCGGGCCGAGAACCCCGGCCAAAATGCCGCTGTTGAGCCGGACATCTTTTCCCGCGGCACGGCGCGAAAGATCATCGTAGAGCCCGTTGCTGTAGAGCCGGCTCAGATCGATGAAAGGATTCTGCCGAACCCCCCGCAGCGGATTTTCACCCGTCATGTTGATGTGGTCGGAGATCCACATGAATGTGCCGGGTGGAAATGATTCGTTGATCGCACCGGCCGCGTTGGTCAGCAGAATGCGCTGGCAGCCCCCGGCGCCGGCGAGAACGACCGGTGCGACAACGTCGCCGGCGGTATACCCTTCGTACAGGTGAAAACGACCGGAGAAGAACCAGATCGTCCGATCGCGCATTCGACCGACGATCAGCTCCCCCTTGTGGCCATGCACTGATGTGGACGGCATTCCCTTGAGCGACTGGTAGCTGAGCCGGCAGAGGATTTCGGCCGACTCGGTGATGCTTCCGAGGCCGGAACCGAGCACGACGGCGAGATCGGGGGCTCCCGCCCCGGACTTCCGCCTGACAAGATGAACGGCTTCGCTCCAGACGGTATACAAACTCTTCTCCTTACTTGAGAACCAGCAGATAGGCACGCGACTGGCGGGCGAAATCGGATTCGGGCGCCAGCTCGATAACCCTCCTGAAATGCTTGACGGCCGTGTCGCGCTGCTTCATGTCCATGCTGGAGACGGCCAGGTTGTAGTGGGCCAGCAGGTAGTCCGGATAGAGGCTCAGCGCCTTGCGGTAGTCGGTGACCGCCTTGGCGGGCTGGCCGAGAGCATGAAGCACTTCGCCGCGCCGCACGTATGCCTGCGGGTAGTTGGCATTGATCTCAATCGCCTTGATAAAGGCGTCGATCGCCTTCATGCTGTCCCCTTTTTTGAACCAGGCGTAACCGAACCCGGTCCAGGCGAGCTCCGGACGGGGAAAAAGGAGGTTGTCCGCCGCCTTTTCGAACAGGGCGATGGCCTCGTCCCAACGTTCCGTCTCCAGGTACATGGCGGCGAGGTTGTTCTGATACTCCGGGTTCCCCTTGTCGAGCTTCAGTGCCTTCAGGTAGTGCTTCTCCGCCTCCTTGTACGACTTCTTCAGGAAATAGGTGTGCCCGAGGCCGGCCTGAAGGCGCGCATCGTCCGCATCGATCTTTTCGGCGAGCAGGAACTCCTGCAGCGCCCGGGTGGAGTCATTGGCGCGCAGATAGGAGATGCCGAGCATGTAATGGACTTCGGCGCTGTCCGTAGTCTTGCCGGAAGAGACGCAGCCGGCGGTCAAGAGAAGAATCAGTATCAGGATCGTGGCTCGCAAATCTATACTCCTAAAGTGACGAGAGGAAACGGCCGAGATTTTCACGCAGGCGACCCCTTTTTTCTTCGAGTTCGGCCGGCGTCGGCGGCTTTTTCTTGACCTTGCTGACGGCAAGGCGACGTCGCGGCAGACCCAGGTCGAGGTCGATCGCTTCCGAGGTGTTCGGCTCCTCGCCTCCCTCGACGGCCGCGTCGGCGCCCTTCTTGTTGGTCGGCTTCGCCGCTGCCGGCGACACCGGCCTGACCGGAGGGTTCTTGAGGGGCAACGACTCCCAGAACGGCTCCTTTTCGGCGGCGTCCATCTTGTGAAACTCGAGATCGCTCATCATGAAGCCGAGCGATTCGGCGAAGTGGATCGCCTGGTTCAGGACCGACCCGGCATTTTCCCTGCTGATCTCGCCGCCGTCGTTGAGGTAGTAGATGAGCTTGAAGTCGTTCTTCATATGGAAGGCGATCGTGACCCGGGCCCCGTTACCGGCACTGAAGGCGCAGATATAGGCGGTCGCCATCTGGGAGTGCTGCCCCGGCAGGGCGATCTGCACGTCCCCCAGGGACTTCTGCAAACGCAGGACTTTCTGCGCCGGGATGTCAAGCCGATTGAGTTTTTCGTGCAACCCAAACATGGCAGCCCCTCACCCGCACGTCAGCCGATCGCTTCAAAATCACTGAGAAGTTTCATCTCCCGGTAACGGTTCTCGATCTCTTCGTATTGCAACTGCTTCAGGCGATCAAGGCTGAACGATTCAACCGTAAAAGAAGCCATGACACTCCCGAACACAACCGCCTGACGGATATTTTTTTCGTCGAGATTGCGCGTCGCAGCCAGGTATCCGATAAATCCTCCGGCGAACGTATCGCCGGCGCCGGTCGGATCGAACACCTCCTCCAGCGGGTAGGCCGGCGCTGCGAAGATCGAATGCTCGGTGAACATGATAACGCCGTATTCGCCGCGCTTGACCACCAGCGATTTCGGCCCCATTGCCAGGATCGCCTGGGCCGCCCTGCGCAGGTTCGGTTCATTGGCGAGCTGGCGGGCCTCCCCCTCGTTGATGACCAGGACGTCGACGTGCGCCAGCGTCTTCACCAGTGCGTCTCTCTTCCCCTCGATCCAGAAGTTCATGGTGTCGCAGGCGACGAGTTTCGGATTCCTCACCTGCTGCAGTACTTCCAGCTGCAGTTCCGGATCGATATTGGCCAGAAAAACGAACTCGGCGTCCCGGTAATGCTCGGGGATATCGGGCCGGAAGCTTTCGAACACGTTCAGCTGCGTGTCGAGGGTATGGGCCTCGTTGAGGTCGAATCCGTAGCGCCCTTTCCAGCGGAACGTCCTGCCGGGGGCGGACTGCAGACCGCCGATATCGATCCCCCGGCCAGACAGCATCTGCCGATGCTCGTCCGGGAAATCCTCGCCGACAACCGCTACCAGACTCACCTCGGTGAAAAAACTCGCCGATGTCGAAAAATAGGTCGCCGACCCCCCCAGAACCTCGTCGACCTGGCCGAACGGGGTCTCGATCGAGTCGAATGCCACCGACCCTACCACCAGAATGCTCATTGCCGCTCCTGAAGCTTGTCGTGAAAAATCATAGTATATTATATTCCCTTTTTCGGCAATAGCTCTATTTTTTCAAGTATTTGCCGATCAGGATATCGAGATCCCCCTTTGTCTTCGCGGGAATCTGTGCAGGATCGGTCATGATGGCGAACGCGAGCGCCCGGCCGCAACCGCAGGGGCGTTTTCCGGCGACCTTGCCGGCGGCAATCCTGATGATCTGCCTCGCCATCGCCACGTTGCTGCGGATGATGCCGAGGATCGACTCGATATCAACGTCGTCGTGGTCCTCGTGCCAGCAGTCGTAATCGGTCGCCAGGGCGACGGTGGCATAGCAGATCTCGGCTTCGCGGACCAGGCGCGCCTCGGGGATGTTGGTCATGCCGATGATGTCGACGCCCCAGCCGCGGTAGATGTTCGATTCGGCCCGGGTCGAGAAGTTGGGGCCCTCGATACAGATGTAGGTGCCCCCCTTGTGCGCGGTCGCGCCGGCCTCCCTGGCCGCCTCGTAGACCTGCTCCGCCAGGTCGCCGCAGACCGGGTCGGCGAAGGCGACGTGCCCGACCACCCCGTCGCCGAAAAAGGTCGATTTGCGGCCCCCCCTGGTCCGGTCGTAGAACTGGTCGGGTATGACGATATGCCCGGGGACGATCCCCTCCTTCATGCTGCCGACCGCCGAAACCGAGATGATCCGCTCGACGCCGAGCTTCTTCATGCCGAAGATGTTGGCCCGATAGTTGACCTCCGACGGCAGCAGGCGGTGCCCCCGGCCGTGCCGCGGCAGGAACACCATCTTCACGCCGTCGAGGACGCCGGTGATGTAGGCGTCCGAAGGCTCTCCGAACGGGGTCTCGACCCGCACCTCCTCGATATCGGTCAGTCCCTCGATTTCATACAGTCCGCTGCCGCCGATTACGCCGATAACCATGATTAAAATCCTTTCTGGCAAATCAAAACCGATTTTTCCACCAAGACACCAATGGCACGAAGAAAGCCAACACCTGAATTTTCAACGCAAGGGCGCCAGGACACAAAGAAAACCTGAAAAAGTCCCGGAGTAACAACACCTTAAAACAACCAGCCTTGAACCAAAACTGAATCTTGTTTTTTTTCTGTTCCTCCTTACGTCTTTGCGTTGATTCGCTTTACGCTTTCGGCATCTTCTTGGTATCCCTGGTCTCTTGGTGGCTACGTTTTTCGAGTTTTCCCTTCAGTTGCCCGCACGCCGCCGAGATATCCTGCCCCCTGCTCGCCCTTCTGACGGCGACGATATTCCGATCGAGGATGTATTTCTGGAAGGCCTCGACGGTCGCCTCGTCCGGCGCCCGCAAGCCGGACCCCTCGTGCTCGTTGTAGACGATCAGGTTGACCTTGGCCCTGACGCCGTGCAGCAGCTTTACCAGCCGCCTCGCGTCCTCGACCGAATCGTTAATGTTCCGGATGAGGATATATTCGAAGGTGATCCGCGCCCGTGGCGCCAGAGGGTATTCGCGGCAGGCCTTCATCAGTTCGGCCAGCGGGTATCTCCGGTTGAGCGGCATCAGCCGGTCGCGCACTTCGTCCGTCGTCGCGTTGAGGGAGACCGCCAGGTTGGCGCGGAC
>JBFHOZ010000128.1:0-6669 GCA_041592975.1 Desulfuromonadales bacterium
GGGTCTCGGATGACCTCCAGGAGGCGTTGATACTTGGAGAAACTGTCGGGCGTGATCTCGGTGACGACGGTTTCTAAGTCTCGCAGTTGCGCAATGTCGTGGAGGTAATCAGGATCTTCGCTCTTTTCCAGTTTCCGGATGCGGTTCAGAACGTCGCTGTTTCCGGCACCCGATCTCTTCAGGTATTCCCGATAATAGCTGACCGCCTTTGAATATTCCTGCTTTTTTTCATACAGCACAGCAAGATTTAATACCGCATTGACATGCCTTTGATCAAGCAAAGAAACCTGCAGCCAGTATTTTTCGGCCGTTTCCAGGTCCCCCTCTTGCGCGGCAATCATGCCGAGATTGTTCATCGCCAACGAGTTTCGGGGAACCTCTTCGAGCACTTTTTCGAGATGAAAGCGCGCCTTCCCGAACTCGTTCCGCCGGGCATACTCGGTGCCGAGGGTGTAGCGGGCCATCGTATAACCGGGCGAATGCTCCAGGACCTTTTCGATGTGCTCCGCTTCGTCCTGCCAGAATTGAACGCGATAGAGGCATATCCCTGCATGGAAGGTGAAGAGGAGGCACAGCACGACCAGGCCAGCCCGCGATCCGCTGAAATAAAAGGAGAGAAGAGCGCTGAAGCCTCCCGCGGCAAGATAGAGCGATTTCTCCCCGAGAAGATACTGTCCGCCGATGCCGACGAACAATGTCAGCGCCAGCAGAGAAAAGAACCACAGCACCCAGAACAGGGGGATATCCTGCCGCTTGCGCCAGAAGTATACGCTGAACACCAGGACCGCTACGATGAGCGCGTATGACAACAGGAGGGTCACCGGGCCGAGGCGGGCATCGCGCAGGAGATAATGCGCCACCGGCGCATCGGGCCAGAAGGAGAGTTGAATATATTTTGCGAATGCGTAAACGATCAAATTGAGCCTGTCGGCCAATTCGAAGCCACCTGATGAAAGGCTTCCGCCCATCGGGACAATGCTGAATCGCACGAAAAGGAAAAGAGCCGTCGCGGCTGCGTACGGCAGCAAGTCCGGAACGAGCCTTTTCATCGAACTCTTATTGACAAGAATGAAATAAAAGCCGATCACGGCCGGGAAGAAGACCGCTTCCTCGCGGACAAACAGGGCACAGACAAACAGGGCGCAGGAAAACGCCTTTCTCTGCTCCGTCAGCATGTAAAAGGAACCGAGAAGGAATACCGCCATGAACAGGTTGGACTGGTTATAGACCCAGGCAACGGCCTCTATTTTGGCCGGGTTGACGACAAACAGAAGCGCCGCAACAAACGCAACGACCTTGTCCCTGAAAATGTTGAGTAAGACCAGGAAAAACAGCAGAGACGCGGCCGCGTGAAGCAGAATGTTCACCAGGTGGTATCCTGCCGGGTGCGCTCCGAAAAAAGATTTCTGGAGTGCAAGAGACGCCTTGAGCAGGGGGCGGTAATACCCGAGTCGCTCCCCTTTGACACCGGAGGAGTATTCGGCCGGAGCGTTTGAACTCTCCGTAAAAAAGCCGGGGATGTTGGCGAGGGAATCGATCGCAGGATCCTGGAGTATGACTGTTTTACTGTCCCATATCAGCGGGCTGGTTATCAGCCCTCCGTACACAGCAACCACAACCAGCAGCACGATCAAAGAGAGCCGGCTCGTTTGCGTTGACGCTATCTTCGATATCAGTCGCCCGGTCACCTGACGTTTATCCCCTTGCGATCCGCGGCACCCGCCTGCCGATATTGCAGAACACCTCGTAATTGATCGTGCCGATCTTGTCGGCCAGTTCCTCGGCACGGATGACGTTCCCCTCTCCGTCGTGTCCGAGCAGCGTCACCTCGTCCCCCACTTCCGCCGCCGCGACATCGGTGACGTCGATCATGATCCAGTCCATGCAGACAGTGCCGATCACCGGCACCTTCCTTCCCCGGACCAGGGCTTCCCCCCGGCCGGTCAGCAGGCGGCTGTAGCCGTCGGCATAGCCGACCGGCAGGGTCGCGACCCGGGTCGGGCGGTCGGCGACGAACCGGTGCCCGTAGGAGATCCCCGTACCGGCCGGAACGGTCTTGAGCTGGACGATGCGGGTGCGCAGGCTCATCACCGGCCGCAGGTCGAGGTCTTCGAAATGATGCGACGGCCAGCCGCCGTAGAGGGCGATTCCCGGCCGGGCCAGGTTGCACTCGGGTAGCTCCCGGGTGAGGATGCCGGCGCTGTTGGCGGCGTGAATGTACCGGGGGGCAAAGCCGGCCGCCTTCACATCCCGCAGGACGGAGCGGAAATGCCCGGCCTGGATTTCGGTCAACGGCTCGTCCGGCTCGTCGGCGCGGGCGAAGTGCGTCATCACCCCCTCCATCTGCATGGAGTCGAGCTCGCCCAGGCGCGTCAGCACCGGCTCGAGTTCGGCCAGCGGGACACCGATCCGCCCCATGCCGGTGTCGACCTTGAGGTGGTAGCGGCACGTCTGCCCCGCTTCCCTGTAACTGCGCGACAACCGTTCGGCGGTGTCGAGGTCGAACAGGTACGGCGTCAGCCCGCATTCGACAAAGTGCTGTTCATGACCCGGCGTGACGGCGCCCATGACCAGGATCGGGGCCTGGATCCCGGCGCGGCGCAGTTCGATCGCCTCCTCGACCAGCGCCACCGCCAGCAGAGGGGCGCCTTCGTCGACGTAGAGGCGCCCCAGCTCGAGGGCGCCGTGACCGTAGGCGTCGGCCTTGATGACGGCAAGCAGCGCCGTCCCCTCCCCCGCCGCACCCCGCAGCAGGCTGAAATTGTGACGCGCGGCAGCCAGATCGATTTCCGCGTATGTCGGCCTTATGTTCATGCTCCTCCGTCTGACCGGTATGGCATGGAAAAAATTTCTAACATGCGGCCGCGCGGAGTGTAAAGGGGAAAGCGGCGTTTCCGCCGCCAGTTCCGATATTTGGTTGACATCTGCAGACAGATTCCGATAGGCTGGCTCCCACCTGAACCGGAGGAATCAATTATGTGCTTCAATCAGGGCGCCTTCCTGCTCGTGCAGGGAGAGAGCGAAACCCCCCTCGACAATGTCGCCACGGTCATCCCGGGCAAAGAGAGCCTGAAGCTGATCGACGTTTACGGCAAGATCCGTGAAGTGGCCGGCAGCATCGAGGAGATCGACTTTCTCAACAACCGGATCGTACTCGGCTGAGCCGACGACCGGTAGCAGTTGACATATCAAGAATAGAACCGCTAGGGGAGTTTTTACTGAGAGTTCCGCGCAGGCGGACGACCCTTTGAACCTGATCCGGATGATGCCGGCGGAGGGAAGCGGCCGCGCGACTCAATATCGACAATTGTAACGCCGCGTCCGCATTCCGGGCGCGGCGTTACGCT
Organism: Desulfuromonadales bacterium; assembly: GCA_041592975.1. Classification (GTDB taxonomy): domain Bacteria; phylum Desulfobacterota; class Desulfuromonadia; order Desulfuromonadales; family UBA2294; genus BM707. Next base: position 3,348 of record JBFHOZ010000128.1, read on the forward strand.
TTTCTGGAGAACGATGGAACTGAACGGGCTGTACATCATTACCGACCACGACCGCGACGGAGGTCTCGGGCAGCGGGTCGCCGCCGCACTGGAGGGGGGGGCGCGGATCGTCCAGTACCGCGACAAGGAGCGCCCTTTCGAGCAGCAGGTCGCGGCCGCCATCCGCCTCGGCGAGCTGTGCCGGAAGCACGGCGCCCTGTTCCTGGTCAACGATTCGCCGCAGCTGGCCCTCGCGGCCGGCGCCGACGGCGTCCACCTCGGCCAGCAGGACGCCGGCATCGACGCGGCGCGCCGCCTGCTCGGCCCGGGCAGGATTATCGGCATCTCGACCCGTACGGTCGAACAGGCGGTCGCGGCCGAGAAGGACGGCGCCGACTATATCGCCGTCGGCAGCATGTTCGCGACCGGCACCAAGGCGGACGCCGTACAGGTCGGGCCGGAGCGCCTGCGGGAGATCCGCGCCGCGGTCACCAGGCCGATCGTCGCCATCGGCGGCATCGACCGCACCAACGCCGGCGAGGTCATCGCCGCCGGCGCCGACGCCGTGGCGGTCATCGCGGCGGTCATGCAGGACGGCAACCCGGCCCTGGCGGCCAGGGAGATCGGGCTGGCCTTCAACCGGGGCAGGCCCCGCCCGAACGGGAGAGTCCTGACCATCGCCGGTTCCGATTCCGGCGGCGGGGCCGGCATCCAGGCCGACCTGAAAACAATCACCCTGTTCGGCGGCTACGGCATGTCGGCGGTGACCGCCCTGACCGCCCAGAACAGTCTGGGCGTGAGGGGGATACACGCCCCCCCGCCGGAGTTCGTCGGCGCGCAGATCGACGCCGTTCTCGACGATTTCGGCTGCGACACGGCCAAGACCGGCATGCTCTTTTCGGAACAGATCGTCAGCCTGGTGGCGCGAGCCGTCACCGAGCGTGCCGTACCGGCGGTCGTCGACCCGGTCATGATCGCCAAGGGGGGAGCCCCCCTGCTCAAGCCGGAGGCAATCGACACTGTCCGCAAGCAGCTGGTTCCGGCGGCCTACCTGCTGACCCCGAACCTGCCGGAAGCCGAAGCGCTGGTCGGTTTCCGGGTGACCGACCGTCGGTCGATGGAGCAGGCGGCCGAAGCCCTGCACGCCATGGGCGCCCGCCACGTCCTGATCAAGGGGGGGCACCTGGAAGGGACCGCCGACGACCTGCTGCTGGCCGGCGGCAGGTTTGCCGCCTTCCCCTCGGAACGGGTCGAAACCCCCCACACCCACGGCACCGGCTGCACCTACTCGGCGGCCATCGCGACGTTTCTCGCCCAGGGGGAACCGCTCGAAGAGGCTGTCGCCAGGGCCAAGGGCTTCATTCACGAGGCGATCAGGACCGCGCCCGGCCTCGGTTCGGGGCACGGGCCGGTCAACCACTGGGCCGGATCGGCTTCTGCCGGAGACAGGACATGACTCTCCTCCGGCAATGGAACGCGACGCATCTTTGCGCAGGATTGATATTTCTGACGGCCTTGATCGTCTACGCCAATACGGTCAACAACGGCTTCGTCTGGGACAGCAATTCCGTCATCCTCGAAGAAAATCGCATCAGGACGCTTCAGTCGGCACTCGATTTCTTCACCCAGCCCTACACCCGGGACGCGTCATCCGCCCAGAAGGGGGTTCTTGACGGCGCCGAGCCCATTCCGTACTACCGTCCCCTGGTCGGCATTGTCCATGCCATCGAATACCGGTTCTTCGGAGCGGAACCGGGCGGATATAAATTCGTCAGCCTGCTGATGAATGCGCTGCTTGCGGTGCTGATTTTTCTCATTACCCTGCGCCTTACGGAAGCAAAAACCCTGTCGTTTTTCGCTGCACTGCTCTGGACGGTCAATCCGAGCAAGGCGGAAATCGTCTACTGGGTCTACTCCGATTCGCATATCCTCGTCGCAATTTTTGTCGCTCTTTCCTTTCTCCTGTACATCAGAGGGAAGGCCTTTCACTCCCTCGCCGTTTTCCCCCTGGCCCTGTTGTCGCAAGAAAACGCCGTCGTGTTTCCCCTGGTTCTGTTTCTCTACGAATACCTTATCCTGAAATCCCCGGCATGGGCCGGCGCCAGGAGGAGTGCTCCTTTTTTCATCCTGACCTTTGCCTACCTGCTTCTGAGACGAGAGGTCGTCGGGGATCTGACTCTTCGCGCGCCGGTATTTCCCGATGCCGTCAACGCCCCCGTCATCGCCATAAAACGGCTGCTCAAGATGTATTTCCTCCCCGACGCGCCGGTCACGGCCTACCATTACCGACCCGACGACTTTGCAGCCCTCAATCCGGAAACGATTATTTCCTACCTTGCCGCAGCCGCCCTCGCCATCCTGGGCATATACTTCTGGAAAACCAGCCGGGAGAACCTGTTCTGGCTGTTCTGGTTTCTCCTGTGGGCGGGTCCTTTCCTCGTCGCCGGAGGACAGAAGGATTATTTCATTGCCGAAAAACCCCTTTATCTTGCCGGACTCGGCATTTCGGTCCTGTTCACCCGGTTTCTGCTGACCACCGTCAAGCCCGTAAAGTTCTGCTCCCTGTTGGTCATCGCCCTGGTCATATTTCACGCCCATGCCTCTTTTTCCAGGTCGTATTACTGGCGCGACACCGAAACATACCTGAAAGCGGCCATACAGCATGAGCCGGACTTTTCGTTCCTGCATTACGCACTGGCAATAACCCTCAACAACAAGAACAGGTATTCCGAATCGATTGACCACCTGTCGAGGCTGCATGAAAAGGAGCCCGAGGAGATATACTTCCGCCTGGGATTGGCAGAAGCCTATTACGCACAAGGAAATGATCAGGCGCGCCGGAAGCAGTACACGGAGGCGATTGCCTCGTATTGGCGATCACTGTCCATGCACCCGCGACAACCCCGTATCTACAACAACCTGGGCAATGTATATTACATGCAGGGTGATTACGATCAGGCAGCCGCCTTTTACCGGAAAGCACTCGCGTTGCAACCCGACTTCAGCAACGCCATAGAGAATCTGAAAATGGTCTCCATACTGAAGCTGAACAAATAAACGAATGATGCGAACGTCCACAGGATATCGTTACGGATATGTTGAATAACATCAACCGCAGCCCTCAGAGTCAGAAATCTACGGTATGGGTGCTCGGCCTGCTCCTGGCAATCATTTCATCTGCCATCTTCATCAGGTCGGTCAGCAACGAGTTCATCTGGGATACCCACAACGTCATTACCGAGGAACAACGCATCCGGTCCTTTTCGGAAGTGCCCAGGTTCTTTACGGAGAACTACGTATTGATGGATGCGTCGGAGCTGGGAGACCAGGGCCATTTTTTCCA
>JBFHOZ010000129.1:0-6660 GCA_041592975.1 Desulfuromonadales bacterium
CCGTCGACGGATCACCGAGGAGCGGCGCCAGACCTTCGTCCTGAAACCGGGAGGTGGCAGCGGAAATGCAAGCGGCGATGCTGGAGCGCTGCATTTCCACGTTCGCCATTTCGGCGAGACCGACGACGCCGAGCGGAAAGCTGTACTGCGCCAGCACATCCTCCCCGGCGGTAACGACGATTTCGGTGCTTCCTCCGCCGATGTCGACGATCACGGCGGCTGCCGGTACCGGGTCGATCGCCGCCAGAACTCCGGACGCGCTGAGATGCGCCTCCTCCTCGCCGCTGATAATCCTGAAGGGAATGCCCAGCTCGCGCCGGATGCGCTGCGCGAACTCCTCGCCGTCGGCGGCCGCGCGGAGCGCTTCGGTGCCGACTCCAAAGATGGTTTCGACATTGTATATCCCGGCGATGGCGACGACATCGCGCAACGCAGAAAGGGTCCGCTCCGCCGATTCCGGAGCGAGACCCTTTGCCGTTTGCCCCCCCTTGAGGCGGGTGATCCTTCTTTCGTAGCGTCCGGGGCGGACGCGCCCCCCGGCGACGTCGCCGACGAGCATCCGCACCGTGTTGGAGCCGACGTCAATCGCCGCCTGCACTATTTCTTCCCGACGACGGCTTCGGCGATGTTGTAGGTATGGTCGCCGATCTTTTCGAAATTGTGCAGCATGTCGATAAAGATCAGGCCCGACAGCACGGCGCATTCGCCGGTGTTGAGGCGGCTGATGTGGTTGTCACGCAGGGAGCGCTCGAGCTGATCGACCCTGTTCTCCATCTCCTCCGACCGCGACATGTGGTCCCTGGCGGCCCCTTTTTCCATGCTGTCGATGACATAGTCGAGAAACTCGCGGGTCTGCCGGGAAATCTCCTCGAGTTCTCCCATGGCGATCTCGGAGAAGGCGACCTTCTCCTCGATGCGCCGCCGTGCGAGCCGCCAGAGGTTTTCGCAATGATCGCCGACCCGCTCGATGTCGTTGACCATGTGCATCAGCGAGGCAATCTCCTCGGACGTCTCCTGGGCGATCGATTTTTGCGACAGGGAAACCAGGAAATCGGTGATCTCTTTCTGCATCATGTCAATCAGTTCTTCGCGCTCCTCAAGCTTCTTGATCCGCTTCAGATCCCCTTCCTGCATGAACTGCAGGGTGCGGTCGAAATTCTTGAGCGCAACTTTCGCCATCCGCCGGGTTTCGGCGCGGGCCTGGCCAAGGGCGATCGGCGGCGTGTTGAGAACACGGTTGTCGAGATACTTGAGACGGAAGTCGACGACCTCGTCGACCCCCGGAATGATCTTGGTCGCCAGCTTGGCAAGCACGCCGACAAAGGGCAGGAAAACCAGAACGTTGATGATGTTGAACAGCGTGTGGGTATTGGCGATATAGCGGGCGATATAGGGTTTGTCGCCGACCTCGGCGCCAAGGGCCGCGGCCTGCTCCGGCGTCTGCACGACAAAATCGGCGGCGCCGCCGACAATCGGCGACGTAATGTAGGTGATGAACTCCATGTAGTACGGGAACAGGATCAGTATGTAGATCGTTCCGAGCGCATTGAACAGAAAGTGTGCCAGCGCGGTCCGACGTGCGGCAAGGTTGGTGCCGATGGCGGCCAGGTTGGCGGTGACGGTGGTGCCGATATTTTCGCCGAGGATCAGGGCGACGCTCGCCTCGAAGGTAAGCAGCCCGCTGCTGGCCAAAGCAAGGGTGATGCCGATGGTGGCGCTGCTGCTCTGCACGATGATGGTCAGGATGGCACCGATCAGGACGCCGAGCAGATGGTTGTTGCCGACGGTCAGGAAGATCGCCTTGAAGGCCTCGCTCCCCTTTACCGGGTCGAAAGCCTGCTTCATGACGGAAAGGCCAAAGAAAAGCATGCCGAAACCGAGGATGATCTCGCCGATGTAGACCCACTTCTTGCTTCTCGCAAAAAGCTTCAGCCCGGCACCGAGACCGATCGCCGGCAATGCGTACTTGGTGATCTTGAAAGCAATCAGCTGGGCGGTAACGGTGGTGCCGATGTTGGCGCCGAGGATCACGCCGATCGACTGAACCAGAGACATCAGGCCGGCGTTGACGAAACCGACCACCATGACGGTCGTCGCGCTGGAAGACTGTACAATTGCTGTGACCGCCAGGCCGACGAGCATGCCGATCATCCGGTTGTTGGTCAGGGCGGCGAGGATTTTCCGGATCCGGTTTCCGGCAACCTTCTGCAACCCCTCCGACATGATTTTCATGCCGAAAAGAAACAGTCCAAGACCGCCGACGAGGCCGAAAATCAGCTTCTTGTTCAACAATAGTTCAAGCACAGCAGCACTCCTGTCAAGTTAACGCATTACGGACCGTGGCCGGGGTGGGACGCTGGACAGGTGAGACTTTAATCAATGGATGGCTATTTTTCAATTGAAAAAGGGTGCGAGAAGGAAAGTTTTCGGCCTTCACGGGACTGGATGGCGGTCTTCAGTTCGACGCTGCTTTCGTCGATGATTTCGATGTTGAAATAGAGCATCCCGGAGGCCTCCTCGCGGTGACCGAGCGGACCGGTTCTGAGGGGCAAAAGCCGTGCCGCAGCCGGCAGCCCTTCACCGACATAGGGGCGGTCGCTGGCCATTTCCGTCGATGCGCGATGCTGCTCAAGGTCGACAATATCGTAATAACCGACATACGGGAACGGGAGAAAGGCGGAAAACCGGGGATTGAGGATGGCGTTGACCTCCTCTGGCGGGATCGGCGAGAGACTGTTCCCATCGCTGTCGAGCAATGTGAAGGCATCGAGGGGAATATCGACACTTGATCCGCTGCCGTTTCTGATGACCAGATAGAATGCCGCAATCGGGGTTTTGATGTCATAGCCGCCGACCGCGGTGTCCTGAACGCGGGCGGTGACGATGAGTCCGGAATGGCTGATGGCGATGGACTGGTCCGCCGGGTTGACGGTTGCGCCGGGCGTCATCGGCCGAGGGACGATTTTCACGCTGCTGCATGCGGCCAGAAAAAGAAAAAGCAGCAGGGCGATAACCTTGATCCGCATCATGGAGCCCCCTTCAGGAAGGTTCAGCAAGAGACCACATCAGCATCTCCCGGTACTCTTCGTTGTTTTGCCTGATACGATCGGAAAAGACCCTGATGATATTGCGCATCACCGTCAAGGCGATTTTCGGTTTGACCTCGCAGAGTTTTTCGAAATCCGACTTCTTGATACTCAGAAGGACGGCGTCATCCTCGACCCTGGCCGTTGCCGAGCGGGGGGCGCCGTCAAGGATCGCCATTTCGCCGAAAACTTCCTGCTGGTTCAGCGTCACCAGCACTTTTTCGTCCCCCTCGGCGATCAGCTTGGAGATCTTGATCCGTCCGCTCTTGATCAGGTAGAGGGACTCCCCCGGCATTTGTTCGACGAAAACGGTCTTCCCCGCCGAGAGTTTCTTCTCGTAGAAGAGCGACGCCAGGATGTCAATCTCCTTGTCGTCGAGATCCTTGAACAGGAAACAGTCCTTCATTTTGGACAGGTCGATGTTTGCCATCAGCTTGTTATTCCCCCCCGGTGACTTCCACCGGAATGTCGGCCCTCCCCCACGGGTTGTCGTAAACTGTTACCTGCACGACCCTCTTGCCGGCGGCGGGAACCTCCTCGGGGAGGCTCGGTCCGAAGCCGGTGATGTAATGATCCAATGATACACCATGATGGGTCCTGAGGAAACGTTCAACCGCCCGGGCGCGCTCGATGGACAGCTTGTAGTTTCTTTCGCGGTCTCCTTCCGGGCTGGCAAACCCCTCGATGCGGATCATCTTCTTCTCCAGGTCAAGGCTCCGCAGTCGGTCAGCGCTGCCGGCAAGAACCTCCCTCGCCTCTGCAGTGAGAGTCGAGGAGTTCGCTCCAAACTCAACGGTGCAGATGACGTCGCGCTTGTTCAGCAGGGAGTCGGCGTTGCTGGCGGATTCGACTTTCACTTTCGCGGCGTGCGAAAAGGACGCAAGAATAAAGAGGATGACGAGATGAATGAACAGATTTTTCATGACTGATTACTCGGCTGGCACCAGCACCAGCAGCTCCACTCTCCGGTTTTGTGATCGACCTTCCTGGGTGTTGTTGTCCGCGAGCGGGCTCGATTCGCCAAATCCCTTGACGAATACGCGGCTCGCGTCGACACCGTTCTTGGCAACGAGGTGCATGGCGTATTCTACAGCACGATTATAGGAAAGTTCATTGTTGTAGCGTTCCGACCCGGTGCTGTCGGTATGCCCCTCAATGCGCATCGCATACCATTTGTTGTCGCGACTCAGTTCGACGGCAATCATCGACAGTGCCGCCGAGCCCTCCGGGGAGAGGGAGAACTGGTCAACCTCGAAGGAGAATTCGGGCAGGATGAAGCGGCGATAAACCTTCGCCTTTTTTGCCGTGTCGACTGCCGCTCGGTCGACGGTGCCCATCGCCGGCGGACCGAGCGGCGAAACCGGTTGTTCGGAGAAATTGCGCGCGAAGGCCTCCGACTTTGCGATGTTCTGGCTCGAATCCAGGGTGATTTCCTGAACCTCCTCGACCGGAACCTCGACCGCCGTCGATGCCGGCGCCGCCTCGAGGAGGGTCGGCAACGAAACGACCGGGATGGCCGGAGGCGACGGATCGGTCAAACTTTCCGGTGCGTCGCCGGTATCCGGCACCTGGGGCATGGTCGCCGGCGCGACATCGAGCTGTTTCGGTCTGGTCAACAGCGGCGACAGAGACTTGATCTTGAGCGTCTTGACCGGCTCCTTTTTCGTCTCGATGACGGCGTCCTCCTCCGGCAGGGACTTTCTCTGGACGCGGCTGTACGAACCGATGCCCTGGCAGCTGGAGAGGCCGACCAGGATGCGGGTCTCCGGAGCCAGGCCGATGTCATCTCCCTCGAGCGGGCCGCCGTAGCCGACATTGATAGTCAGGTGCGGGGAGAGGTGGTACTGAAAACCAGCCATCCATTCCCCCGCCTCGACCGGTATCGGCTGGTCCTCCTCGTAAAACTCGGCCTCGGCGATGATCCGCAGGCGATCGATCGGCAGAAACTCGATGCCACCACCGTAGCCGACGATATCCTCGAACGGGCCGATGCCGGCTGCCAGGTTCTCCTCCTTGTCGAGCACCCCCCCCCATCCGTGCACGCCGAAACGGCGGATCTTCAGGGAGAGAATTCCCCGACCGAGGAAATCGGTCAGCCCGTCGACATCGGGATCTATGGAAACGGCGCGGCGGAACTGCCCTTCAATGGCGAACTTCACCGGCGACGATCGTTTCCCCAACAGGCGGAGCTTGGTTCCGATCAGGGCGTAACCACGGCCGCTGTCGGTCTCCTCGTCATTGAACATGAGGTTCGGAAAAGAACCGTAAGCCTCGAGAAACGAGCCCAGGCCGAGGGTGACGGAAAACGGCATGATCGTCGCGTCGTATTCAGCAGGCGGAGTCTTTCCCCATTCGGAATAGTCCCCCCAGAGCCCGATACAGATGTTCCCCGAATTGAGAGTCTGGGCGGTCGGCTGCGTCAGCAGGCCGGTCGTTCCGCAGTACGTTGGCTGTCCCCACGCGCCGGTGAATGCGAACATGACAAGCAGGGTTGCCAGCAGGGCTCTGAAGGCGAATTTCATAATATTTCCAGGCAATAGCAATTCATCGATAAATAACATCAAGCAGTCTTTAAATCAATAAACATGCATCTCAGAACATGTCCGAGTAGGCGTTTTTGTAGCCGATATAGTTCCTCGCTGACTGCAGCAGATGCGCCTTTTCCTCGCCTGTCAGCGTCCTCTTCACCCTGGCCGGCGTGCCGATGACGAGGGATCCTGCGGGAATACGGGCTCCAGGCGCGACCAGTGCACCCGCACCGACGATGCAGTCAGGTCCGACTTCTGCACCGTCGAGAACGATGGCGCCGATGCCGATCAGGCAGCGATCGCCGATGGTGCAGCCGTGCAGGGTGACGTTGTGGCCGACTGTCACGTCGTCGCCGATCCGGGTCGGATGCGTCAGGTTGGTGACATGGACGACGCTGCCGTCCTGGATGTTGGTCCGGGAGCCGATCCGGATCAAGTTGACGTCACCGCGGACAACCGCCTGAAACCAGACGCTCGATTCTTCGCCGATAACGACGTCGCCGATGATCGTGGCGTTCGGCACAACCAGGGCCGTAGGGTCGATTTGGGGGTTTATTTCGCCAAAAGGGAGTATCATGGCCGGTCCTGACTTTGCGGGAGTCGATTCATACACTAAACATAGCTAACAATTACCGTGCCAAGACGACTGGATCGGAGACCTCATTCGCGCTGGAGTGATGTGGATCGGATCAATGCGGAAAAAAACGGCAGAAAAGATAGGAACAGGCCCGCAACCAAGTCGCTATCGCAGCGGCATGAGACTGATGGGCCTGGGAGAACCTGCTGAAATCACGGTATATTGCAATAGACCTGCCGGCAAAAAGCGTAGTTGCCGCCGACGTTTCATCCGTCAACCAGCTCCCGCAGCTCCTTGCCGACCTTGAAAAAGGGAAGTTTCTTCGGATTGACGCTGATGACCTCGCCGGTTTTCGGGTTCCGCCCCATGTAGGCCTTGTAATCCTTGACGATAAAACTGCCGAATCCGCGTATCTCGATCCGGCCACCATGTGTCAGGGTGTCCGACATGGCGTCGAAAATGATATTGA
>JBFHOZ010000130.1:0-6565 GCA_041592975.1 Desulfuromonadales bacterium
GAGTGATCTTGCCGACCATGATGTCGCCCGACTTGACCTCGGCGCCGATACGGATGATCCCCGACTCGTCGAGGTCCTTCAGGGCGTCCTCACCGAGGTTGGGGATGTCGTCGGTGATCTCCTCCTTGCCGAGCTTGGTGTCGCGGGAGACGCACTCGAACTCCTCGACGTGAATCGAAGTGTAGCGGTCTTCCTTGACCAGCTTTTCGGAGATGAGGATCGAGTCCTCGAAATTGTACCCTTCCCACGGCATGAAAGCGACCAGCACGTTCTGCCCCAGGGCCAGCTCGCCCCAGTGGGTCGACGGGCAATCGGCGATGATCTCGCCCCGCTTGACCACGTCGCCGACCTTGACGATCGGTTTCTGGTTCAGGCAGGTGTTCTGGTTGGAGCGGATGAACTTGATCAGGTTGTAGATGTCGACGCCGGTGCCGGTCTCGTCGACCTCGTTCTCGTCGATCTTGACGACGATCCGGCCGGCATCGACCGATTCGACAACGCCGTCATGACGGGCGACGACTGCCGATCCGGAGTCGTGCGCGACGATCCGCTCCATGCCGGTGCCGACCAGCGGCGCGTCGGCGCGCAGCAGCGGCACCGCCTGGCGCTGCATGTTCGACCCCATCAGGGCGCGGTTGGCGTCGTCGTTCTCGAGGAACGGGATCAGCGAGGCGGCGACCGAAACCAGCTGTTTCGGCGAGACGTCCATCAGCTCGATATCGTCGCGGTTCATGAGCATGAACTCGCCGCTCTTGCGGGCGTTGACCAGCTCGTTGACGAAACGCCCCTGCTTGTCGAGAGGCGCGTTCGCCTGGGCGATCGCGTGCCCCTCTTCCTCGAGGGCCGAGAAGTACTTGATCTCGTTGGTGACCTTACCACCCGCGACGACCCGGTACGGGGTCTCGACGAAGCCGTGCTCGTTGATCCGGGCGTAGGTCGACAGCGAGGCGATCAGGCCGATGTTCGGGCCTTCCGGCGTCTCGATCGGGCAGACGCGCCCGTAATGGGTCGGATGCACGTCGCGCACCTCGAATCCGGCCCGCTCGCGGGTCAGGCCGCCGGGTCCGAGGGCCGAGAGCCGACGCTTGTGGGTGATCTCGGAGAGCGGGTTGGTCTGGTCCATGAACTGCGACAGCTGCGACGATCCGAAGAACTCCTTGACCACCGCCGAAACCGGCTTGGAGTTGATCAGGTCGTGCGGCATCAGGCTGTCGACCTCCTGCAGGCTCATCCGCTCCTTGATGGCGCGCTCCATGCGGACCAGGCCGACCCGGTACTGGTTCTCGAGCAGCTCGCCGACAGCCCGCACCCGGCGGTTGCCGAGATGGTCGATATCGTCGATGTTCCCCTTGCCGTTGCGCAGGTCGATCAGGTAACGCACCACCTCGAGGATGTCCTCCTTGGTCAGGGTGGTGTGCTCAAGCGGCGAGTCGAGGCCGAGCTTGTAGTTGAGCTTGAGCCGGCCGACCGCCGAGAGATCGTAGCGCTCGGCATTGAAGAAGAGGCTGTCGAACAGCACCTTGGCGCTGCGCAGGGTCGGCGGATCGCCGGGACGGAGGCGACGGTAGATCTCGATCATCGCCTCTTCGTCGTTGCCGACCTTGTCGATCTGCAGGGTCTCGCGCAGGTAGGGGCCGACGTAGAGATTGTCGATGAACAGCACCTTGATCTCGCTGATGCCGCGCTTCTTGATCTCCTCGAGCTTGGCCGCGGTAATCTCCTCGTTGCACTCGACCAGAACCTCGCCGGTCGCCTCGTCGACGATGTCAGTCGAGGCGATCTTGCCGACCACCTCTTCCTCGGTGACCGGGATGAACTCGACGTTCAGCTCCTCGATCTTGCGCAGGGCGGCCTTGGTGAACTTGCGGTTCGCCTTGACGATGACCTCGGCCTTCTTCCCCTTGCCGGCGACGACATCGAGGGAGGCCCGCTGGCCCTGGAGAAGTGCGAGGTTGGTTTTTTTCTTGTAATCGTCACCATCGAAAACGATGACGTCGGTGTCGTAGTAATAGTTCAGCAGCTCCTCGGTCGTGTAACCGAGCGCCTTGAGCAGGACCGTGGCCGGCAGCTTCCGGCGGCGGTCGATCCTGACGTAGAGGATATCCTTGTGGTCAAAATCGAAATCGAGCCAGGAGCCGCGATAGGGGATGACCCTGGCCGAGTAGAGAACCTTGCCGCTCGAGTGGGTTTTCCCCTTGTCGTGGTCGAAGAAGACCCCGGGGGAGCGATGAAGCTGGCTGACGATGACCCGCTCGGTACCGTTGATGATAAAGGTCCCGTTTTCGGTCATCAGGGGGATCTCGCCGAAGTAGACCTCCTGCTCCTTGATGTCGCGAATCGACTGGACCCCCGACTCCTTGTCGGAATCCCAGGTGACCAGGCGGACGCGGACCTTGACCGGCGACGCGAAGGTCATGCCGCGCTGGTGGCACTCCTCGACGTCGTACTTCGGCACGCCGAGAGAGTAGGAAACATATTCGAGGGAACAGGTCTCGCTGAAATCGCGGATCGGGAAAACGGAGCGGAACACCGCCTCGAGACCGCTGTTCTGTCTGGCCGAGGAAGGAAGGTCGGCCTGCAGGAAGCGCTGATACGACACCTTCTGGATGTCGATCAGGTTCGGAATGTCAATGATCTTCTTGATTTCGGCGAAATGTTTCCGCAGCAGTTGGTTATTCGCGATCGAATAAGCCATGGTTTCTCCTTTTGCTGGTCACTGCCTCAACAGGCAGGGCGTAACGGGCCTGATACGCCCGACAGACTGCCGCAACTTGACAAAAACACGAAAAAAATCATGTTTTCTGCAAAGTTGCGCGGCCCCCCACAAGGATGTTTATTGGTTAGCTCCCGGCTCCAGAAACGCCGGGAAAGGAAAAGCAGACTAGCCAAGGCCGCAAATGCGACCTTGGCTAGAACTTTTTTATTGCGTCAACAAGTTACTTGAGTTCAACCGTAGCGCCGGCTTCTTCAAGCTGCTTCTTGAGGTCTTCGGCTTCGTCTTTCGACACGCCTTCCTTGACGGTGTTCGGGGCGCCATCGACCATCTCCTTGGCCTCCTTGAGACCCAGGCCGGTCACGGCACGCACAACCTTGATGACGTTGATTTTCTTGTCGCCGGCAGCGGCGAGAACGACGTCGAACTCGTCCTTCTCTTCAGCGGCGGCGGCTTCGCCGGCAGCAGCGACCGGGCCGGCGGCAACTGCGACCGGGGCGGCGGCGGAAACACCGAACTTCTCTTCCAGCTCCTTGACCAGCTCGGCCAGCTCGAGAACCGACATGCTCTCGATGAATTCTACGACTTGCTCCTTGGTAACCTTTGCCATTGTCTTTCTCCTCTAATTAGCTAAACGTATGAAGTTGTGTGAACTGTTTCGGTTTCATCAGCCGCGACGGATTCAGGCGGCCTCTTTCTGATCCCTGATCGCGGCCAGAACCTGGACCAGCGAACGGTTGACGGCGGCCAGCACACCGACGAAGTTCGAGACCGGCGCGTTCATCGAACCGAGCATCTTGGCGAGCAGAACCTCGCGGCTCGGCAGCTCGGCCAGGGCCTTGATCTCGTTGATCGACAGCAGCTTCCCTTCGAGAACGCCGCATTTGAGTTCGAATTTGTCGATCCTCTTGGCGAACTCGCTCAGAACCTTGGCCGGCGCAACCGGGTCGTCGTTGACGATCGTCAGCGCGGTCGGACCGTTGAGATGGTCGCTGAGGCACTCGTTGTCGGTCCCCTTGATAGCCAGCTTGAGCAGGGTGTTCTTGACAACGCGATACTCGACGCCGGTCTTGAGCAGCTCCCCGCGAAGGGTGTTGGCCTGCTCGACATTGATACCGCGGTAGTCAGCCAGGTAGGCGGCCTTTGCGGCGGCCAGCTTTTCAGCCAGTTCCGCGACGACTTGTTCTTTGCTGTTTCTGTTCAACGTCTCTCCTCCTTTCATTGATTTGCGAAATCGCAAGCGATCTCGTGCCCCAGTCAGAGGGCATGGAGAGAGACGGAAAATCCGTCGGACCATGTCCAGCCTCGACAGGCGGTCGAACCATTAAACGCCATTGTCCGGCGTGCCTGTTTTCTTTGACCGGGAGCAGAAGCAGCCGGAAAATCCGGCTGTCTGTATTCAGCTATTTACTTGACCAGAGTCTGAAGCGCAGAGACGTCGATATTCATCCCCGGCCCCATGGTGCTCGAGACACTGACCTTCTTCAGGTACGTTCCTTTTGCCGAAGAGGGCTTCGCCTTGATCAGGGCGTCCATCAGGGCGAGGATGTTCCCCTTGAGCTTGTCGACCTCGAAGGAGACCTTGCCGACCGGCGCGTGGACGATACCTGCTTTTTCGACGCGGTACTCGACCTTGCCCGACTTGGCTTCCTCGACCGCCCGACCGACTTCGAAGGTAACGGTGCCGACCTTGGGATTCGGCATCAGGCCGCGCGGTCCGAGGAGCTTGCCGATCTTGCCGACGGTCCCCATCATGTCCGGGGTGGCAATCGCGGTATCGAAATCGAACCAGCCCCCCTGGATCTTCTCGACCAGGTCATCGCCGCCGACGAAATCGGCACCGGCGGAGGTGGCCTCCTGGGCCTTCTCCCCCTTGGCGAACACCAGCACGCGAACCGACTTGCCGAGACCGTTCGGCAGGACGACGGCGCCGCGGACCATCTGGTCGGCCTTGCGGGGATCAACTCCGAGGCGGACCGAGATATCGACCGTCTCGTCGAACTTGGCAAAAGCCATGTCCTTGATCAGGGCGAGAGCCTCGTCCAGCTCGTAGACCTGACTGCGATCGACCTTCGCCTTAGCTTCTGTGTAATTCTTTCCAGGCATTTTTCACTCCAACGAGCCTAATGTTTTATTCGACTTCAAGGCCCATGCTGCGGGCGGTTCCTTCAATAATCCGCATGGCAGCATCGACATCGAACGCATTGAGATCAGGCATCTTCAGTTCAGCAATTTCCTTGACCTGAGCCTTGGTCACCTTGCCAACCTTGTTCTTGTTCGGCTCGCCGGAACCCTTCGGAATCTTCGCCGCCTTCTTCAACAGGACGGCGGCCGGCGGGGTCTTGGTAATGAACGAAAAGGAACGATCGGCATACACGGTGATGATGACCGGAATAATCATGTCGCCTTCGCTCTGCGTCTTGGCATTGAAAGCCTTGCAGAAATCCATGATATTGACACCCTGCTGACCGAGTGCCGGACCGACCGGCGGTGACGGATTCGCCTTGCCGGCGGGGATCTGCAGCTTGATCTGCCCAATAACCTTCTTGGCCATCGTTAACTCCTTGACTGCTTTATTGCTCTTTGAAAATGGGCGGGCGGATCAATTCCGCCAATCCATGAATACTCTAGTTCGTCTTCTCAACCTGGATAAACTCGAGCTCCACCGGGGTCACCCGGCCGAAGATCGAAACCATGACCTTGAGCTTCCCCTTGTCCGGGTTGACGTCTTCGACGACGCCGGTGAAGTTGAGGAACGGTCCGTCGACAACCCGGACGGTCTCGCCGACCTCGAATTCGACCTTCGGCTTCGGACGATCTTCCCCCTCCTCCATGCGACTGGTGATCAGGGCCACCTCTTCCGGCGAGATCGACGGAGGGGTCTGCCCGCCGCCGACGAACCCGGTCACCTTGGGCGTATCCTTGACGATATGCCAGGTCTCGTTGTTCAGTTCCATCTCGACCAGGATGTAGCCGGGGAAGAACTTCCGGGTCGAGGTCTTGCGCTCACCCTTCTTGAGCTCGACCACCGTCTCCGAGGGGATAAGGATCTCGCCGAACATCTCCTCGACGCCAAGGGTGCGAATCCTCTCTTCGAGATTCAGCTTGACCTTGTTTTCATAGCCGGAATAGGTATGTACGCCATACCACTGCTTCGCCATGCTCGTGACTCCTCGGTCCATCAGCTCAAGAGATACTTGACCAGGCGGGAAAGCGCCGAATCAACCAGCCAGAGAAATACGGCGACGGCGATCACCAGAACGATGACGACCACGGTCGAACCGTACGTGTCCTTTTTCGACGGCCATGTTGTCTTGTTCAGTTCGCTCTTGACGTTCGAGAGGAACTCACTCACTTTGCCAATCACTATGACAAACCCCTTTCGAGGAGAACATCCAGTCCTAAAAAAATGGCAGGCCAGGAGGGATTCGAACCCCCAACACCCGGTTTTGGAGACCGGTGCTCTAGCCGTTAGAGCTACTGGCCTGCAGCAAAACGTCTACCACCCGCGCTACTTGGTTTCCTTGTGCACGGTATGGGTCCGGCAGAAGCGGCAGTACTTGCTGAATTCCAGCTTGTCCGGAGTGTTCTTCTTGTTTTTCGTCGTGGTGTAGTTGCGCTGCTTGCACTCGGTGCAGGCAAGGGTCACGATGTCGCGCATGATAAGCAATCCCCACCCCCCGCCCGGCGGGCCGGTCAGGGGGTGTTTTCAGTTTCTGGTTACAATTACTCGATAATTTTGGAGACGACACCGGCGCCGACGGTACGGCCGCCTTCGCGGATGGCGAATCGCAGGCCTTCGTCCATGGCGATCGGGGTGATCAGGTCGATGTTCATGGCGATGTTGTCGCC
>JBFHOZ010000131.1:0-6412 GCA_041592975.1 Desulfuromonadales bacterium
AGTTGGTTAGAGCATGCGGCTCATATCCGCAGTGTCCGGAGTTCGAATCTCTGCACCGCCACCATTCCGAAAAGCCCTCTCCGGTCCCTGGAGAGGGCTTTTTCTTTTCCGGTTGAACGATGCTGCAGCGGCTCGAACATATCCTGCGCGACTCCGGCCTGGTCTGCAGCGGCGACCGGCTGCTGGTCGCGGTCAGCGGCGGCGCCGACTCGGTCGCCCTGCTGCACCTGCTGTCGCGGCTGGCGCCGGGGTATCCGTTCGAGCTGGTCGTTGCCCACCTCGACCACCGCCTCCGTCCGGAGAGCGCCACCGACGCGGAATTCGTCGCGCGTTTGTGCGGCGACCTCGGCGTTCCGCTGACCGTCGGCGAGGAGGATGTCGCCGGGAACGCCGTCCGGCTCGGCATCGGCCTGGAGGATGCGGGGCGCCGGGCGCGCCGGGCGTTTCTGGAAGGGGCCGCCCGGGAGCAGGGCTGCCGGGCGATTCTCCTCGGCCATCACGCCGACGACCAGGCCGAGACGGTGCTGTTCCGCCTGCTGCGGGGGAGCGGCGTGAGCGGCCTGGCGGCGATGCAGCCGCAGTGCGGCCCCTATCTCCGGCCGCTGCTCTCCTTCCGACGCGAGGAGCTGCGCGAATACCTTCGGCGGAACCGCCTTTCCTGGTGCGAAGACGCCAGCAACAGCGATCCGGCCTTCAGCCGCAACCGCATCCGCCATCAGCTGCTGCCGGCCCTCGCCGAATACAATCCGCAGATCGTCGACGCTCTCATCCGCCTCAGCCGGCAGGCGGCCGACGAAGAAATCTACTGGGAGGGAGTGTCCGGTGCCTTCCTCGGCCGCTTCGGCCGGCAATCGGAAGACGGCTTTGAGGTTCCGGTTGAGGAGTTGGTCCGGCTCGACCGGGCCGAGCGGCGGCGCGCGCTGCGCGCGTTCCTCGCCCGGGCCAGGGGCTCGCTCGCCGGTATCGAGGCCGAACACATCGACCGGATCGATGCGCTGCTGGTGGCGAACCGGCCGCAGGCCGATCTCGACCTCCCCGGCATGTGGGTCGGGCGCCGCTACGGCCGCCTGCTCGCCGCCGCGGAGCGGCCCGGAAAGATCGACTTCGAAATCGAGATCCCCGGCCCGGGCGAGTACCTGCTGCCGACCGGGGAGCGGCTTGGCGTCGTTGTCGGCGACGACCTGGACGACGACGGCGTGGCGGCGCTCTTCGCCGCCGGGCCGCTCCCGTTCCCCCTGCTCGTCCGCTCGCCGCGGGCCGGGGACCGCTTTCGCCCGTCTGGGATGACCGGAAGCAAGCTGCTGAAGGATTACTTCATCGATGCCAAGATCGACCGGGAGAGCCGCCAGCGCACGCCCGTCGTCTGTCATGGCGAGCGGATCATCTGGCTGGCCGGCCGGCGGCGCTGCGAGGGGTCGTGGCCGGTCGCCGGGGAAAAACTTTTGAAAATTGCCCTGTTCAGGGGGGGGAGAGCGGTTGAATAGCTTGTGAGGGGCGAATTTTTATGTTAAATTTTCGTGTTACAGAACCCTTGTATTTATGCATGATTACAAGGGAAATTTCCACTCGCAAAGAATTTAGGGGGTAAGGTGAACCAGTTTTATAAAAATCTCGCGCTCTGGCTGGTGATCTGTTTGGTCATGATCATGCTGTTCAACATGATGGGTCAGAAGGACCAGGAGCAGAAACCGATCAGTTACACGGCCTTTCTGACCGCTGTCGAAGAAGGCCGGGTCCAGAAGATCACCGTGCAGGGCTCCGACATCAACGGCATCTACGTCGACAACAGCAAGTTCAAGACCTATTCGCCGAACGACCCGAACCTGATCGCCGACCTTCGCGCCCAGGGGGTGGTGATCGAGGCCAAGCCGGACGAGGACCGCAGCTTCTGGTTTACCCTGCTGATCTCCTGGGGGCCGATCCTGCTGCTGATCGCCGTCTGGATCTTCTTCATGCGGCAGATGCAGTCGGGCGGCGGCAAGGCGATGAGCTTCGGCAAGAGCCGGGCGAAGCTGCTCTCCGATACCATGGCGCGGGTGACGTTCAACGACGTCGCCGGCATCGACGAGGCGAAGGACGAACTGGAGGAGATCGTCTCCTTCCTGAAGGATCCGAAGAAGTTCTCCCGGCTCGGCGGCCGGATCCCCAAGGGGGTGCTGCTGGTCGGTCCTCCTGGCACCGGCAAGACCCTGCTCGGCAGGGCGATCGCCGGCGAGGCGGGCGTCCCGTTCTTCTCGATCTCCGGCTCCGATTTCGTCGAGATGTTCGTCGGCGTCGGCGCCAGCCGGGTCCGCGATCTCTTCGTGCAGGGGAAGAAGAACGCCCCGTGCATCATCTTCATCGACGAGATCGATGCCGTCGGCCGTCATCGCGGCGCCGGTCTCGGCGGCGGCCACGACGAGCGGGAGCAGACCCTCAACCAGCTGCTGGTCGAGATGGACGGCTTCGAGTCGAACGAAGGGGTCATCCTGATCGCCGCCACCAACCGCCCCGACGTTCTCGATCCCGCCCTGCTGCGGCCCGGCCGGTTCGACCGCCAGGTGATGGTGCCGCGCCCCGACGTCAAGGGGCGGACCAAGATCCTCCAGGTGCACGCCCGCAAGACGCCGCTGGCCGAGGATGTCGACCTCGAGATCGTCGCCAAGGGGACCCCGGGGTTCTCCGGCGCCGATCTGGAAAACCTGATCAACGAGGCGGCCCTTCTTGCCGCCCGGGCCGACAAGAAGAAGGTCGAGATGGAGGACGTCGAGGCGGCCAAGGACAAGGTCCTGATGGGCGCCGAGAGGCGGTCCCTCGTCATCACCGAAGAGGAGAAGAAGGTGACCGCCTATCACGAGGCGGGGCACGCCCTGGTCGCCCTGTTCCTCCCCGGTGCCGACCCGGTGCACAAGGTGTCGATCATTCCGCGCGGCCGGGCCATGGGGGTCACCATGTACCTGCCGGCAGAGGAGAAGTACAACGAGACCAAGGCCGGCCTGTACACCAAGATCTGCACCCTGCTCGGCGGCCGCATCGCCGAGGAGCTGACCTTTGATTCGATCACGACCGGCGCCTCCAACGACCTCGAACGTTCGACCGCCATGGCGCGCAAGATGGTGTGCGAATGGGGAATGAGCGACAAGCTCGGCCCGCTGACGTTCGGCGACAAGGAAGGCGAGGTCTTCCTCGGTCGCGACTTCGGTCACACCAAGAACTACAGCGAAGCGACCGCCATCGACATCGACAACGAAATCCGTCGCATCGTCCAGGAGTGTTACGACCGTGCCACCGGAATCCTCAAGGAGCACCGGAAGGCCCTGAACGACGTCGCCGATGCCCTGCTGGAGAGGGAGAACCTCGAAGGGGAGGAGCTGAAGCGGATCGTCTTCGGGGAGAAGGCCGAGGACGACGGGGAGGCGGGCGGCGAAACGGTCGCACCTTCCGAGGGGCCGTGCCTGAGCGAGGCCAACCCGGCGTCGGATGACTGAGACGGCCGGGAGGAATGAAGGCGGCACCATCCCGCCGGATTTCATCTCCGGTCGCAGTTGCCGGATCGACCTTTCCCGGCCGCGAATCATGGGCGTACTCAATGTCACGCCCGATTCATTCTTTGACGGCGGCCGCTATTCCACGAGGGATGCCCTGTTCAGGCGGGTCGGGGAGATGGTCGATGAAGGCGCCGACCTGATCGATGTCGGCGGCGAAAGCACCCGGCCCGGTTCGCGGCCGGTCAGCGCGCAGGAGGAACTCGACCGGATCATGCCGGCCATCGAGACGATCCGCTCGACAAGCGAGGTGCCGATTTCGGTCGATACCACCAAGGCCGCCGTCGCCATGGATGCGGTCGCCGCCGGCGCCGATTTCGTCAATGACATCAGCGGCCTGCAGTTCGATGACAAAATGGCCGCCGCGGTCGCCGGGAGCGGCGCCGGACTGTTCCTGATGCACACCCGCGGGCGACCCGAGGTGATGCAGCGGGATACGGCCTATCGCGACGTCATGGCGGAGGTCATCGGCTATCTTGATGCGGCGATCGAAAAAGCGCTGGGTGCCGGAGTCGCGTTTGACAGGATTGCGGTGGATCCCGGCATCGGGTTCGGGAAAAGCGTCGAAGGGAATCTGCAGCTGTTGCGCCGTCTCGGTGAATTGAAGGTTCTCGGTTGCCCGATTCTTCTCGGCACTTCGCGCAAAAGTTTTATCGGCAAGATTCTGCAGCAGGAGGATCCCGAAAACAGGCTGGCCGGCTCGCTGGCGACGGTCGCCCTCGGCGTCGCCGCCGGGGCCAGGCTCTTCCGGGTGCACGACGTCCGGCTCTCGCGCGAGGCGGCGGATGTCGCCTGGGCGGTGACCGGCGCCGGCAGATTCGACATTGACGGGACGTGAACATGGGTGACACGGTGCAATTTTTCCAGGATTTCAGATGGCTGCTCGACCTGCTCGACATCGCCATCGTCACCTTTATCATCTACCGGATCTTTCTGCTGATCAAGGGAACCCGGGCGGTGCAGATGCTGCTCGGCCTGGCGGTCATTCTCATGGTGTATGTCGCCTCGCAGATGGGCGAGCTCTACACCCTGCACTGGATTCTCGACAATTTCCTCGCTTCGATCATCCTGGTGATCATCGTCATCTTCCAGAACGATATCCGCCGGGCGCTGATTCATGTCGGCCGCAACCCGTTCTTCGCCGACCTCTCGTTCCGCGAGGAGTCGGAGCTGGTCGAGGAGCTGACGAAGGCGTCTCTCAGTCTTGCCGGGAAGCGGCAGGGGGCGCTGATCGTCATCGAGCGGGAGACCGGCATCAACGATTTCCTCGAAGTCGGCACCGACATCGACGCCAAGGTGTCGAGCGACCTGATCCAGTCGATATTCCAGCCCGGTTCGCCGATTCACGACGGTGCCCTGATCGTTCAGGAAGGGCGGCTCAAGCGGGCCGGCTGTTTCCTCCCGCTGTCCCAGGATGTTTCGATCAGTTCCAGGCTCGGAACCCGGCACCGGGCGGCGATCGGCCTGACCGAACTGGTCGATGCGGTGGCGATCGTCATTTCCGAGGAGACCGGCAAGGTCTCGATCGTCGTCGGTGGCCGTCTGACCCGAGATCTCGACAGCACCGCCCTGAAGAGGGTGCTGAAGCGTCTGCTCGAACCCCGCATCAAGCCGAAGGGGAAAAAGAAGAAAAAAACATGATGGCCGTATTGACCGAAAATCTGATGCTCAAGATCCTGGCGTTCGTGTTCGCCCTCATCCTCTGGTTCTTCGTCATGGGGGAGCAGAATCTCGAAAAGGGGTATCCTGTGCCGCTGGACCTGCGCAACCTCCCGGAAGGGCTGATCGTGACCAGCGAGATTCCGAGCCTGATCGATGTCAGGATTTCCGGGCCGCGTACGGTTCTGCTCAATTTGTCGCCGGACGACCTCAAGATCGAGGTCGACCTGAAGGGGCTCTCGCCGGGAACAACCTCGTTCAAGCGTCTCGACGAGCGCTTCCGCCTGCCGCGGAGCCTGAAGGTGACCCGTCTCTCTCCGGCGGTGATTGATGTCAGGCTGGAGAAGATCCAGACCAAGAACGTGCCGGTGCGCACCGTCTTCTCCGGTGTCCTCCCCGAGGGTCTCAAGATCGAGAAGATCGATATCAGGCCGCCCCAGGTGGCGGTCCATGGGGCCGGCAGCGAACTGAAGAACATCAGCGAGGTGGAAACGGAACCGATCGACGTGACGGCGGTCCGCGAGAGCTTCAAGCTGCAGGTTCCGTTGAATTACGTCGGCAAGTTCTCCTCCCTCGATCCCAAGCAGAAGGCCGTTGAGATCGATGTCACCATCAGCCCGGTCAAGCCGGCGCGCAGGAAAGGAGCCTAGGTGAGCATGGCAAGGCGTCTGTTCGGTACCGATGGCGTTCGCGGCGTCGCCAACGTCTACCCGATGACCGCGGAAGTGGCGATGCAGCTCGGTCGGGCGGCGGCCTATCTCTTCAAGAACGACGACCGCCGTCACCGGATCCTGATCGGCAAGGACACGCGGCTCTCCTGCTACATGATCGAAAACGCCCTCGTCGCCGGCATCTGCTCGATGGGGGTCGACGCCTATCTGATCGGCCCGATGCCGACACCCGGCATCGCCTTCCTGACCGCGTCGATGCGGGCCGACGCGGGCATCATGATTTCCGCCTCGCACAACCCGTATCAGGACAACGGCATCAAGTTCTTCTCCCGCGACGGTTTCAAGCTGCCGGACAGCATGGAGATGGAGATCGAGGCGCTGATCGACACCGGCAAGATCGACGCGGTACGGCCGATCGCCTCGGATGTCGGCAAGGCCTACCGGATCGACGACGCCGCCGGCCGCTACATCGTCTTCCTCAAACATTCCTTCCCGCGCGACCTCGACCTCAACGGCCTGAAGATCGTCCTCGACTGCGCCAACGGCGCCGCCTACAAG
>JBFHOZ010000132.1:0-6368 GCA_041592975.1 Desulfuromonadales bacterium
CGGCACAAAGAACTCCCGACAAAAAAACCACCCTGCACACAGAGTGGTTTGAATCGATCCTGCTTGCCCCCCTCCGAGCTACAGATTCTTACATTGCTGCATAAATAGTAAAGATCACTGTACTTGAATTATTAAGGTCGGTCAATCAAAGGGTCTTTCCTATTTATCCTACTATTTCTAATGAAGGGCTGAATCTCCCTCAATTCAGACTATTCCTATAAATGCTGACTTATGAGAAAGAAAGTCTCGATCCAGTCAAAAAAAGTTATTCACTCTTCTCCCGCTTCTTCACCGCCATCGCCGCCTTGACCATTTTGCCGAACGCCTTGTCCTTGCGCCGCTTCTCGACCAGCGATTCGCTCATCCGCTCCTGCTCGGCGAGCAGCTTGAGGTAATTCTCAACCCGGCGCGGATCGAGTTCGTCATTCTCCAACGCCTTCTCGATCGCGCACCCCTTCTCCCCTTCGTGCCGGCAGTCGCGGAACTTGCACTGGCGGGCGACCGCCTCGACCTCGTCGAACACCTCGGCGATGCCGGCCTCGCAGTCGCCGAGCTGCAGCTCGCGCATGCCGGGGCTGTCGAGCAAAAGGCCGCCGTCGGGGAGGAAATGGAGCGAGCGGGCGGTGGTGGTGTGGCGCCCCTTCTCGTCGGCCTCGCGGATGTCTCCGGTCGCCTGGACCTCGTCACCGATCAGCGAGTTGATGATGGTCGACTTGCCGACGCCGGAGGAGCCGACCAGGGCGACGGTCTGCCCGGCACCACACCAGGAGCGTAATCGATTGACCGATTCGGCAGCCCTGGAATTGACGGTCTCGACCAGCAGCCCGGGGCGCAGCGATCGCGCTTCGCGGAGGAACGGTGCGATGTCGTCGCAGAGGTCGACCTTGGTCAGCACCAGCACCGGTTCAACCGTGGCGTCGAACGCCAGGGCAAGGTAGCGCTCGAGGCGCGAGAGGTTGAAATCGCTGTTGCAGGAGGTGACGATAAAGAGGGTGTCGACGTTGGCGGAGAGGAGCTGGATTCTCACGTCGCGGCCGGAGGCCATCCTTTTGAAAAGGCTCTTGCGTTCGAGCAGACGGACCGGCTGAAACGTTTCGGGGTCGACCAGCAGCCAGTCGCCGACCGTCGGCAGGTCTTCCAATTCGGCGTGCTTCCAGGTCCCCGGCAGGGAAACCTGCGCACGGCCGGCTTCGCCGATGATATCGAGGAGCTGGCCGTGCAGGGCGAAGACCCGCGCCGGGACGAGAGTTTCGATATCGGCGAGCTCGAGCTGCTGCTGGAAGAAATGCGACCAGCCGAGCCCGGCCAGGCTGTGGACCACCCCGCTCAATGATCGAACCCCACCTGGTGCGCGGCGATCACCGCCTGTCCGAGCGCCAGCCCGCCGTCGTTGGGGGGCACCCGCGAGTGGGTCAGCACGGTGAAACTGTCGTCGCGCAGCGACTGCACCACCTTCTCGGTCAGCAGCTTGTTCTGGAAGACGCCGCCGGAGAGCGCCACCGTCTCCAGTCCGGTGAGGTTCCATATCCGGCGGGTGGCCGAGAGCACGACGTTGGCCAGGGTGTTGTGGAACCGGCCGCTGATCGTGGCGACCGTTTCGCCCGCCTGCATATCCTCGACGACGGCGGTGATCAGCGCCGGATAGTCGAGACAGAAGCCGCCGCTGTCCTTGACCAGGTTGAAGGGGTAGCAGCCGTCGGCCAGCGGGTCGGCCGCCTGTTCCAGCTCCAGCGCCGCCTGCCCCTCGTAGGAGACGACATGACGCAACCCGACCAGGGCCGCCACCCCGTCGAACAGCCGGCCGCAGCTGGAGGTCAGCGGCGCGTTCAGTTCCTTGTCGATCATCTGCCTGAAAAGCGTCAGCTCCTTCTTCGGGATCGCCCGGACCAGGGGGATGTCGGGAAGCTCGTCGCCGTAGACCCGGAACAGGTAGCTGAGCGCCATGCGGAACGGTTCCTTCACCGCCGCGTCCCCCCCCGGCATCGGGATGTGTGAAAAGTGGCCGAGCCGGCGGAAGCTTTTGTACCCGCCGACCAGGAACTCCCCCCCCCAGATGTTGCCGTCGATGCCGTAGCCGAGGCCGTCGAAGATGATGCCGATGGCTTCGCCGTCGTGACCGTTCTCGGCCAGGCAGCTCGCCAGGTGGGCGTGGTGGTGCTGCACCGGAATCCGCTCGATGCCGCTGCGCTCCTCGGCATAGCGGGTCGAGTAGAAGTCGGGATGCAGATCGTGGGCGATGGCGACCGGCTCGATTTCGAGAATGTTCTCGAGGTGGCCGATGGTGCGACAGAACGACTCGTAGACCTCGCTGTTCTTCAGGTCGCCGACATGCTGGCTGAGGTAGGCCTGGTCTCCACGGGTCAGGCAGACGGTGTTCTTCAGCTCGGCCCCGGTCGCCAGGACCGGCGGCACCTCGTCCTTGAGGAAGAGCGCCCGCGGCACGTAGCCGCGCGAACGGCGCAGCATCAGGGTCCTGCCGGCCATGAGCCGGACGATGGAATCGTCGGTGCGGGTATGGATGCGGCGGTTGTGCGTCAGGAAAAAATCGGCGATCTGTTGCAGCCGGGTCGCGGCCTCGTCGTCTTCGTAGGCGATCGGCTCGTCGGAGATGTTGCCGCTGGTCATGACCAGGGCGGTGAAGTTGTCCTTCAGCAGCAGGTAGTGCAGCGGCGTATAGGGGAGCATGACGCCGAAGAAATCGTTGCGCGGCGCCACCTGCGGCGAAACCCGGTGCCCCTTCTTCTTGCGCAGCAGGACGATCGGCCGCTCGACCCCGGCGAGGAGCTTGACCTCCTCGGCTTCGGCGCTGCAGAAATCGAGCACCTCCCCGGTCGAGAAGGCCATCAGGGCAAACGGCTTCTCGTCCCGTTCCTTGCGCCGCCGGAGCTCGCCGACGGCCGCGTCGTTGCCGGCATCGACCGCCAGGTGGTACCCCCCCAACCCCTTGACGGCGACGATCTTCCCCGCCTTGAGCAGTTCGACCGCCTTTTCGACCGGGTCGTCGTAGGCGACCGGGTTGCCGGCGGCGTCGCACAGCGACACCTGCGGACCGCACGCCGGGCAGGCGTTCGGCTGGGCGTGGAAGCGGCGCGACGCCGGGTCGTCGTACTCCGCCCGGCAGGCGGGGCACATCGAAAAGTCGGCCATCGTCGTCTTCGGTCGGTCGTAGGGGATGCCGGTGACGATGGTGTAGCGCGGCCCGCAGTTGGTGCAGTTGATGAACGGGTACCGGTGACGACGGTCCGCCGGGTCGAACAGCTCGGCGAGGCAGTCGTCGCAGACGAAGGTGTCAGGAGAGATCTGTGCCGCGGCCCGCGTCTCCCCGTCGCTCTCGCGGATGACGAACGCGTGTTCCCCGCACGGTGCCGCGTCGGTGACGTCGAAGCGGGTAATCGATGCCAGCGGCGGGATGTCGGACCGGACCGTCCAGAGAAAGCCGGCGAGCTTGCCGAAGTCCCCTTCCGCCTCGATCACGACACCGCGACCGTTATTCAGCACGAACCCGGCCACCTCCCAGTGCCTGGCCGCGTTGTAAACAAAGGGTCGGAAACCGACCCCCTGGACCACACCCTCTATTTCGATCCGCTTGCGCAGAAGCATGTTCTCTCCGGCATTGAATATATTTGCGTTTGTGCAGGGTGAAACGGATCCGACGGGAGCACCCGCTCGTAGACAGGATAAAGGATTAAGGTCAAAGGATAAAGGTTAAAAATCGACCGGCCGTTCTTGTTAAATCCTTATCCTTTTACGCAGATTTTTCAAAAAAAATACCCCGTTCCGGAGGAGGAGTGGAACGGGGCAACAGGGCCCGGTCGGGGAACCGGGCCTTACATTTTTTGTGGGTTACTTGCCGATCGCCTGCGCCCAGGCCGGCAGCTCGCCGATGACGATGTCGAAAACCGGGATGACCAGCAGGTAGGTCACGGCCACGGTGACGACGATGCCGATGATGTTCAGGCCGAAGCCGCTCTTCGCCATCTGCGGAATGGTCACGTAGCCGGAGCCGAAGACGATGGCGTTCGGCGGGGTGGCGACCGGCAGCATGTAGGCGCAGGATGCGGCGATGGCGGCCGGGACGACCAGCAGCAGCGGGCTCTGGCCGAGGCCGACGGCGATTGCCGCCAGGATCGGCATGACCATGGCGGTGGTCGCGGTGTTCGAGGTCAACTCGGTGAGGAAGATGATCAGCGTCGCCACGGCGATGATCAGCACCAGGATCGGCGCCTGGTCGAGCAGACCGACCTGGGAGCCGATCCAGTCGGCCAGTCTGGTCGCCTTGAAGCCGCTCGCCAGGGCGAGTCCGCCGCCGAACAGGATGAGAACGCCCCAGGGCATTTTCGAGGCCCAGTGCCAGTTCATGACAAAGCAGTTCCTGCGCAGGTCGATCGGGATCAGGAAAAGCAGGAGTGCGCCGGTCATGGCGATGGCGGCATCGGTCACCAGCTTCGGATCGGGGAAGAGAAAGCCGATCTGCTTGCGGAAGATCCAGCCGAGGGCGGTGAGGCCGAAGACGGCGGCGGTCCAGCGCTCGCCGGAGTTCATCGACCCCATCTTGCGCAGCTCCGCGTTGATCAGGTCACGACCGCCGGGAACCCGCTTCAGCTTCAGGGGATTGGCGAACTTGATCAGCCAGAGCCAGCAGAGCGGCAGCAGTACGACGACCAGCGGCACGCCGACCTTGAGCCAGGCGGCGAAGGTGATCTCGAAGCCGTAGGTCTTCTGCAGGTATCCGGCCAGCACCGTGTTCGGCGGTGTGCCGATCAGGGTCGCCATGCCGCCGATCGAGGCGGCGTAGGCGATGCCGAGCATCAGGTTAAGGCCGAAATTGAATTTTTCCGGAGAGAAGTCGATCACCTTGTCGAGACCCTCCTTCTTCCCCTCCTCGACGACGTGGTTGATGATCGCCAGGCCGATCGGCATCATCATGACCGTGGTGGCGGTATTGGAGACGAAGGCCGACAGGGCCGCGGTCGCCACCATGAAACCGAAGATCAGCCGTGCGGGGGAGAAACCGACCGTCCTGACGATGTTCATGGCGATCCGCCGGTGCAGGTTCCAGCGCTGCATGGCGAGGGCGATAATAAAGCCGCCCATGAACAGGAAAATCAGGTGGCTGGCGTAAGGGGCCGTCGCCTTCTTGGTGTCCATGATGCCGAGGTAGGGAAAGAGCGGGATCGGAAGCAGGCTGGTCGCCGGAATCGGTATCGACTCGCACATCCACCAGGTCGCCATCAGCAAGGCCACCGCCGCCATCTTCTGGGCGGCCGGCTCCATCCCCGCCGGTGCCGGGGCGACCAGCATCAGGACAAAGAGGAGCGGGCCGAGCAGCAGGCCGATTTTCTGCCGGGTCGTGTAGGGGCGCGGGTCCCCCTCCTCGAGGCCGTCCGGTCCGGGCTGGATCCGGTTGGCGTGCTCCGCCGGGGCTTCCTCCATTTCGTCGGCCAGGTCGACATCGTGCTCCTGGCGGGATTCGTTCAGGTGGATATGTTCGCGCCGGAAGCGCCTCAGAAGGTCGAGCGGCCGGAAGAGGATCAGAGCCTTGGTTTCGTCGTGCAGTTGCCAGAGGCGATTCATCAGTGCGGTCATCGTTGACATTCTCCGTTTTCAGAAGGTGAGCGGTTCACAATCGGAAACACCCTTGAGCAAGCGGAGTGCCAACTTGACCTGATCCTGTCAACATGCCGATTTAGGGAACCTTTTCACCCCCCCCTGACTGCCGAACAAAAAAAGAAAGCGGCCGTTTTCAGCCGCTTTCCCGATCTTTCGCCACCTTTCAGGGCTATCCGAGTCCGTACTTTTCCAGCTTGTACCGCAGCGTACCGCGCGGCACGTTGAGGATCCGCGCGGTCTTGGCGACGTTGCCGCCGGTGATGAGGATCGCCTTGCCGATCATCTCCTTTTCGATGTCGCCGATGATCTCCTCGAGCAGGATCCCCTCCGGCGGGATTTCGAAACTGAACGGCGCCTCCCTGCTCGGCCCGTCTCCCCATATCTCCGCAGGGAGGAATTCCGGACGGATCTCCGCCTCGTTGTGCATGATGCAGATCCGCTCGACGACGTTCCGCAGTTCGCGGACATTGCCGGGCCAGAAATAGCGCATCAGCAGATCGAGCGCCTCCCGCGAGACCTCGGCGATATCCTTGTTGAACTCCCGGCTGAAACGCTTCAGGAAGTGATCGAGCAGCGGCGGGATATCCTCGCGCCGCTCGCGCAGGGGCGGAATGTGGATCGGGAAGACATTGAGCCGGTAGTAGAGATCCTCGCGAAAGTTCTTTTCCTTCATCATTTGCTCGAGCGAACGATTGGTGGCGGTGATCACGCGCACGTTCACCTGAATGTCCGCGGTCCCGCCTACCCGGCGAAACACG
>JBFHOZ010000133.1:0-6347 GCA_041592975.1 Desulfuromonadales bacterium
CGCAGGTACCAGTCCTGGATGCTGCGCAGCTGCTGAAGGTCGTGCCGGTCGCTCTCCAGCACGTACTCGTAGACCCAGCCGACGCCGGTGGCGTCCGGGCCGAGACTCGGGTTCACTCCGCGCGGCAGCTTGCCCGAGGCGTAGTTGAGATACTCGAGCACCCGCGAGCGGGCCCAGTAGAGATCGGTCCCGTCCTCGAAGATGATGTAGACGAAGGACAGCCCGAAGAACGAGTAGCCGCGCACCACCTTGGCCTGCGGAACCGAGAGCATCTGCGTGGTGAGCGGATAGGTGACCTGGTCCTCGACCACCTGCGGCGCCTGACCCGGGTACTCGGTCATGATGATGACCTGGACATCCGACAGGTCGGGAATGGCGTCGACCGGGGTGCGGTACATCGAATAGACGCCGCCGACGACCAGGAACAGGGCCAGCAGCACCACCATGAACTTGTTGTCGATCGACCAGGCGATTATGCGCTCAAGCATGTTCACCCCTCGGGAGGCCCCCTGCTACGGCCGGACCGGATGCACGGCTACCTGAACAGGTCATCGAGATTCTCCTTCTTCCCTGCCGGCTTATCCTCGAACAGGTCATCGAGATCCCCTTTGCTGCCGGCGCCGGCCGGAGCGGCCGGGGCCTGCTGCGGCTGCATCATCTTCTGGACCGCCGCCTTGAGCTTGCTCTCCGAATCGAGCATGAACTGGGCGCTGGTCACCACCGCCTCGCCCGGCATCAGGCCCTGCAGCACCTGAACGTACCCCTCCTGGTTCTGGACCCCGGTCCGCACCAGGCGCGGCTCGAACCGCCCTCCGTCGAGGGCGACGAAGACCGTCTCCTTCTCCCCGGAGCGTAGGACCGCCTCGACCGGGACGGCCAGCGCCTCACGGACCGGATCGGAATGGATCCGGACGTTGACGTACATGTCCGGCTTGAGCTCGTACTCCGGGTTGTCCAGTTCGATCCGGGCCTTGACCGTACGGGTCTTCGGCTCGACAAACGGGTAGATGAAGGAGACGACGCCGCGGACGGTCTTGCCGCCGACGAACGGCAGGACGATCTCGGCCGGCTGGCCGGCCTTGACCCAGGGGAGCTCGTACTCGTAGATGTCGGCCATCACCCAGACCTTCCCGATGTCGGCGATCTTGAACAGCTCCACCCCCCCCTTGACGAACATGCCGCTTTCGACATTCTTGAGCATGACAATGCCGCGGTGCCCGGCGTGCAGGGTCAGGGTGCGGCGGGGCTGGCGGCTCTCCTCGAGCGCCGCGATCTGGCCGTCGGTGATGTCCCAGTAGGCGAGACGGCTGCGCGAGGCCTCGAGCAGGCGCCGGGCGCCGTCGACAATATCGGCGAAGGGGCTCTGCCGCACCGCCTCGAAGTTGGCCAGCGCCAGCAGGTACTCCTGCTGGGCGGTCACCAGCTCCGGGCTGTAGATCTCCAGCAGTTTCTGTCCCCGCTGCACACGCTGCCCGGTCTCGTTCACGTGGAGCGTCTCCACCCAGCCGTTCACCTTGGAATTGACAGAGAACTGGCGCGGCTCCATCGGGACGACGTTCCCCACCGTCCGCACGGTCCGCTGCAGGGTGCGCTTCTCGGCCCTGACCGTCCGCACCCCCATGTTCTGCACTGTCACCGGGTCGATGGTGACGATAACGCCGCCGGTCGCCTCATCCTCATAGACCGGAACCAGGTCCATCCCCATGGGAGACTTCCCCGGCTCGTCGCGGATATAGGTCGGATCCATCGGCGCCACCCAGTACCTGATCTTCCGCTCGCCGGCGGACTTACCGCCGCCGGCAGGCTCCAGCGGCACCAGGTCCATGCCGCAGATCGGACAGAGTCCCGGTTCGTCGACGACGATCATCGGGTGCATACCGCAGGTGTATTTCTGTTCAGCCGCAAAGGCTGACGACAGCCACCCTTCCGTGCCGTGCCCGCGATGCAGGTGGGCAAACGGTGCCGGAAGCACCAGGGACAGGGTGAGGAGAGACAGAAGGAGTATTCGGGGTCGGATCATCGCTTATTTCTCCGTGTTCCGGGCGACCGGTTCCACCGCCCGCGGTTCGCCGACCGCGGCCGCAAGGCGTGCAGTCGCCCGCAGGCCGTCGCCGGTGGCCCGGTGCAGTTCCGTTTCATACTGATTCAGGGTCAGCAGCGCCGTCAGCAGCTCCTGGAAATCGACGTTGCCGACCTGGTAGGCGGAGAGCAACGCCGCGTAGACCTGGCGCGCCTGGGGAAGAATGCCGGTCCGGTACAGTTCGACAAGCTGGTAACTGCGCCGGGCGTCATGATACGACTCGTCGACCGCGTAGCGCACCTGGTTACGGACGTCGGCAAACTGGTTGTAGGCCTGGTTCAGGGCCGATTCACCGGCCGCCACCTCGGCCGCGCGGCGCGACCGGTTGAGCGGCAGGTTCAGGCTGATGCCGGCGCTGGCGAAGTCGGTTCCCTGATCCGGCAGGTTGTCGTCCCGAAACCGGTAACCGGCCCACAGCGTGACGTCGGGGCGATACTCGAGACGGGCCAGCTCCTTCTGCTGGCGCACCTTCTCGATCCGGGCCTTCCAGCCGGCAAACAGCGGCCGCTGCTCCTCGGCAAGCGCCTGCAGCTCGTCCAGCTCCCGTGTCGGCGCGGGTGCCGCCGGCAGGATTGCCGGAATCTCTATCGGGCCGTCGACCGGCCGGCTGGCCAGCCGGTTGAGATTCCCCTGAAGCGTCGTCCGGCTCTGCTCCAGCTGGATCAGCCGGTCGCGCAGCCGGCTCCGTTCAAGTTGAACCTTGAGAACATCGGCCTGTTTCCCCTGTCCGACCCGGTAGCGGGTCTCGGCCAGCTTCGACAGGTCGCCGAGCAGGTCGAGGTTCATTTTCGCCGTTTCGATGGACCGGTCGACGACGTAGAGGCGGTAATACGACTCCCGCACCTGGCGGATCAGCTCGATGCGGGCCTCGCCGTACACCCCCTCGTACCAGAGTGCCTCCTGCGCCGCCATCTCCTTCTTCGCCCCGAGCTTGCCAGGAAACGGCAGCCTCTGCGCCAGCTGCAGTTCGTTGCCGGTCATCGGCGTGACGTCCGACTCGAAGCTGTCGACCGGGTAGTTGGAGAAGGCAAAGGAGAGGGTCGGGTCGGCCAGGGCGCCCGCCGGTCCGATCCGGTGCATGGCGCCGGCCTGCTGCTGCCGTGCCGCCATCAGGGCCGGGTTTTCGGCCAACGCCGCGTCGATCAGCGCCTGCAGGACGACGTCGTCTTCAGCGGCGCGGGCGCCCGCCACCGGCAGAGCCGCCCAGACGAGGAACAGCAGCAGGGTTTTGCACAGCATTTTTTTCACATCATTCACCGATATAGAGTCGCCAGTCGTGCGCATCACGATATACATAAGCACCTCTCGTGCCATGTTATTTTATCATTATTTTTCAGATATTTGAAAAAAAGGACGGCAAGCTTGCCGGGAGGATTCAAGGATTTTCGACAACCGGATGAAGAATATTCTACACCTTGAGCGCCGCTGCCGGCGGCTCAGACATGCGCCTCGGAGTAATCCGGCAACTGGTCGAACCAGCCGGGATGCTGCCGGGCCAGGCGGATCGCCTCTTCGGTCTCGGCGATCAGCCGTTCACGGTCCTTCGGATAGCTGCCGGCGAGGTTGAGAAAGTTGGAAGCGTGGTTTGAGCGGAGGATGGTCCTTCCGGGGTTCAGTCCGCGAACGATCTCAAGGGC
This sequence comes from Desulfuromonadales bacterium, assembly GCA_041592975.1. Taxonomy (GTDB): domain Bacteria; phylum Desulfobacterota; class Desulfuromonadia; order Desulfuromonadales; family UBA2294; genus BM707. The sequence goes on from JBFHOZ010000133.1 coordinate 3,718, forward strand.
CTCCTCGAGGATATCCCCCCGGGTCTGGCGGGTGATCCCCCGGAAGAACGCCTCGTTGTGGCGCGGAAAGAGGGTCAGCAGGGAGAAGTACTCCGGCGACAGCGCGGTGATCCAGGCGGCCGTCGCCGCGGCGTGTTCACGGCTGCGCTCCCGGCCGGCCAGGCCGAGGATGGCGGTGACCGACAGCTTCATCCCCGCCTGCTGCGCCTTGCGGCACTGCTCGAGCATCGCCGCGGCGGTATACCCCTTCTGCACCCGCAGCAGGGTCGGGTCGTCGCTGCTCTCCAGCCCGAAGTAGAGGATGCGCAGCTTCTTCGCGCGCAGCAGTTCGAGCTCGGCGACGCTCTTGGTGCGCAGGCTGTTCGGCGAGGCGTAGATGCCGACCCGGGCGAGGTTGGGGAACCTGTCGGCCAGGGTGTCGAGGATCGCGACCAGGCCGGACTGGGGATAGACCAGGGCGTCGCCGTCGGCGAGGAAGACCCGCTGGACGCGGGCGCGGTGATGCGCCGGGATCGCCTCGATGTCGGTTTGCACCTCGTCGACCGTGCGGCAACGGAACGACTTCATCTTGTACATGCCGCAGAAGGTGCAGTCGTTCTGCGAGCAGCCGATGGTGATCTGGAAAATCAGGGAGCGCGCCTCGGACGGCGGGCGGAAGACCGGTTCTTCGTAGTCAAAGTAGTGATACATCATTACAGGATACAGAACATCAGGGCAAAGGCCAAAGTCAAAAGAAACCAGATGCCCATAAAGGATTTCGACCGGGTCATGTTCTCTCCCCCAGCTTCTCGATCGCCCGCAGGTGCATCCGCGCCTCCTCGGCGAGATCGCGGCTGCGGGCGGTCTCGATTGCCGACAGGAAGTACTGGTAGGCGCTCGGAATGTGCCGCGCCTGGTGGAGCATCGACTTGCCGGCGCCGAGGAAGGCCCGGTCGATCTCCCGGTCGTTCGGCCGCTCGGCGATGAACCGGCGGAACAGCGTCTGCGCCTCCTCGTAGGCGCGGATGCCGAGCAGGTATTCGCCGAGCGCCAGCACCACGTCGGCGTGAACCCCGAGCCTCTCCTCGCGGGAGGAGAGGGAGAAGAAGCGGTTCACCGCCCCGGCATAATCCCCCTCGCGCAGGTGCATGGCGATCGCCTGCGCCGGGGTCAGGTCGTCCTCGCCCGCCTGCCGGCGACGCCGCTCCGACGGCACCTCCCGGCGCATCTGCTGCACCTTGCGCATTCCGGGGAGACGGTCGAGGCCCGCAGCGATCGCCATGCCGGCGACGAATCCGCCGATGTGCGCGCCGTAGGCGACGCCACCCGCGCCGGGGGAGGAGAACAGGAACGGGAAGAGATTGTCGACCACCAGGTAGAAGCCGAGGACGATGCGGGCCGGGATCAAAAAGGTGTTCATGAGGAAGGGGAAGAGGAAGACGAACACCTTGACATGGTTCCGCTTGAACCAGACGAAGTAGAAGCCGAGCACCCCGGAGATCGCCCCCGACGCGCCGATCATCGGAACCTGCGACCCGAGGGTGAAGAGCGAGAAGAACCCGGTCGAGGCGACGCCGGTGATCAGATAGGCGAACAGGAAGCCGGCCGGGCCGAGCCGGTGCTCGACGTTGTCGCCGTAGATCCAGAGGAAGAGCATGTTGCCGAACAGGTGCATGAAGTTGGCGTGCAGGAACATGGCGCTGAACAGGGTCAGGATCGAGGCCTCGGCCGGGCGGAAACCGTAGCGGATGACGAAGAGGTCGTAGGCGGAAATGTTCTGCAGGATCAGCTCGGGCGGCAGGTTCCGCTCGCCGAGGATCCTGATATACTCGTACAGCAGCGGATCGCCGGCGTTGACGCCGCGGCCGGAAAGCGGCAGGGTCACCAGGACGAAGACCGCGACGTTGGCCGCGATCAGCGCCCAGGTCACGAAGGGGGTTCCGGGCGGGTTGGGGGTATCGCCGATCGGGAGAAACATGCCGGCTCCTTTCTGCGGATTCGGACCTCATTCTAGCACAGCCGGCGGCCCATCTCACCCTTGCAATTCGCACCGCGAACCGTTATCCTCGCCGCGACCGGAGGATGTCATGACACTGCTCTACACGCTCGATCTGATCGGCACCGCGGCGTTCGCCGCCTCCGGGGCCTGGGCCGGCATCCGCAACCGGATGGACCTGCTCGGCGTCCTCGTCCTCGGGGTGGTCACCGCCACCGGCGGCGGCACGCTGCGCGACATCCTGCTCGGCGACTTCCCGCCGTTCTGCCTCAAGGACGAGCTCTACCTCTACATCTCGTTCGGCGTCTCCCTGCTGGTCTTCTTTTTCAACCGCCGGATCACCTTCCTGAAGAACCCGCTGCTCTACTTCGACGCCGTCGGCCTCGGCACCTTCGTCGTCATCGGCACCCAGAAGGCGATGAGCTACCGGATGGGCCCGCTCGGCGCCATCCTCCTCGGGGTGATGACCGCCACCGCCGGTGGCGTGCTCCGCGACGTCCTCTCCAACGAGGTGCCGCTGATCATGCGCAAGGAGACGCTCTACGCCTCGGTCTGCATCGCCGGCGCCATCCTGCTGGTCCTCCTCAGCCGGACCGAACTGGCCGGCCCCCCGGCGACGCTGCTCGCCGCCCTGACGGTGATCGCCCTGCGCATC
>JBFHOZ010000134.1:0-6331 GCA_041592975.1 Desulfuromonadales bacterium
CCGTCAAGCAGGCGAAAAAGCTGGTCGAGAAAGAGCGTCCGGAGGTCTGGGACATCCTCGACGAGGTGATCCGCGAGCACCCGGTGCTCCTGAACCGCGCGCCGACCTTGCACCGCCTCGGCATCCAGGCCTTCGAGCCGGTGCTGATCGAGGGCAAGGCGATCCAGCTTCACCCGCTGGTCTGTTCGGCCTTCAACGCCGACTTCGACGGCGACCAGATGGCGGTTCATCTCCCGCTTTCGATCGAGAGCCAGATCGAGGCCCGCGTCCTGATGATGTCGACCAACAACATCCTCTCGCCGGCGCATGGCAAGCCGATCATCGTTCCGTCGCAGGACATGGTTCTCGGCCTCTACTACATGACCCGCGAGCGGGCCTTCGTCCCCGGTTCCGGCAAGGTTTTCTCCAGTGAGGACGAGGTCCGGATCGCCTTTGATGCCGGCGAGGCCGACCTGCAGGCGAAGATCAAGGTCCGCATGGTGACCGGCGAAGGACGCGAGCCGGAGCTGGTCGAAACCACTGTCGGCCGGATTCTGCTGAAGGAGATCGTTCCGGACTCGATCCCGTACGAGTACATCAACAAGGTCATGGCCAAGAAGCAGGTGGCCGACCTGATCGATGCCGCCTTCCGTCTTGCCGGCAACAAGGAGACCGTCATTCTTGCCGACAAGCTGAAGATGTTCGGCTACCGTTACTCGACCGAGGCCGGCATCTCGATCTGTCTGGACGACATGCAGATTCCGGAGACCAAGCAGAAGTACATCGATGAGGCGGTTGCCGAGGTCACCGAGATTCAGCAGCAGTACACCGAGGGCCTGATCACCGACGGCGAGCGCTACAACAAGGTCATCGACATCTGGGCCAAATGTACCGAGGATATCGCCGGGATCCTGCTCGACAACCTCTCGGTTGACGAGCTGTCCGATCCGGAGAGCAAGAAGAAGGTGAAGGTGCCGTCGTTCAACGCCATTCACATGATGGCCGATTCCGGCGCCCGTGGCTCCGCCCAGCAGATCCGTCAGCTCGCCGGGATGCGTGGCCTGATGGCCAAGCCGTCGGGCGAGATCATCGAGACGCCGATCACCGCCAACTTCCGCGAAGGCCTGACGGTTCTCCAGTACTTCATCTCGACCCACGGCGCGCGCAAGGGCCTGGCCGACACCGCCCTGAAGACGGCGAACTCCGGCTACCTGACCCGCCGCCTGGTCGATGTCGCCCAGGATGCGATCATCACCGAGCAGGATTGCGGCACGCTCGACGGCATCGAGGTCGCTTCGCTGACCGAGGGGGGCGAGGTGATCGAGCCGCTGGGGGACCGCATCCTCGGCCGGACCGCCCTCGAGGACGTTCACGATCCGGTCACCGACGAGGTCCTGGTCGAAGCCAACAAGGAGATCGACGAGCTCCTGGTCAAGAAGATCGAGAATGCCGGTATCGAGAAGCTGAAGATCCGCTCGGTTCTCACCTGCCAGAGCAAGCACGGCATCTGTACGACCTGCTACGGTCGTGACCTTGCCCGCGGCCACATGGTCAACCTCGGCGAGGCGGTCGGCGTCATCGCCGCCCAGTCGATCGGCGAACCGGGTACCCAGCTGACCATGCGGACCTTCCACATCGGCGGCACCGCGTCGCGAAAAGCGGAGCAGACCTCTCTCGAGGCGCGCTTCGACGGGACCCTGAAGTTCATCGACCTCAAGACGGTCAGGAACAGCGCCGGGCAGCATGTGGTCAAGAACCGGAATGCCGAGATCGCCGTGGTCGACGAGACCGGCCGTGAGCGCGAGCGCTATGGCGTCGTCTATGGTGCCCAGCTGCCGATTCCCGATGGTGGCAAGGTCAAGCAGGGCGCCCTGCTGGCAGAGTGGGACCCGTTCACCATGCCGATCCTGACCGAGGTCTCCGGCATGATCCGCTTCGGCGACCTGATCGAAGGGGTGACCATGGAGGAGCAGGTCGACGACGTCACCGGACTCTCCCGCAAGGTCATCATCGAGTCGAAGGCGGCCGACAGGCGTCCGCGCATCACCCTCAAGGATGACGAAGGGAAGACCGCCAAGCTGCCGAACGGCAACCCGGCCCGCTACATGATGCCGGTCGGCGCCAACATCGTCATCGCCGAGGACTCGATGGTCAGCGCCGGTGACATCATCGCCAAGATCCCGCGCGAAACGACCAAGACCAAGGACATCACCGGTGGTCTGCCGCGCGTCGCCGAGCTGTTCGAGGCCCGCAAGCCGAAGGAGTTCGCGGTCATCTCCGAAATCGACGGTGTCGTCACTTTCGGCAAGGACGCCAAGGGGAAGCGCAAGGTCATCGTCACCCCGGAGGTCGGCGAGCCGAAGGAGTATCTTATCTCCAAGGGGAAGCACATCAGTGTTCACGAAGGGGATTACGTCAAGGCCGGCGAGCCGCTGATGGACGGTTCGAGCAACCCGCACGACATCCTGCGCGTTCTCGGCGAGAAGGAACTCTCCAAGTACCTGGTTGACGAGGTCCAGGAAGTCTACCGCCTGCAGGGGGTCAAGATCAACGACAAGCACATCGAGACCATCGTCCGCCAGATGCTGCGGCGTGTCCGTATCAAGGATGTCGGCGACACCCGGTTCCTGCTCGATGACCAGGTCGAGCGGACTGTTTTCGAGGAGGAGAACCAGCGGGTCCTGGCCGAGGGGGGAACCCCGGCCGTGGGCGAGCCGCTGATGCTCGGCATCACCAAGGCCTCGCTGTCGACCGACTCCTTCATCTCGGCCGCCTCTTTCCAGGAGACCACCAAGGTTCTCACCCAGGCCGCTATCGAGGGCAAAACCGACTCGCTGCGGGGTCTGAAGGAGAACGTCATCATGGGTCGCCTGATCCCGGCCGGCACCGGCGTCATGAAGTACCGCGGCGCCCAGCTGCTGATCGAGGACCCTGAGGAACTGCCGGAAATCGTCGGCGAAGGAGTCGATGCGGAGGTTGCCGAGGAGATGGGAAGCCTGGCGGCGGGGGTCGAGGATTCAGAGCCGGTCGAGGAAGCTCTGGACCAGGATTAGCCCCCGGGAAGAAAAAACAATCCCGCCCGAAAAAAGTCCTTGACAAGGGCCGGGCGGGTTGCTAAATTCGGCGAGTTTTCCGCGAGGAAGATCTCGCAGGAAAACTTTTGTTCTTTTACTTTATGAATAGCGATTTTCGGGAGAAGAATTAAATGCCGACTATCAATCAGTTGATCCGCAAGGGACGCAAAAGCAAAGTTAAAAAGTCGACGGCGCCCGCGCTTCAGAATAATCCTCAGAAGCGTGGTGTGTGTACCCGTGTCTATACGACGACCCCGAAGAAGCCGAACTCGGCTCTGCGCAAGGTCGCCCGTGTCCGCCTGACCAATGGCATGGTGGTGACCTCCTATATCCCGGGCGTCGGCCACAACCTGCAGGAGCACTCCGTGGTCCTCATCCGTGGCGGCCGAGTCAAGGACTTGCCGGGCGTGCGTTATCACATCGTCCGCGGGACCCTTGACCTCGCCGGGGTCAAGGATCGCAGCCAGGGGCGTTCCAAGTACGGCGCCAAGCGGCCCAAGTAAACTGATCAAGTGAGTCTGAGAGGACGTTATGCCTAGAAGAAGAGAAGTTCCCAAGCGCGAGATCCTGCCGGATCCGAAGTTCAACGATCGACTGGTTGCCAAGTTCATCAACAACCTGATGCTGGACGGCAAGCGCAGCACCGCAGAGAAGATCGTCTACGGTGCGTTCGACCTGATGGAGCAGCGCGGTGGCGATCAGCCGCTCGAGCAGTTCAAGAAGGCTCTCGAAAACGTTCGCCCAACTGTCGAGGTCAAGTCCCGCCGTGTCGGCGGTTCGACCTACCAGGTTCCGGTAGAGGTCCGCTCGGACCGCCGCAACGCCCTGGCGATGCGCTGGATCATCAGCTACGCCCGCGGCCGCGGTGAGAAAACCATGCAGGAGAGGCTTGCCGCCGAACTGCTCGACGCCTTCAACAATCGCGGCTCTGCGGTCAAGAAGAAGGAAGATACCCATCGCATGGCCGAAGCCAACAAGGCCTTCGCTCACTACCGCTGGTAATAACGATTTAACGGAATCTGGAAGGTCTCAAGACAGTGGCACGTAAAGTAGCACTCGAAAAAAACCGCAACATCGGTATTATGGCGCACATCGACGCCGGCAAGACGACGACGACCGAGCGCATCCTCTACTATACCGGTGTCTCCCACAAGATCGGTGAAGTCCACGATGGCGCCGCCACCATGGACTGGATGGAGCAGGAGCAGGAGCGTGGCATCACCATCACCTCGGCTGCGACCACCTGTACCTGGAAAGAGCACCGCATCAACATCATCGATACCCCCGGACACGTCGACTTCACTATCGAGGTCGAGCGCTCCCTCAAGGTTCTCGACGGGTCGGTCGCCGTCTTCTGTTCGGTCGGCGGCGTCGAGCCCCAGTCGGAGACCGTCTGGCGCCAGGCCGACAAGTACGGGGTTCCGCGAATCGCATTCATAAACAAGATGGACCGCATCGGCGCCGATTTCGATCGCGGCGTATCGATGATCAAGGACCGTCTCGGCGCCAACCCGGTGCCGATCCAGCTCCCCATCGGAAAAGAAGACCATTTCAAGGGCCTGATCGATCTCGTCGAGATGAAGGCGATCATCTGGGACGACGAGTCCCTCGGCGCCAACTACTCTGTCGAAGAGATCCCGGACGATTTGCTCGTCGACGCCGAAGCGGCCCGCGAGGTGATGATCGAGGAGATCAGCGCCAACGACGAGGAGCTGATGGAGAAGTACCTCGGCGGCGAGGAGCTCACCGTTGCCGAGATCAAGGCCGGAATCCGCGGCGCCACCCTGCGTCTCGACATCAACCCGGTCCTCTGCGGTTCCGCTTTCAAGAACAAGGGCGTTCAGACCCTGCTCGACGCGGTCGTCGACTACATGCCGTCGCCGATCGACGTCAAGCCGATTCCGGGGGTCAACCCGGACACCGGCGAGGAACTGACCCGTCCGGCCGAGGACAACGGCCCGTTCGCGGCGCTTGCCTTCAAGGTCATGACCGACCCGTTCGTCGGCCAGCTGACCTTCTTCCGTGTCTACTCCGGCGTCGCCGAGTCGGGTGCGACGATCCTGAATTCGACCAAGGACAAGAAGGAGCGCTTCGGCCGCCTGCTGAAAATGCACGCCAACAAGCGCGAGGAGGTCACCCAGGTTTATGCCGGTGACATCGCCGCCGCTGTCGGCCTGAAGCACACCACCACCGGCGACACCCTCTGCGACCCCAAGGCGCCGAGCCTGCTCGAGGCGATGGAATTCCCCGAGCCGGTCATTCACATCGCCATCGAGCCGAAGACCAAGGGGGACCAGGAAAAGCTCGGTACCGCCCTCGGCAAGCTCCTCTCCGAGGACCCGTCGCTGCGGGTCCGTACCGACGAGGAGACCGGCCAGACCATCCTCTCCGGCATGGGCGAACTGCACCTCGAGATCATCATCGACCGCCTCCGGCGCGAATTCAAGGTCGAGGCCAACGTCGGCGCCCCGCAGGTCGCCTACCGCGAGACCATCACCCAGACCGTCGAGGTTCAGGGCAAGTTCGCCCGTCAGTCGGGCGGTCGCGGCCAGTACGGCGACTGTCACCTCCGCCTCGAGCCGCTCGAAGCGGGCGGCGGCTTCGTGTTCGTCGACGAGATCAAGGGGGGCGTCATTCCGAAGGAATACATCCCCGCGGTCGGCAAGGGCGCCGAGGAGGCGTCCCGCAACGGCGTGCTCGCCGGCTTCCCGATCGTTGACGTCAAGGTTACCTGCTTCGACGGTTCCTATCACGAGGTCGACTCCTCCGAAATGGCTTTCAAGATCGCCGGTTCGATGGGCTTCAAGGAAGGCGCGGCCAAGGCCAAGCCGGTCCTGCTCGAGCCGATGATGGCGGTCGAGGTCGTTGTCCCCGAGGAGTATATGGGCGACGTCATGGGCGACCTGTCGAGCCGTCGTGGCAAGGTTATGGGAATGGACATGCGCGGCGGCGCCCAGGTCATCAACGCCCACGTGCCGCTGGCGAACATGTTTGGATACGCAACCGATCTGCGCAGCGCGACCCAGGGGCGCGCCACCTACACCATGGTGTTCGATCACTACGAGCAGGTGCCGTCGCAGATCGCCTTGGAAATCATTGAAAAAAACAAGGGTTAATAAAAGGTAAGGAGCATCAGAAATGGCCAAAGCGAAATTTGAGAGAACAAAGCCGCATGTCAACATAGGCACGATTGGTCATGTTGACCACGGCAAGACGACGTTGACGGCAGCGATCACGAAGGTACTGGCGGAAGCCATGGGTTCGGGCGAGGTGAAGGC
>JBFHOZ010000135.1:0-6328 GCA_041592975.1 Desulfuromonadales bacterium
AAGGTTTCCGTTGACCTGATACGAGTATACCCGATCTCCCCGTTCAAACGGGGCACCGGTTCCCACGCCGGCGCCGCCATATTGAAAAGAGCCATCGTCTTCATTGAGGATGGCTCTTTTCTTGCGGGCGATTGGATTGTCTGTAGAAACATCAAAACGTCTTGTCTTCAGGAAATGAAGAGCTGAAACTGTACGATTTTACGAACCCCTTGTCGTCGAATCTTATCAGGAGATCTCGTGAGTTCTTTATGGTGTACTGGCCATAGGTCCAGGTTCTTGCCCCGTCTTCGATTCCAGTTCTCCAGGGTTCGCCGAAAACCTGCCTGATGTCGGCTCTGGTCGTTACGCCTATCTTGATATCCTGGACCGGGCCAACCGGGAACGGGCGGCCCGTTTTCAGGGAGCAACCAACCAGCAAAAGGATGAATAGTGAAATGAATACGGTTCTAAATCGAGTCGGCTTGTTCATGGCATTCTCCTCGGGTTTGTGCCGTTTTTATTTTCCGGAAAAGGGTTCGGCGTGTGCGCGTCATTCTTCCTGTTAAACGTCCCCCCAGAAAAATGCAAATACAAAATGCGCATTCGACAAGAATCGAAGGCCTAATAATGCCATGGCAATCAGGAGTGGGGCAGCGTTTTCACATCGCTGAAAAAGGTCCATCCTCGTCAGCATGCGGCGAGAATGCTTCTCCTTGATTTGCTGTGAATTCTGCCCCCGTCTTTCCGGTAGCGGCGAGCGGCTGAGCGCTTACGGATACCGGCAACCAGAGGGCCATTTCGGTATGCTCCCCCGGTACGCTGTCGATATCCAGGTGACCGTCATGGTCCTTGAGGATGTCGTTGGAGATGCTCAGGCCCAGACCGGTGCCGATCCCTGCAGGTTTGGTGGTGAAGAACGGCTCCTTGATGCGTTCCAGGACCGATGCCGGGATGTTCGGGCCGTTGTTGGCGATCTTGATCCTCACGAAGCGCTGCCTGTCGCGCTCTGTTTCGGTGGCCTGCAGCCGGATGAGCCTTCTCTCCTCGCCTTCCAGGGGGGCATTCAGCAGCGCCTGGTAGGCGTTGCGGACGATGTTGAGGATGACCTGCTCGATCTGCTGCGCATTGCAGAGGACCATCGGCAGGTTCTCGTCGATGTCGAACTCGAGGGCGATCTCCTTCTTGTCGATCTGCGCCCTGATCAGGTTGAGGGCGTCGACGATAATCGGCTCGACGCGATGCGCCTTCTTCTCCTCGTCGGGCTTGCGGGCGAAGGTCAGCAACCCCCTGACGATTTTGGCGATACGCTCCCCCTCCTTGACGATGCGTCCGATCAACTCCCTGTTGTCGCACCCCTCGCAGGCCCTGTTGCTGAAGACCTGGGCGTAGCCGATCACGCCGGAGAGCGGGTTGTTGACCTCGTGGGCGACCATGGTCGAGACCTCGCCGACCGTGGCGAGCTGGCCGGCGCGGATCGCCTTTTCCTTCATCAGCATGAAGTCGGTGATGTCCTGAACGAAGCCGATGGCGCGAATCGCGGTGCCGTCCGCGTCGAAGTCCAGTTTCGCCTTCTCGCGCAGCCACTTGATCTTGTCGTCGATGATGATGCGGTGCCTGACGTCGTATGCCCTGCCGGTTTTTGCCTCCTGCCATTTCCGGTCGACGAGACCGCGATCCTCGGGGTGGACGCGATCGAGGAAATCTTCGTAGGTCAGCCTGCTCCCCAGCGGCACGCCGAATATCCGGTGCGCCTCGTCGGTCCAGGTCAGCTCGTTCCGGCGCAGGTCGAGGTTCCAGGCGCCGATCTTGCCGAGCTGCTGCGAAATTTCGATGGTGTGCTGCAGGTGGCCGATTTCCCGGTGCGCGCGCTCGAGGGATTCTACCTGTCGGCGCAGCGGCAGGAAGAAGAGAAGATAGAGCGCCGGGGTGATGACGGAGGCGAGCAGCGCGGCGTCGATCAGCGCCTGTTCGTTGCCGCGCGACGGAAGCTGCGGCAGCACAAGCTCCATCAGGAGGAACTCGCACAGGAAAATCAGGCCGATCATCAGCAGGAAAAGCAGCAGCGGCCTGGCGGAAAGTTTTGCGATCCTGAAGTCCGACATCACGCCATCCCGGAAACAAGAAAGCCGCCTCTGGGGTCGTCAGGGCGGCATTGAAAACAGGTTCGCGGGCGCCCCCTCCCATTAGCGCAATGCCCTGACTATAGGAAATTATTAATAATCCGTCAAAGAAGAAGTGCACCAGAACGGCCGGGAGATTGGTGCCTGCTAATGGCGGGGCGGCAGGCTCCGGTCATATCGCCTGCCGGTCGGCATATGACCGGACCATCCTGTCCCGGGAAAAATGTTCCACCCTATAAGAACTTACAGGGCTTGATGGTGAATCGCTGGCGGCCGGATGTTTTTTTTCGGGAGGACGTTCTGTTTGTTGTGCCGCTCGTGAATTTGGCCCGCTTTCTGCTTTTGTAATCCCGGAAATCCGGGCCGTTTCCGATTCTGTTAAGGAACATTGCGTTGAATAATCTGACAAGGGACACATACGTGGAAAAGAAAGGGATGGCGACGATGCAGATTCCGAAGAAGAAGGTTCTGCTGGTCGATGACGTCAAGCTGTTCATCGAGCTGGAAAAGACCTTTTTCCAGCGCAAGGACACTATCGAGGTGCTGACGGCGGCGAGCGGCCGTCAGGCCCTCGAGATCGTCGAGGCCGAGCGGCCCGATCTCGTCTACATGGACCTCTACATGCCGGAAATGAACGGTGACGCGTGCTGCCGGATCATCAAGGAATCCGGCAGCGACATCCCGGTCGTCATGGTCACCTCGGCCGGCAGTAAAGAGGACCGCGAGCGCTGCCTGGCGGCCGGCTGTGACGAAATCATCACCAAGCCGATCAACCGTGCGAACTTCCTTTCGGTGGCGAAGAAGTATCTCGACGTCCACGAGCGGAAGGAACCGCGCTATGCCGTGCACATCAAGGTCAGCTACGGCGGGAGCGACAGCCTGCTCAGCGACTATACGGTCAACCTCAACACCGGCGGCCTGTTTATCGCCGCCGACGACCTGCTGCCGGTCGACAGCGAGCTGAAGGTCGAATTCAGCCTGCCGAGCGACAGCCTGAGCGTCGCCTGCCGGGCGCGCGTCGCCTGGATCAACAGCGCCGCCAACCCGTCGAAAAAGGACCTTCCGGTCGGTATGGGGCTGCAGTTCCTCGATATCGGCGCCACCGAGATGAACATCATCGAGGAATACATCTCCAGCAACGCCCTCGCCCCGGTCTGGTAGCCCGGAGGTTTCCGTCTTCGGCCTCGAATGCGCCGCCCCGATATCGGCGGCGGCGTTGACGCCCGGTCTTCTAGGTGACGATTTCGATTGTTTTCTGCACGGTCTGGCGTAGAATACCGGCCCATGTTCACCTTCGGCCTGAAAGATCGCCCCTACATCCTGATGACCCTGGCGGTGCTGTTCTGGGCCGGCAACTTCATTCTCGGCCGGGCCTTCCACGGCGACATCCCGCCCATCGCCCTCGCCTTCTGGCGCTGGGCCGGCGCCGCGCTGCTGATCATCGGGCCGGCCTGGCGGTTCCTGCGGCGCGACTGGCCGGAAATCCGCCGCCACTGGCCGGCGGTGCTGCTGCTCTCGACCCTCGGCATCGCCGCGTTCAACACCCTGGCCTACAGCGGACTGCAGTACACCCAGGCGATCAACGCCTTCCTGATCCAGTCGCTGATGCCGGTGCTGATCGTCACCCTCTCCCTGCTGCTCTTCGGCGAGCGGGTCGGCCTGGTACAGGCGGCCGGCATCCTCGTCTCGCTCACCGGGGCGGCGACCATCATCGCCCGGGGTGATGTCGGCCTGATCGCCGGCCTCGAGCTCAATCGCGGCGACCTGCTGGTGTCGGCGGCGATTCTCTGCTACGCCGGCTACTCGACGCTGCTGCGGCTGCGGCCGAAGGTGCACCCTCTCTCCTTCATCGCCGCCACCTTCTGGCTCGGCACGGTGATTCTGCTGCCGCTCTTTCTCTGGGAGCACTTCACCGTCCGGGCGATGCGGCCATCCCTGCCGACCTTCCTGGTCCTCGGCTACGTCGCCGTCTTCCCGTCGATCGTCTCCTACCTCTGCTTCAATCGCGGCGTCGAGCTGATTGGCGCCAACCGGGCCGGGCTCTTCATTCACCTGATGCCGGTTTTCGGCAGCCTGATGGCGATCCTGTTCCTCGGCGAGTCCTTCCTCTGGTTCCACGCGCTCGGCATCGGCCTGATCGCCGCCGGAATCGCCCTGGCGACCCGGGCCCGCCGGTCGCTTCCAGGAAGATAAATAGCGGCTGGCGCCACCCGCAGGCTTCCCTCTCCACCGTTGTTCAGATGCGTCGCCTCCCCCGGCAGCGGGGGCGACAGGCTGCGGTACCGGTCGCTCTCGGCCCGATTCCCGGATGAAAACGCCCGGAACATGCATTTTTTTTGCTGAAAAGTGAAAAAAGTTCGAAAATGTAAGAAAAATGTAAGAAATCGTATCTATAATGGACAGTATGAACGGACAGCTTAAAGGCGTCACGCCTTTTTCTGGCCAAAGCTCGCGGAGGGATGACCTTCTAATCCTTTATAATTCAGTTCCGGAGGGGGACCCCTATCTCGCTAGAGGTAGGGGCATTTTTTTTGTCTTCCTCCAGGCTCTTTTTGATCACCTCGAGCGCCAGACGCAACTGGGCCATGTTTTGCGGGGAGACCTCGCCGTGCTCGAGCAGGTAGCTGCAGTAGCTGGCGACCACGGGCACCTCCCGGCCGTTTTCGACCAGGGTGCGGTAGGCCTTCCGGTCGACCGTTTCGGCCGTGGAGTCAGTCGCGACATCCGGAGCGAACGGGCGCAGCAGGCGGACGATGCGCTCGACCGGGGCGATGTGCCCGGTGGCGTAGAAGTCGCCCCAGAGGCTGTCGAGCTGCCGGGGCGCGGTGGCGGTTGTGGTCGTTTCCGGGGGCGCCATTGTCGCGGCGGCGGCGTGCCAGGCCGCCTGCTCTTCATCGAAGGTATCGGTCAGGGCCGGGATGCGGTAGCGGTTGATCGCCATCAGGGCGATAATGCCGTCACGGTCCTCCGGCGTCGCGTTGTAATGCCGGGCAAGGTGGTCCCATATCCAGGGGTTGTCCTCGAGCAGGCGGTCGGCGAAGGCGAGCAGCGCGGTGTTCTGCTGCATCCAGTCGAGATCCTTTTCGAAATACTGCAGCAGGCCGAAGAGGGCCTTGCCGACGTCGGGCTGGCGGAAGTAGTTGCGCATCCAGAAGGTGAAGAAGTCGAAGCTGACGAAATTGCCGCGCCGCTCGAACGGCAAAAAGCTGATGGTGCCGCTCTTAACGGCGGTCCTCTTCGCCTGGTGATCGGTGGCGGTGACGACGATCCGGTACTCCCCGAAGGGGTAGCTGTCGTCGAAGAACACCCGCAGCAGTTGCTGGTTGATGATGATGTAATGACTCCCCTTCACGCTCCCCTGGAAACCGAGGAGGTCCTCCCCCCGGTCGGCGGTCGGCTCGCCGTCCGGTCCGAAAAACTGCACGTCGTAGGTGATGTGGGCGTTGTTCAGGGGGGAGAGGGCGTAGTTCCTGAACAGCAGCCGCAGGGAGAAGGGCTGGCCGGGGTAGATGTTTTCCACCAGGTGAATGGTCGGCTGCAGCTCCGGCGGCATCTTCAGCCAGCTGTCGAGCCGCTCGTCGAGCGTCGGCGCGATATAGAGGTCGAACGCATCCTGTTTCGTCTGCGCCGCCGCCGGGGCGGCCAGCAGCAGCGACACGGCCAGCAGCAGGGCGGTGATGGTTGCGGAGGTCTTCATGGCGTCATGTCCCGTCATTGCGTCGTGGCGACGCGCGCAGCAGAAACTGCCGCCACGTCTGCCAGTAGTGACTGGTGTGCAGGTAATGGCCGTCGTTGTGGTCGGCCCCCTCGATCAAATAGAGCTGCTTCGGCTCCGGCGCGAGGGCGAACAGCTCCTTCCCCATGGATGCCGGGACGATGCTGTCGGCGGTGCCGTGAATCAGCAGCAGCGGCGTCTTCAGTCGCGGCATCTTCTCCCCGTTGTCGTACCTTGCGGCAATCAGCCAGCCGAGCAGGCGGTAGAGAATGGGGAAGTGCCTTTTCCCCATGGCGGCGACCGAGGTGAAGGGGCTCTCGAGGATCAAAGCCTTCGGCGGCGCCTCCAGCGCCATCTGCACGGCGACGGCCGCTCCGAGCGATCGGCCGAAATAGATGATGTCGCTCTGGTCGGCGCCGCGGTTTTTCAGCCAGGCAAGGGCGCCGCGGCCGTCATCGTAGAGTCCTCTCTCGCTCGCCTTCCCCTGGCTGCGTCCGTAGCCGCGGTAATCGAA
>JBFHOZ010000136.1:0-6300 GCA_041592975.1 Desulfuromonadales bacterium
GAAGGTCCGGGAGACCTGGGCGCCGCCGAAGGAGCGGTTGTCCAGGTAACCGGCGTAATCGCGAGCGAACGGGACCCCCTGGGCGACACACTGGTCGATGATGTTGTTCGACACCTGGGCCAGACGCCAGACGTCGGCCTCGCGGGCGCGGAAGTCGCCCCCCTTGATGGTGTCGTAGAAGAGGCGGTAGATGCTGTCGCCGTCGTTCGGATAGTTCTTGGCGGCGTTGATCCCCCCCTGGGCGGCGATCGAGTGGGCGCGGCGGGCGCTGTCCTGGTAGCAGAATGCCTCGACATTGTAGCCGAGCTCGCCCAGGGAGGCCGCGGCGGCGCCACCGGCGAGGCCGGTACCGACGACGAGAACCTTGAACTTACGCTTGTTGGCCGGGTTGACCAGCTTCATGTCGAAGCGGTGCTTGTCCCAGCTCTCCTGAATGGGTCCTGTTGGACATTTACCGTCGAGTATCACTGTGTTACCCCCTATCTATTTTGCTACGCCGCAGAAGACGACTGCGACATAACCGATGAGAAGTACGATGGAGACGACCTTGCCGAATTTGCCGATACCGTCGAAAGTACGGTCGTTGGTCAGGCCGAGCGTCTGGAAGAGGCTGCCGATACCGTGGGCCAGGTGCAGGAACAGGCAGACCATGGCGACGATGTAGATGCCGGAGATCGCCATGTTGTTGAAGCTCTGAACGACCATGGTGTAGACGTCGAAGCGGCCGGATGCGTCGACCAGCGACTCGACGTTCTCGACGCCGACGATGTGGACGGTGAAATGCAGAATGTGATAGACGACGAAGGCGAGCAGGACGGCACCGGTCACGACCATCGACCGGCTCATGAAGGTTGCCTCCTCGTTGACCTTCTGCATGTAGGCCTCAGGACGGGCCGAGGAGTTTTCGATGGTCAGCTGCACGGCGAAAATGACGTGCACGGCGAAAATCCCCAGCATCACCAGGCGGAAAACCCAGACGACCGGACCAAGGCTATGCAGCTTCTCGGCATAGGCATTGATCGCATCGGCGCCAGCAAAGAGCGACAGGTTCCCGAGCAGGTGAACACAGATGAAAGCAACCAGCAGAGCGCCGGTCACCGCCACCAAGATCTTTCTCCCCACAGAACTTTGCGTCAGAATCATGTTTCTTCCCTTGTGACGTTAATCGCGAATCCTTTAATGAATCCGCACGCTAATAGAAAAATCCCCACCAAAATCAATTTCCCGGCAGCAGGGTGGACTGATCGGGAAAGCCCTTGTGTGACAGTTAGAATCCCGGATGCAGCAGCCCGCGGATATCCGGTCCGGAGACAATGAGACACCTACAAAAAATCGAATCAAATCAAGCGGTTCGGGAGACCGCCGAACGCCGGGCGAAACCGGGCGTTTTTACTGGCAGTAAAACTTGTTCTAAGTACCATTCGCACCGGCGGTGTGTCAACCGAAAAATTGCACACTGTATACACCTTACAAACAGCGTTAAGGCGCATCATTGCTGGTATTTTTCACACTCGGCAGCTCGTCATTTTAATGAAAATTCCTGACTTCACAACTCCGGTTTCTGTTGCAGTCGGAATGCGCATCTGCTATTGTCCGGCGCAAACGGTTTTTATTCATCCTTAAACGGATTCCAGAGACGAAATGCTTCAATTCGAGCTGCTCAACAGGGATGCCACCAGCAAAGCCCGACGCGGTCGCGTCACCACGCCGCACGGAATCATCGAGACGCCGATCTTCATGCCGGTCGGCACGCACGCCGCGCTCAAGGCGATGACGCCGGCCCAGGTCGAGGAGGCCGGAGCGCAGATCGTCCTCGCCAATACCTACCACCTTCATCTCAAGCCGGGAGAAGGGCTGGTCGAGAAGGCCGGCGGACTGCACAGGTTCATGAACTGGAACCGGCCGATCCTGACCGACAGCGGCGGGTTCCAGGTCTTCTCGCTGCCGAAGAAGCAGATCGGCGAGGACGGCGTCCGCTTCCGCAACGAGGTAACCGGCGAGGAGACTTTCCTCGGCCCGCGCGAGGCGACGAAGATCCAGAACCGTCTCGGCGCCGACATCATCATGGCCTTTGACGAGTGCATCCCCTACCCGGCCACCCATGACTACGCCGCCAGGTCGATCAGGAAGACCCTCCGCTGGGCCGAGGCATGTCTCACTGCCCATGAGCGGGACGACCAGGCGCTGTTCGGCATCGTTCAGGGTTCGGTCTACGAGGACCTGCGGCGGCAGTGCGCCGAGGAGCTGACCAAGATGGATTTCCCCGGCTACGCCATCGGCGGCGTTTCGGTCGGCGAGGGGCTGGAGCTGCTGAAGAAGGTGGTCGAGTACACCGAGCCGTTCCTCCCCGAGGACAAGCCGCGCTACCTGATGGGGGTCGGCCTGCCGGAGGACATTCTCGAGAGCATCGACCGCGGCATGGACATGTTCGACTGTGTCATCCCGACGCGCTACGCACGCAGCGCCACCCTCTTCACCCGGCGCGGCAAGATCCGCCTGACAAACCGCCGCTACCGCCGCGACTTCTACCCGGTCGACCCCTCCTGCGACTGCTATTGCTGTAAAAACTTCAGCCGGGCCTACCTGCACCACCTGTTCAACGCCAACGAGGTGCTTTCGGCCACCCTGTCGGCGATCCACAACGTTCGCTTCTACCTCACCATGGTGGCCGAGGCCCGCACGGCGATCGAAAACAACGCGTTCACGGAATTCAAGAACAGCTTCCTCGGCGAGTACGGCTTTTTCGACGAGGGCGGGGAGTCCTGACCCTGCCGGACTGAGAGGCGATGAGAAAACCGGAGATGCAGAGACTCGATCCGGAACTGGCGCGCAGGCTGCACCACGCCCTGACGGCCAGCAGCGAGGAACTCTTCCAGGTGGTCGCCGATCCGGCCCCCGAGGTCCTGCGCGCCGGCCTGAAGAACCCCCGCCTCAACGAGGACCACCTGCTCGCCATGCTGAACCGGGTCGATCTCGGCGAGGATCTGCTCAAGGCGGTCTACCAGTACGAACAGCAACACCAGAGCCGCAACCTGAAGAAGGCCCTGGTCCGAAATCCCGGAACGCCCGGCCCGATCGTCCTGTCCCTGCTGCCGCACCTCTATCTTTTCGAGCTGGTCGACCTCTGCTTCAAGCCAGGAGTCACCCCCGACCAGAAGATCGCCGCCGAACGGACCATCATCCAGCGCCTGCCGCAGATCGAGCTCGGCAACAAGATCACCCTCGCCCGCCGGGCGACGGCCGACGTCTCCGGCGCCATCCTCAAGGAGGGGGATCCCCGGCTGATCGAAGCCTGCCTCAACAACCCGCGGCTGAAGGAAGTTGCGATCCTGCAGTTCATCAACAGCTCAAAGGCCAAGGCCGACACCCTTTCGGTCATTGCCCGCCACCCCAAGTGGAAGAACCGCCCGAACCTGCGCATGGCGATGCTCAAGAACCGCAACACCCCCGGCGTCTGGTTCACGCTCTACCTGCCGCACCTGCGCACCGGCGACCTCAGCACGCTGCTGGCGTCCAAACGCCTCAATCCGAACCAGAAAAAGCTGGTGCAGGAGGAATTGAGGAAACGGGGGGGATAGCCGGTTCCCCCGCGTATACCGGCGACATTGTAACTCCCTCCTCCGATGCTATGCTTGATGGCACCGACAAGGAGGTGAAGTCATGAGCAAATCCGTCCTGATGATCGTCACCAGCCACGACCGCATCGACGCGGACCATCCGACCGGCATCTGGTTCGAGGAGTTCTCCGTCCCCTACGGCCTGTTCCGGGCACGCGGTTACGACGTGACCGTCGCCAGCCCCCGGGGAGGACCGGCGCCGATCGACCCGGCGAGCCTCGAGGAATTCAGCCCGACAGAGGCGAATGCGGCAGCCCGTGCCGTACTCGCCGAAACCGCCCGTCTCGACTCCGGCTTCGACCCGGACGACTACGACGCCCTCTTCTTCCCCGGCGGGCACGGGACCATGTTCGACCTGCCGGACAATGCCGACGTCCAGCGCCTCATCCGGAGGATGGATGCCGCCGGCAAGCCGGTCGCCGCCGTCTGCCACGGCCCCTGCTGTTTCGTCAACGTCGTCCGGGAGAACGGCACCCCCTTCACCATCGGGCGGGACATGACGGCGTTCACCGACAGCGAGGAAAAAGCGGTCGGACTCGACAGGAAGATGCCGTTTCTGCTCGAGACGAGGCTGCGGGGGTCGGGCGCGAACTTCAAGCCGGCCGCCGACTGGGCCGACAACACCGTCGTCGACGGAAACCTGGTGACCGGGCAGAACCCGCAGTCGAGCGGCAGCGCCGCCAGGGCGGTTATCGAACTGCTTGAATCGGACTGATTCGGGTCTGGACGAAGGGGAAGCGCCGGGCTAGCGCACCCCCTTCTCGCGCAGAAACGCGCCGTAGGTGTGATCGGTCCGGCAGATGTGGTCATCGAGCCAGTCCCGCAGATAGGAAATGAGCTGGATCGAGATGCCGGTGTTTCCGGACTGGAACGCATCGCGAAAGGAGGCGATCTCCTCCGAAAACGCGCGGTGCTCACGCTTGTGCGCCTCCAGGTCGGGATAGTCGTAATTCCCCATCAGCAGCTCTTCGGTCAGGAAATGACGCCGCGAATAATCGGCCAGGCCCGCCAGGGTCTCGTCGAGCACATCCTTCCCCGCACCGCTCTGCATGGCGGCGAAGAGCCTGTTGATCAGGTCGACCAGCGCCCTGTGCTGGGCGTCGATCTCGTGGATACCGAGGGCATATTTGTCTTTCCACTCGAACACGTCCGGCTGCTCCTATCTCCTGAAAAGACTGAACAAGCCGATCAGCAGGCAGATCGCCCCGCCGATATAAAAGCCGAGGACCCGGTCTCCCGGGGATCCGGACAGTGCGCTGGAGAGCTTGCCGCTGAAGGAGCCGGCTTCATTGAGCCCCCAGCCGACGAGGATGGCGCCGACGACCAGCAGAACCGCCCCGAACATTTTATTGCGACGTCCCTTTATCTTGGCCAAAACCATCCTCCTTTCGGAAACGGTACCGGGATGGCCCCGATTCCGGTCGGCATGCGCCTTCCGGCAATCGGCCGCAGCGTTTCATTCTTCGATCGGCCGCCCCTCCCGCCGCCAGCGATGCATGTGGCCATCCAGGCAGACGGCGAGGACATGGCCGCGGACACGGAGCAGGTGTTTTGCCAGCATCGCCCGCGGGCCGTGTTCGCAGTAGAGAACAATCCCGGAAGCCGCCCCGGGCTTGAGATCATCCTGGGAGGCGAAAAACCTCCAGAACGGAAAATGAACCGCCCCGGGGAGGTGTCCCGAAACATACTCGAACCTGGAGCGGACATCGACCACCAGGGGAGTATCCCCGTCGGCAATCATCCGCTCGAGCCTGTCGGCGTCCATGGGCATCCGTCAGTCGGTCGCCAGAAAGTCCTTTGCCTCTTCCACCGTATCGAACAGGTGGAATTCCCGCTTGCTGAACACCTTGATCGCGTTCAGGACCACCTTGTAGAGCCCGGTGACGCCGACAACGGCGGCTTTCTCGACGTAGGGCGCGTTCCCCTGGGTCAGTTCCTTCAGGCCCTGAAGCACGTCGTTGTCGAATTTTCCGCCGCCGGCCACCGTCAGGGTACGGACCGATTTTTCCGGCCGCGCCCTGACCTGGCGGGCGCACTCCCCGATAATCGACAGGACATCTCCCGGCGAGCAGCCGGAGCAGTCGAGCATGTAGATTTCGCGCCCTTGATGCTGGATGAACCGCGAGCGTTCCATGTCCCCCCTCCCCATTTAGATATGCGTGTCAACGGAATCAACATCTGTTGCCTGGCGCGTCACCGGCCAAAGGCGAATTGACGGCGCCGGCCGACGACATTCGCGAGGGTTATCATCCGTTCGCGACTCTGATATAGTATCGGCTCGCTGCCAAAAAACCAAGGAGGAAATACATGTCCGGAATCAAGGGAACCAGAACGGAACAGAACCTGCTCGCCGCCTTTGCCGGTGAATCGCAGGCGCGCAACCGCTACACCTATTACGCCGGAATCGCCCGCAAGGAGGGCTACCGGCAGATCGAGGCGCTGTTTCTCGAAACGGCCGATAACGAGCTGGCGCATGCCAAGCGCTTCTTCAAGTTTCTCCAGGGGGGCATGGTGGAGATCACCGCCTCGTACCCGGCCGGGGTCATCGGCAACACCAGGCAGAACCTCCAGGCGGCCGCCGAGGGGGAGAACGAGGAGTGGACCGTCCTCTACCCGGAGGCGGCCAGGATCGCCGACGAGGAGGGGTTCGCCGACGTCGCCGCCACTTTCCGCTTCATCGCCA
>JBFHOZ010000137.1:0-6254 GCA_041592975.1 Desulfuromonadales bacterium
GCTGAAATCCTCTTCGCCGAGCTGCTGCTTCGCCACGTAGACCTGGATGCGCCCCGAGCGGTCCTGCAGCTGCACGAAGGCGGCCTTGCCGAAATCGCGCATCGCCATGATCCGGCCGGCGACGACGTACTCGGTGTCGACAGACTCGAGCGCCTCCTTGCCGTGTTCGGCGTGGGCGGCATGCACTTCGGCGGCGACGTGGGTAGTGCTGAAATCGTTGGCGTACGGGTTGATCCCCTGGCCGCGCAAATCGTCCAGCTTGGCACGACGTTGTTTCAATAGTTCATTCAGTTCTTCCATTTACCCTACTATCCTTCCATTCAACGATTTGCTGAACGGTTGCTGTCAATTTGTTTTAAACGTCCAGGTGTAGGTTCCTGAAAACGGATTTCCAGACGCATCTGCAATCGGGTAGGTCGTGTCTCCGTTCAGATTCACCGTGTAGGTCCCATTCGGTTCGAGAGGACCGATTGAAAAGTCATACACTCGGTTTAAAATGTCTGTGACTACGACACTGTTAACGGCGATGGTTGCACCACTTTCGTCGGTAACGGTCAGATTAGACGCGTCGATGTTGCCGATGGCCGGATCCATCGATTCGCTGAACACCACACTGATCGTAGACAGTGAAACAGAAACCGTGTTGCCATGCGCAGGCGTCGTTTCGGTCACGTTCGCTGCCGTCAGATCCCTGATCACCAGGAAGCTGGCGCTGGCGGTGTCAACTCCGGTGCCATCATCGATCGAAATCGCAGCGACATTGTTGCCAGCCACAAATCCCGAAAACTCTGCTGTCCAATCGGTAGACGTCGGTGTCGTCGGGGCGGTCGCTATTCCGGAAGTGATGCTCGAACTGACGATATAGTCGGGCTCGCGAGTCCCGTTGAAAGTGACGACCGGAACCTGGTCCGACGGATTCGGATGGATATAGGGAACGACCCCGGCAAAGCCAGGAATAGCGGTGGCCGGCAGCGTGGCGGTATTGACGGTTAACATCGGTGCCGGTGTCGCCGAATCGACGACGATCGTTTTCGAGGCATAATTGGCCGCATCCGTGTAATTACCACAATTATCAATATCGAGAGGCGGAGTGCTGTCACATCCCCGTACCTCAACCAGATATCCCGGAAGAGAATCGGTGATAAAATCATGGTCGACATACCAGATATCGGCATTGACATCATCGACAAACATCCAGACGCCGCCGTCGATTCGATACTGCACCTTGACATTGAGTTCACCACCGGTCGTACCGGCCAATATTTGTGCCGAATCGGGGGTCGGAGTCCTGAACTGGTCGATCGTCACCACCGGTCCGGTCAGATCGAGGACGATGGTCAGGTAGTAGACCGTCGAGTTGCCGACCGCGTCCGACACGTCGATCGCGATGGTGTTGGACCCTTCGGCCAGCCCGTACAGGGAGAAGCTCCAGTCGCCGTTCGGCTGTACAACAGGCGTCGTCACTGTCGGGATAGCGCCGGTTGTCGGAAAGGTGACCGTGGCGTCGATTTCCGACCCCGGGTCGGAAGTCCCGAAGAATAGATACGGCGACACATCGCTGCCCGGGTCGGCGGTCACCGACGGAACGCTGCTGTCGATGGTGAAGTTCGGCGGGGTCAGGTCGCCGTCCTCGGCGCCGCCGCAGGCGAACAGGAGAGCGGAAAGCAGCAGCCCTGCCGTCAGCAGAATGGTATTTCGAATCATCATAGTCTCGTCAACCCGATCTCAAGCCCTGCTCAGCAGGTAGGCTTCGATGAATCCGTCCAGTTCGCCGTCGAGAACGGCGTCGGTGTTGCCGACCTCGTACCCGGTCCGGTGATCCTTGACCATCCGGTAGGGGTGCAGCACGTAGGAGCGTATCTGGCTCCCCCAGCCGATCTCCTTCTTCTCGCCGGCGATGGAGGCGGCCTCCTCCTCCTTCTTGCGCATCTCCAGCTCGTAAAGGCGCGCCTTGAGCTCCTTCATCGCCGCCGAACGGTTCTTGTGCTGGCTGCGCTGGCTCTGGCAGGAGACGACAATGCCGGTCGGCAGATGGGTGATGCGGATCGCCGAATCGGTCTTGTTGACGTGCTGGCCGCCGGCGCCGCTGGCCCGGTAGGTGTCGACCTTGAGGTCCTTCTCCTCGATTTCGACCTCGACGTCGTCCGGCAGCTCCGGGAAGACGAAAACCGATGCGAAGGAGGTATGACGCTTGGCGTTCGAATCGAACGGGGAGATCCGCACCAGGCGGTGAATCCCCATCTCGGCGCGGAGCCAGCCGTAGGCGTAATCCCCTTCGACGGTGAAGGTCGCCCCCTTCAGCCCCGCCTCGTCTCCCGGCTGGTAATCGGTGATTTCGGTTCTGAACCCCTTCTTCTCGCAGTACCGCAGATACATCCGGAACAGCATGTCGGCCCAGTCCTGGGCCTCGGTGCCGCCGGCGCCGGCGTTGATACTGAAGATCGCGGCGCAGCTGTCGTGCTCGCCCGAGAGCATCCGGGCGAACTCCATCTGGGAGATTTTCGCGTCGAGTGCGGGGAGCAGCTCGCGAACCTCGTTCAGGGTCTCCTCGTCCTCCCCCTCCTCGCCCAGCTCGACCAGAACCAGCAGGTCGTCGAGCTCCCGCTCGGCCGAGCTCCAGTCCTCGACGACTTTCTGCAGCCGGGTTCTCTCCTTCAGCGCTTCCTGCGCCTGCTCCCCCTTGCCCCAGAAATCGGGGCGGGCGATCTCCGCCTCGAGCTCGGAGACCCGTTCACGTTTCCCGTCGACGTCAAAGATACCTCCTCAGCTCGACGAGCTTGTCCTGCAGCGATTCCAGATGTGATTTCTCATCACGAAACATTCAGCACACTCCATGCGGATAAAAGAATGAGGGATTATAGCGGGTTGCCTGTCTCAGGGCAAGGTATCTTTCGCCAGTCACGAACCGCTCATCTGCGCAGTCGGACCTGCCAGAGCCAGACCAGGGAAACAACCAGGAAAACCGTCGGGACGACATCGCCGAAGCGGGTGTAGAGGGTCCCCTCATTCAGCAGCTGCACCGAGCCGGTCAGCACCCCTTTTTCGAACAGCGCCGTGCGCGCGACGACCTCCCCGTTCGGGTCGATAAGCGCCGAGATGCCGGTGTTGGCCGCGCGAGCCAGCCATCGCCGATTTTCCACCGCCCGGAAGCGGGCCATGGCGAGATGCTGGTGGGGCGCCGACGACTTGCCGAACCAGGCGTCGTTGGTGATATTGATCAGCAGTGAACTGCCGGCTTTGGCATACGCCCGAGCCAGCTCCGGAAAGATCGCCTCGTAGCAGACCAGGACCCCGAGGCTGCTCCCGTTCAGCTCCAGGGGGGTGATCGTCCCCGCTGAAAAGTCGCCGATGCCGTAAACCAGCTTGTCGATGAAGGGGAGGAACTGTCCGAACGGCACATACTCGCCGAACGGCACAAGGTGAACCTTGTCGCTCCGCCCGAGCAGCCGCCCGTTGGCCGCAACCAGGAAGGCACTGTTGAAATAGGCGTACGAACCATCCGGCTTCAGGTCGTATGCCGGGCTGCCGGTCAGCAGGTATGCATCGAGCGCGCGGGGAAGCGACAGCACCATCTGTCGCAGGACCGAATCGTCCTGAAGGTAGAATGGGGTCGCGGTCTCCGGCCAGACGACCAGCCCGGGAGAGAACCCCTTTGCCGATGTCGACAGGGTGCGATAGGTGTCGACCGTTGAAAACTGGGTCTCCGGGGCCCATTTGAGCGACTGGTCGATATTCCCCTGGGCGACGAGAAGCGGCAGCGTCTCCCCCTGCAGTGGCGGCGACTGCAGCTTCCAGGTGCCGTAGGCGACGTTGACAACCAGGAGCAGCGCCAGGACAACGGCATAGCGCCCTTCGCGGAAGCGCCGGCCGCGCTCGCTGAACCAGCCGACCAGGGCGGCGGCGACGCAGTTCGCCAGAACCAGCAGGCCGCTGACGCCATAGACGCCGAAAAGGTCGGCAGACTGGATCATCGCCAGGTTGTCATGCTGCGAATAACCGAGCAGCACCCAGGGGAAGCCGGTCAGAAGGACACCGCGCAGCAGTTCGAGGGCGACCCAGATGACCGGCAAGGTCAGGGCCAAGGGGTAACCGGCCCTCTCCTTCAGACGGCACGCCAGCCAGGCGGCGGCGGCAAAAAAAAGCGCCAGGTAGAAAACCAGCAGCAGGTAGGCGACCAGGGAGAGGAACGGATGAAGGCGACCGTAGGTCACCATGACAATATTGAGCCAGTACAGGGAGGCGGCGAAAAAAGAAACGCCGCAGACATAACCGCAGAGAAAGGGCCGGCGCGACATGACCAGCAGCAACGGGACCAGGGCGATCCAGGCCAGGAACGAAAGCCCCGGCAGGGGGAAGCTCAGTGCCAGCAGCAGTCCGGAGACGGCCGCGGGCACCATGTCGGTCAGTACACGGGAACGGACCATGGTCAGCTGTCGTTCCCCGTCTCGAGCTTGTTCTCTTCGCGAACGATCCGGACCTTGTGAATCTTCCGATCATCCGACTCGACGACCGTCATATGCAGCTGGCCGTCGCTGATATCGTCGCCGACGGCCGGCACCTGATCGAGCAGGTGGATCAGGTAGCCGCCGACCGTATCGAATTTTTCCCGCGTGATGTCGATATCGAAGTACTCCTCGATCGCGTCCAGTCCGATGCCGGCATCGACCAGGAGCGAGCCATCCTCCTGCTCGACCAGGAGATCCTCCTCGAGATCGTATTCGTCCTGTATTTCGCCGACGATCTCCTCGAGGAGGTC
Organism: Desulfuromonadales bacterium; assembly: GCA_041592975.1. Classification (GTDB taxonomy): domain Bacteria; phylum Desulfobacterota; class Desulfuromonadia; order Desulfuromonadales; family UBA2294; genus BM707. The sequence continues at coordinate 4,757 of JBFHOZ010000137.1, forward strand.
CTCGATGGTCACCAGGCCCGAGGTGCCGCCGTATTCGTCGACGACAATGGCGATATGCACCCTCTTGCTGCGGAAATCCTGCAGCAGGGACTCGATCTTCATCGATTCGGGGATGAAGTAGGGAGGACGCATGACCCGCTCGACAGCCGTTTCGGTGACATCCTCCCCCCACAGCCTGAGCAGGTCCTTGGCGTAGATAAAGCCGACGATCCGGTCGTTGGTCCCCTCGAAGACAGGAACGCGGGAGTGGCCCGATTCGATGATGGTGTCGAGAACCTCCCGCAACGTCGACTCGCGACTGCAGCTGACCATCTCCGTTCGCGGCACCATGATCTCACGAACGATGGTCTCGCCGAACTCGAAGATGGAGGAGAGCATGTCCCCCTCCTCCTCGTTGATGATCCCCTGCTCTTCCGATTCGAGGATGATCTCCTGCAGTTCCTTCTCCGACGAGACCCTCTGCCGCCTTGCCAGGAGCCGGCCGAGGGAAGCAAGCCACGACTGCCTGTCCTGGCCCTGATTGTCTCCGTCCAAAGCACCTCCTAATTGAAAACAAGGTAGAGCAGGAGCGTGACGGCGACACCGATCACTCCCCCCAGAAATACCTCGAAGTGAGTATGGATTCCCAATAATAACCTGCTGTGACTGACAAGGAAAGCCACCAGAAAGACGAGGCAGACAAGCACGATCCCGGCCTGGGACAGCAGCACCGAGGTGGCGATCGAAAACGAGACCGCCGCATGGCCGCTCGGCATCCCGCCGTGCAGCGGCGTTCCCCGGCCGATACCGGCCTTGAACAGCACGACGACGATGACCACTACGATCAGGGAGATCACCGACAGAACCGGCACGACCGGCTCCGATTTCCCGAGCTCCGCCTCGACCCCGGGAAAAATGTAACGCGAGAATGCGAAGAACCCCATCACGACCGCCCCGATGCCGGCGACCAGGACGGCCCCCGCAGCCACATCCTTGGCCTGTTTCGCCAGGGGATGAAAGTCGGGGGAGACGAGATCGACGACCGTCTCGACGGCCGTATTGACCAGTTCGGCGAACAGTACCAGGGTGATGGCAAAGGTCAGCAGGATGAAGTCGAGGGCCGACAGGCGGAGGAACAACGCCAGCAGCAGGACGGCGATCGCCGCCAGGAAATGCCAGCGCAGGTGCCGCTGGCCGGCAGCGGCGGCAAGGATCCCCTCGGTGGCGCAATTGAGACTTTCAAGCCAGCTTTTCGGCTTCATGGCACCTGTCAGGCCTGCGCGAGGAACTCCCGCTCGATGACGGCGTAAAGTTCCCTTTCTTTCTCTTCCATGCGCAAAGCCTCTTCTTCGGTCCCGCGCTCGTGATCGTAGCCGAGCAGATGCAGGACCCCGTGCAGCAGCAGAAAGTAGAGTTCGCTCTCGAACGGTTTGTCGACTTCGGCCGCGTCCCGGGCGGCGGTGTCGGCCGAGATGACGACATCTCCCAGCAGTCCGGGGTAAAGACCCCCCCCCGCTCC
>JBFHOZ010000138.1:0-6252 GCA_041592975.1 Desulfuromonadales bacterium
ATTCGTTGTTCCTGCGGCGATCCTCGCCCGAACGGCGCTCGATGCCGCTGCGGCGCTCTTCGGGGGATGAATTCGGGTCGTTGGCCTGCCGGCGGTCCTCGTCGGTGCGGCGTTCATTGCCGGAACGTTTGGTGCGATCAGACATCGGAATCCCTCCATTGATTGCGGGCCATTCGACGATCGAACCGGCGTCGAATACGGTCCCGGAATGAGCCGTGCGCAGGTGAATGAAGATATTTTCTCGTGCAACTGTAACAGACTTTGCCAGTTCCTCAGCAATAAAATCGAGTATTTTAGCCAAGTTCCCGGGACGATGGCGGTCGGGAAGCAGAACATCGACCCGCAGCGGGTGGGTTGCGTGCGGCTGCCTGGCGATGGTGACTCCGCCGTCGGCATAGTGTCCGGACGGCAGGAACTGCCAGGTGATGGCGATGTGCCGGACGTCGATTGCCAGCGCTTCCGCCAGCAAGGCGGAGAGGCGGCGGAGAACCGCCGGGATATCGACGGTCTCGGCAAACGGCAGGGATGTGATCTGGATGACCGGCATGGAACAATTGTACCATTTCCAAGCGGTCCGTCCCGCACCTCCATCCTCGCCCGCGGAGCGGCTCCAGGCGGACCGTTTCTGCACCGCCGGCCGGGCACAGACAACTCCCTCCCCGTCAATAGTTGACGGTACTTTGTTTACAGAAACGGGCGGATGCCGACCAGCGATCGCTCGAGCGCCTCGAGGGTGTGCGCCTCCAGGGTCATGGTCGGCGGGTTGCCGAGTCGCGCGACCTGCCGGAACAGTTCGCGAAAGTCGATATCCCCTTCGCCGACCGGGCGGTGCTCGTCCCCTTCCCCGGTATTGTCGTGCAGGTGCAGATGGACGATGCGGTGGCCGAGCGTGTCAAACCACTCCGCCAGCGAGATCTTGGCAAACAGGCGCCAGTGCCCGACATCGAAGCAATGGCCGAAGCGGGGGGAATCGAGCTTGTCGAGCAGGTCGGCCAGCGTGCCGGGATGGGTTTCGTAGATGTTTTCGAGGGCGAGGGTGATCTCGTATTCCTCGGCGAGCTCGATGATCGCCGGCCAGAACTGCAGCGAGGCCTCGAGCCAGAGGTGGTCCATGCCGCCGTACTTCCAGTACTCGTAACCGGGGTGGAAGACGATCAGCCTGGCCCCTAGCCGCGAGGCGGCGGCCATCGTCTGGCGGAAGCGGATGGCGGTCGCTTCGAACACGTACGGCTCGATCGCCCCGGGGTTGAGGGCGAAAAAGGGGGCATGGACGGTGACCGCCAGTCCGGCACCGGCGAGCTGAGTGGCGGCGCGATCGACCAGCTCCGGGTCGAGTTGGTCGAGGTCGGGACCCTTGAAGCCGATCTCCGGCTGAAGCGACCGCCCGATCGCCAGCGGCAGCAGCTCGTCGAGTTGCCGGTAGGGGATGTGGACGTGCAGCAGCTCAGACATGGCCGGCCCTGCTCGAGGCGATCAGTTCGAGGTTCTCGATCGCCGCCGGTTCGCCGAGGGGAATCGGGGCGTCGCCGGACTCGATGGTCATGCCCGGCGAAGGGCTGATGAGGCGCATCTGTATGTCATCCTCCTTGAAGCCGACGGTCGAAACGGTGATGACCGTCACGTACAGGGAAACGGTACCCGCCCCCCCTCAATGGTGGCAAAACCGCCGGCACCGACGAACAGCAGGCCGAGCAGAAAAAAAGGATATTCGCAGGTTGCGGGTCGAATTCATGGACGCTCTGTGTACAAGGCGGAGTTTAGCGTGTCGGCAGCCGGAGTGCAAGGATTCGGTTGCCGCGGGACGGGCGAGAAACAGCTTGACAAAATTTGTATACTGTATACAATTTTGTGAATTTGATTTAATGGGGGTCGCAGGGTGAAAAAGAAACCGATCGAGCATCACCAGACATTGCGGGAGAAGATTCTCGAGACGATCCGCGAATCGATTCTTCGCGGCCAGCTCAAGCCGGGGGAGAAAGTCGCCGAGCCGGAGCTGGCTGAGCGTTTCGGCATCAGCCGTACGCCGATCCGCGAGGCCTTCCGGCAGCTCGAGAGCGAGGGGTACCTGACCGTCATTCCGCGCAAGGGGGCCGTGGTCACCGCCCTTTCGGAGCGGGCGATCGAGGAGTTCTACGCCATCAAGTCGATCCTCGAGGGGTACGCGGCACAAATGGCGGCCGAGAACATGTCCGCAAAGGACATCGAGCGTCTCGAGGCGATCAACCAGAAACTGGCCGAACTGGCTGAAGAGGGGGATGTCAAAACCTTCTTCAAGGTTCACAACGAGTTTCACGAGGTGTTCATCCGCGCGGCCGGCAACGAGAAACTGCTCGAGCTGATCAACCAGCTGATGCTCAAGTTCAACCGTTTCCGCCTGGCGTCGCTGTCGCTCCCCGGACGGATGGAGATATCGGTGAAGGAGCATGAAAAGATCATCCGCGCCTTCAAGCGCAAGGATGGCGCCGAGGCCGATGGGCTGGTCCGCAAGACGGCCTCCTTCGGCGGCCAGGTGCTGATCCAGAGCATGGCCCAGTCGGAAGGGCGCGAGGTCGAGAGCGCCATCCTGAAAAAAGTCGTCGACGTCTGAGCGATCGAAACACTCTACATACCGGCCCCGTTACGAATCTGCTAAAATACGTAACGGGGCCTTTGCATTTTGCGGTGCATCGGTTATGATACCGCGCGACCCGATTCCAGGAAGGAGAAAAAAATGAAAAAGCTGCTGTTAGTATTCTGCCTGTTGCTGCTCCCGTTCGCGACCAACGCCACGACACTCGGCCTCGATTTCAACGATGACAGCGCCGAGGTCCGCCTCGACCTGCCGCTGACCGGCGACGATTACGGGCGGTCGGTTCTGGGCGGCCGTTTTCTCTACAATGAGGACGAAGACACCGAAATGCTCGGCGTCGAGCTCAAGTTCCTGGGCAATCCCGGCGCGATTCCGGGGCTCGAGGTCGGTGCCGGAATCATCGGTTATATCGGCGAATCGCACGACGTCTACGATTTCGGCAACGTCGGCGTCGGCCTGATGGCCGATTACGCTCCGGCGACCCTGCAGGGACTCGGCTTCTCGGCCCGTCTGGTGTATTCGCCCGACATCTTCTCCTGGCAGGATTCGGACGGTCTGTTCGAATTCAATGTCCGGGTCGGCTATGCCATCACCCCGAAGGTCAAGGTCTACGTCGGCCATCAGAAGATCGAAGGGGAGATCGACGGCTTCAACCAGGATGTCGATATCGATGACGATGTCAGGGTCGGGCTCCTGGTCAGGTTCTAGCACAGCGGAGGTACGGAAGAAACGCGCCGGTAACGGCGCGTTTTTTTTTGCGCGAGCGACACCGGACCTGACGCGACTTTTTGCTAGAATGAAATTGTGAGCCGCATCCACGAACCGGGACGGAGATAAGAATGCCGCACATTGTTGCCGCCATGCATGCCCTGCCGCGCCACAAGGTTCACCAGGAAGAACTGCGTGAGCTGATCGGGCAGGCCTTTGCGGGGCGGATGGAGCGACTCGAAGAGCAGATGCGGGTCTTCGACAACGCACGCATCGATACGCGCTATCTGGTGCGGCCGCCCATGTGGTACCTGGAGGGGCACTCTGCGACGGCGTGCAACCGTGTCTACTTGTCCGAAGGGGTCGACCTGCTGCGGCAAGCGGCGGTGGAGTGTCTGCGAAAATCGGGGGTCCCGGCGACGGAGGTTGACCATGTCATCTGCGTGTCGACGACCGGCCACGCGACCCCGTCGCTGGAGGCCAGGCTGTTTGGTGATCTCGGATTCCCGGCGCGCACGCGGCGCACGCCAATCTGGGGATTGGGGTGTGCCGCCGGAGTGGCCGGGCTGGCCCGGGCGAGCGAATACTGCCGGGCCTTCCCGCGCTCGCGGGTGCTGCTTCTGGCCCTGGAGCTGTGCAGCCTGACATTTCAGCGTGGCGACGCGACGCAAAAAAACCTCATCGGTTCCGCCCTGTTCGGCGACGGCGCCGCCGCCGCCCTGGTCTGCGGCGACGAGGCCGAGCTGCCAGGACCCGGTATTCGGGCGACACGATCTCATCTCTTTCCCGATACAGCGCGGATCATGGGATGGGATATCAGCGATAGCGGCCTGCAGCTGGTGCTGTCGCCGAAGCTGCCGCTTCTCGTGCGCAGCGAATTGCCAGGTCTGCTGGAGGACTTTCTCGGCGAGTGCGGCATCGACAGGAGCGATGTCGGCCATTATCTTCTGCATCCCGGGGGCGCCAGGGTGCTCGATGCCTACCGCGATGCGCTGAATCTCGACGACCGCGAACTGGAGCTGAGCGGCGAATCGCTGCGCCGGCACGGCAACATCTCGTCGGTCTCGGTCCTGATGGTTCTCGAGAAGTGGCTGGCAGAACGGTACGCCAACGGCACCGGATACGGGCTGATGGCCGCTTTCGGCCCCGGGTTCGCCGCCGAGCTGCTTCTGCTGGACACCTGACATGAACCTCGGCTGGATATTTGCCTACCTGCTGCTCGAAAGGCTTTTCGAGCTGGCGCTTTCGATCCGCAACCGGCGGCGGTCGCTCGCCCGGGGGGGGCGAGAGTATTCTCCCGGGTCGTTTCGGGCTCTGGCGGTCATGCACGCGCTGTTCCTGCTCGCCCTTGCATTCGAGTCGCACCCCTGGAGCGTGCCCATCGATTCGAGAACGGCGGTCCTGCTGACCTGTTTCGCGTTGCTGCAGGCCGGTCGCTACTGGTGTATCTGGGCGCTCGGCGAGCAGTGGAACGCACGTATCGTCGTCGTGCCGGGCGCGGCGCCGGTCCGCCGCGGACCGTACCGGTTCCTCCGTCATCCCAACTACCTCGTCGTCACGCTCGAGTTCCTCGTCATTCCCCTGCTGATGCGGGCGCCGGTGACGCTGGCCGTCTTCTCTGTCGCCAACCTGTTACTGCTCAAGCGGCGCATCAGGCTGGAGGAAGAGGTGCTGATGAGGGAGACGGACTATCGGCAGGTATTTGCAATGAAGGGCGAACCGGAGGAGAGGGAGGGTTGAGATCGCGATCAATCAATCCTTCAACTGATCTTCGATCTGTTTTACCGTTTTTTCCAGAATCAGATGGGTGACGCCGATGCCGAGATACCCGGTCTGGGCGAAGGTGTCGTAGAGCGGCAGCTGCTCGAGAAGGGTCTCGACTTCCGGAACAGGTTCGGGCTGTGCATCGAGCCGGGCGGCGATGGTCAGGATCTGCTCGGCGAGGTAGTCGGGCAGGTCATTCTCCCGCCGGGCTTCGGCCACCGCCTGACGCAATCTCTCGGCGAGCATGATACGCTCCTTATCTCTTTGCGGGCGGCTGCAGGTCCGGGGGCGTGAAACGCTCGGGGAACAGCTTTTCCAGAGCGCCCTGCCGGGTGGCGCAAATCGTGTATTTCGATCTGCCGACCCGGAGCTGATAGAGAACTCTTTGTTCCTGCAGAACCTTTTTCCGGATGGAGACAATATCGGCGATTCCCGCACAGACCGGATGACGATGCAAAACCCGGTGAAAGCAGATCGTTTCCTCCTCTGGCCGGATTTCGATCCGGTGGCAGAACCGGGAGAGGAAAAAATAGACATAGGCCGGGATGGTCATGATCGCCAGGGAAATCTTGACGGTGGTCGCGGCGAACCCGGCGGCAATGGTCGCCCCGAGGAGGGTCGCGCCGAGGATCAGGGACGAGCCGATGTAGAACCTGCGGATGACCGTCCGGGTGCGCCCATGCAACTTGACGTCGTTGATGTCGATGATCTTCATCATGGCGGTTCAGTTTCGCAGCCGGTATCCCCGGCCGATCAGGATCGCCGCCCAGATAAAAGCGACCAGTGACATCGCCCCGCCGACCAGGAAGGTGAGCCAGAGCGGCAGGTCGCCGACGCCGATGAGGGCGTGGCGGAACCCGTCGATCAGGTAGAAGATCGGGTTCAGGTGCGAGAGCTGCGACCACGGCTCCGGCAGCAGCGAGATCGGGTAGAAGACTCCGCCGAGGTAGATCAGCGGCAGAATCAGGAAGTTGGTGAACATCGACAGCGAATCGAAGCTGTTGGCGTAGATCGCCGCCAGCAGGCCGAACTGGGCGAAGAGAAAGCTGGTCAGGATCGCCATGCCGAGTACCGCCAGCGGATGAGCCCAGGGAAGCGTGGCGAACAGGGTCGAGACGAGGAAAACAATGGTGCCGACCAGCAGGCCGCGCAGCATGGCGGCCAGGGTGTAGGCCATGATGAACTGCGGCGGGGTGACCGGGGTGACCAGC
>JBFHOZ010000139.1:0-6210 GCA_041592975.1 Desulfuromonadales bacterium
GCCGAATTCCTCGGCGGCGAGAATGCGGTTCCCGCCGTGCTTGTCGAGGACCCTGAGCAGGGTCTCTTTGTTGGGGCGTCGCCGGGACCGGGTGCTGTTGTCGCGGGCGGGTATCGTCGAGGAGAGCGACGCCGGGAGGTGTTCGGCCTCGATCTCGCCGCTGTGGCAGAGAATGACGACCTGTTCAACCAGATTGAGCAGTTCGCGGACGTTGCCAGGGTAGTCGTGCTCCAGAAGCACCTGCATCGCTTCAGGAGAAAAACCGCGAATCCGTTTGCCGTATTTCTGGTTGAACTTGTCGAGGGCGAAGTCGAGCAGCAGGGGGATGTCCTCCTTGCGACTGCGCAGGGCGGGAACCTCGAGGGAGACAACATTGATTCGGAAGAACAGGTCGCGCCGGAAGCTGCCGTCTTCAACCATGGCGGAGATGTTGCGATGCGTCGCCGTGACGAAGCGGACGTCGGCCTTTTGCGGATACTTGGCTCCGAGCGGCTGATATTCCCTGTTTTCCAAAACGCGCAGGAGTTTGACCTGCAGCGGTAGGGGCAGGTCACCGATCTCGTCGAGGAACAGTGTCCCCCCCTGGGCCATCTCCAGACGTCCGGGACGATTCTCCATGGCGCCGGTGTAAGCGCCCCGCTTGGCGCCGAAAATCTCTGCCTCGAGCAGCGGTTCCGGCAGGGCGCCACAGTTCACCGTCACCATAGGCCCGTCCTTGCGGCCGCTCAGGTCGTGAATCGCCCTGGCAATAAGCTCCTTGCCGGTGCCGCTGTCACCCCGGATCAGGATGGTTGCGTCACTGACGGCGACGTCGGGAATGACGTTGAAAAGATGCTGCATTTCGTGGTTGCGGCTGATCATATCCTGGAAAGAGAACATCTCCTGAATTTCCCGCTTCAGGGCGATGATCAGGGACATGTCGCGCATGGTCTCGACGCCGCCGACGGCGTTGCCATGTTCGTCGCGCAGTACCGAGGCGCTGACCGATACATGCAGCTTCTGATTGTGTCGGTCGCGGATGTCAAACTCGCGGTTGGTCACGGAAACGTTGTTGAGCATCGCCTGGCGGACCGGGCATCCGGATTCGCAAACCGACGAGCGGAAGATCTCATGGCAGTACCGGCCGATGGCCTCGTCCTTGCCGAAGCCGGTCAGTTCCTGGGCGGCCCGGTTGAAAGAGGTGATGCGCATGTCGTTATCGACGGTGAAGACGCCGTCGGCGACGCTGTCGAGTACGGTTTCGCAGTATTGCATCATTTGCCGCGCCCCGAGATTCAATAATGAATATTTGTGTATTAAAATTAAATATCACTAATGCAACACTATTGCAACACGAAAATCAATATATATGCGAAACCGATAAATACGGGAAGAAAGGAATGCATAACCAGCGGCGTCTTTCGTAGGTTGCCGCCTGAGCCGGTCAGGTCAGCCGGGGGAGGATCTGGCTGGCGAAGCCGAGTACGAAGAAAAAACCGCACATGTCGGTGACCGTGGTCAGCAGGGGGCTGGAAACCAGGGCGGGGTCCATGCGGAACCTCTTCAGGAGCAGCGGCAGCAGGCCGCCAAGGGTGACGGCAACGACGGTGTTGGCGGCCAGGGCGCCGCCGACAACCAGGCCGAGCCAGGGGTTCCCCTTCCAGAGGAAGGCGAGGCACCCGAGCAGCGTGCCGAGAGCGATGCCGTTGATGATGCCGAGGGCGGCCTCCTTGCCGATGACCCGGAGCAGTTCGTTCGGCCTGACCAGGCCGAGGGCGAGTTCGCGCATGCTGACGGCAACGGCCTGGTTGCCGCTGCAGCCGCTCATGTCGCTGACCATCGGCAGAAAGACGGCCAGGGCGATGGCGGCTGCGAGGGTGTCCTGGTAGTAGGCGATGACGCTGGCGGCGATGAGGTTCAGGACGATGTTGAGGCTCAGCCAGGAGAGCCGCCGGCCGGAGCGGTTCAGCAGCGGCATGCTGCGGAATTCCTCGCCGCCGATGATGCCGCTTAATCCGAGGAACTGCCTGACCGTGCGTTCGCGGCGGGCCGATTCGACGGCCTCGGGCAGGACGACACCGACCATCCTCCCCTCGTCGTCAAGAACGGGAACGCCAAAGAATGCATGCTCTTCGAAAAAGTCGCGGAGCTCGTCAAGGCTGCTGTGGACCGAAAGCGCCAGGGGGTTGGCGATCATGATCGCTCCGAGGGTTGTGCTTCGGCGCGGAAAAAGGAGGTCGTGCATGCGGAGGACGCCGAGCAGGCGGCTCTCTTCATCGGTGACGTAGAAGTACTGGACATGATAGTCGGCATACGTCTCGCGATGCTCCTGGAGGTCCCTGAGAACCTCGGAAATCGTCCTGTCGACCGGAAAGCAGAGGAACTCGGAGATCATCAGCCCCCCGGCTGTGTCGGCCGGGTAGGCCATGAACTGCCGCGCCTCCTCGGCGTCTTCGGGGGTCATCTGATCGAGAATCGCCTCGGCATCCTCCTCGCGCATCTCTCCGAGCAGGTCGACGAGGTGGTCGCTGTCGAGCTCCTCGAGAATGGCCGCAGCCTGCTCCGGCGGCAGGTCGTTGATCAGGTCTGCCGCCTGGGTGTCGGTGATGTCCTCGATGATTTCGGCGGCATCGGCCGGCTCGAGAATCCTGAACAGTTGCGTCTGGTCTTCAACATGAAGACGTGAAATCGCCAGAGCCGTCTCGGTCGGGCTCATTCGGTCGATATAGTCGAGGAGCGCAGCGGGCTCTCCCGCGGAGATAAGTTGTTCGAGCTTTTCCCAGGGACGTTCGGTGGCGACATCCGCCAGAGCGGCCGGTTCATTCATGAGCGTGACTTTCGTGTTCGGGGAAAAAGAACGGAACGATCAATGTGATGAACTGTGCCATAAAGAGCCGCACAAGGCAAGCGACGGACAGGCGGAGGAGGGTCGGGAAGAGCGGGGGAATTAAGCGGGGGAATAAAAAAAGGCAGCCCGCAAAGGCTGCCTTTTCTCTTCTTGCTCGGTGTGCTGATTAGCCAGCGATCTTGGCAACGGCTTCGAAGATCGGACCGACGCCGAAGAAAATCAGCAGGGCAACGACGAGAACGTAGATAGCGAGGGACTCGATCATTGCCAGACCGATCAGCATGATGGTCATGATCTTGCCGCTTGCGCCCGGGTTGCGAGCAACGCCTTCAACGGCCTTGCTGATAGCGATCCCCTGGCCGAGGCCGGTACCGAAGGAACCGATCGCCATACCGAAGGCAGCAGCGATAACGCACATAGTGTAGAATTCCATGATGTTTCTCCTTCCTGTTTTTTGTTGTTCCTAAAATATATAGGACTGGATAAACCGCCTGCGCGGATTAGTGAGCTTCCTCGATCGCGCCGGCGATGTAGATCATCGACAGCAGCATGAAGACGTAGGTCTGGATAAAAGCGACCAGGACCCCCATCAGCATGATCGGCACCGGCACGATCAGCGGCGCCATGAAGATGAAGACCATGATGACGATTTCGTGGCCGTACATGTTGCCGAACAGACGCAGGGTCAGCGACAGCGGCCGGGCGAGATGGCCGATGATCTCGATCGGAATCATCAGCGGCGCCATCCACCAGATCGGGCCGGTGAAATGCTTGAAATAGTGCAGGCCGTGCTCCTTGACGCCAATAATGTGGGTCATCAGGAACACCGTGATCGCCATGGCGGCGTTGGTGTTCGGAGACGCGGTCGGCGGGTAGAAGCCGGGGATCAGCGCAATCAGGTTGCAGGTCAGAATAAAGAAGGCGATGGTCGCGATCAGCGGAAAGTAGGTCTTCCCCTTGGGACCCATGATGTCCTCGATCATGCCGTCGATCATGTCGATGATCGGCTCCATGAAATTCTGAACGCCGGTCGGAACCAGCTTCATTCCGCGGGTGGCAATGACGGCGAGAACGATGAGGATGGCCATGACCAGCCACGTGTACAGGACATGATTGCCGACGTACAGATGGAGTTTCTCGGCGATCCATTCGAGAAAGAGAAAAGGATGAACCATTACGTTAAATCTCCCGTGAAAATACTCTTTATGACGACAACGAAAACGTTTAAGACAATCACCGACAGCCCGATGAGAAGGCCGATCGGGTCAATATTAAAATTCAGGATCAGCAGCAGCAGAACCAGGGCGATGATAAGGATTTTCAGCATCGACAGGAGCTGCATGGCAAATTTCGATCCCCCTGCGCCCGGGCCGAGCAGCTTCTTCAGCGACCTGTTGAGCCAGTAGAAACTCGCCAGGGTGACCAGGCCGCCGGCAAGAATGCCGGATGCCACCGGGGTTGAACCGAATACCTGGCCGCCGATGACGGCCAGACCCAGGATCAGCCAGTTGCGGCGGAAAAAGCTCCTGGTAAATTCCAGCTCGGTATCAGTCGTCGGAGTTTCGCTGATCGTTATCATCCTTCATCGCCCGTCTGGACAGAATGAATATGTTCCTGAACCCTGAAACAATGCCGAAGATCAGAAATATCAGAGTAAACCAGGGCGATGTGTCGAGCCATTTGTCGAGCTGGTAGCCGATAAACAGGCCGATGAGGATGGCGGCGACCATGGCGATCCCCAGGCTCGAAGCAAACATCAGGGATCGGTAAAATTGATTTTTGTTGTCCGACATCCGTGACCCGGCAAATTGTATACAGCATACAATTTTGGACTAAAAACGACTTTTTCTAGCACAGGGGGTATGCGAAGTCAACCGTTTTCGGAATTGGCAAGGATGTCAGGCGGTCCCGTGATACGATGTATTTGCACAAATAATGCAATATATCTTTACATTCGCCGGCCCGGGAGTTTACATTCGATCGAAACCCATCACACATGGAGTCCCGAATGAAGCGGCGTTGCCGGAATCGTTTCGTATCAATTGCGTTCATGGTTCTGATGTTTTCCCTGACAGTCCAGCAACCTGTCCTCGCGCAAGAGGGAGCAACCCGGACCGAGGTCGTCGCCATGTGCAGGGCGGCCGCCGAAATGGTTCTGCAGGACAGGGACGGTGCGATCGCCGAGATCGGCAACAGCGAGGGGAGGTTCGTCTGGAAGGATACCTACGTATTCCTGATGGACATGGACGGGCGGATGCTGGCCCACCCGATGGTCCCGCAGTTGACAGAAAAAGGGAGTCTGCTCGACGTGACCGACAAGGACCGCGAAAAACCGAAATATATCTTCAGGGAGTTTGTCGACATCGCCAGGAAGAATGGAGACGGCTGGATCTGGTACAAGTGGCCGAAACCGAACAGCCGGGAGCCGGTCGACAAGTTCACCTACATCCATCGGGTCGGTTTCACCGACATGCTTGTCGGCGCCGGAATCTACAAATAAAAAAAGCCCCGGGCCAGCGCCCGGGGCTTTTTCGTCGGCCGTTCCGACTTTTCACAACGCCTTGAAGGATTTCTCAGCGGCGGCAATTGTCCGGTCGAGATCCTCGGTCGTGTGTGCGGCGCTCATGAAGCCGGCCTCGTACTGGCTCGGAGCGAGGTTGATCCCCTCTTCGAGCATCGCCTGGAAGAACCTGGCGAAGACCTTGGGCGTCTCCGGCTTGACATCGGCGAAGCAGAAGACCTCCTCCGGCTGGAAGTAGGTACAGAACATTCCGCCGACCCGCTGAAAGGAGGTCGCGACGCCGGCGCTTTCGGCCGCGGCGCGCAGCCCTTTTTCCAGGTAGGCGCTCTTCTCCTCGATCACGTCATAGAAGCCCCTTTCCTTGAGCAGGCTCAGGGTGGCGATGCCGGCGCTCATGGCGAGCGGGTTGCCCGACAGGGTGCCGGCCTGGTAGACGCCGCCCTCCGGGGAGAGCTGCTCCATGATCTCCCGCTTGCCGCCGAACGCCCCCACCGGCAGGCCGCCGCCGATGATCTTGCCGAGGCAGACCAGGTCGCCGCGCACGCCGAAGCGCTCCTGGGCGCCTCCATAGGCGACGCGGAAGCCGGTCATGACCTCGTCGATGATCAGGACGATCCCCTCGGCATCACAGATCTGCCGCAACCCTTCGAGGAAACCGGTCTTCGGAACCACGCAGCCCATGTTGCCGGCGATCGGCTCGAGGATGATGCAGGCGATCTCCCCTTTGTTGGCGGCGACCATCTCCTTGACCTCGTCGAGGTCGTTGTAGGTGGCGGTCAGGGTGTGCTTGGCGAAATCGGCCGGCACGCCGGGCGAGGTCGGGACACCGAAGGTGGCAAGGCCGCTGCCGGCCTTGACCAGC
>JBFHOZ010000140.1:0-6126 GCA_041592975.1 Desulfuromonadales bacterium
CCCGGCCGGCCCGCCGCCGACGACGATAATATCAGGATCACTCATGACGACGCTCTCTCAACGATGGATGACAACGCCGTATTATCTGCCCTGCGCCCGATAAAGTCCATCTTCGTCTGGCCGGCCGACTGACGGATGACGTTTTTTCCTCGCGCTTTTTGCGCCTCCTACGGAAAAAGGCCGGAGGGGCCCCCTCCGGCCTCGGCCTGTTCGCGTCAGCGGCTATCGGGCCGCGGCCCGCGCCTCCTTCAGCCAGCCGTCCCATTTTTCCCGGTTTGCCGCGATCCATTCCCGGGCGTGCCGTTCGATATCGCTCTGGGACTTTTCGCCATCCTCCATCCGGGTGTTCTGGACGTTGATATCTGCCAGGGGAAGGGTGAAGAGCGCGAAGAAACGCTTCGCCGCCGGATTCTTTTCCAGGAAATCCCGGTTGGCGACGACCCGGATATCGCTGACCACGAAACCCGCCTTGAGCGGGTCCGTAACCGCCCCTTCGATGCCGCTGACCGTCATCCGGTCCTTGCCCGGCAGCTGGGATTCCTTCGGTTTGATCTCCGGGACGTTGATCCACATGACATCCTGACCCGGCGTGAGCTTGCCGATCGTCCAGTTGGGCGCCCAGGTGTAGAAGAAAACCGGCTCGCCGGCCTTGTACCGGGCCAGGGTGTCGGCCATGCTGGCCGAGTAGCCGGCCTTGATCGGGTTGATGTGGTCGTCGAGATCATAGACCTCGAAATGGTGGGTGATGACTTTTTCACAGCCCCATCCCGGCGGGCAGGCGGTCAGGTCGGCCTTGCCGTCACCGTTGGCGTCAAAGGCCTTCTTGACCTCGGGCCGCTTGAAGTCGTCCAGTGACGTGATGCCGAACTCCTCGACATGCTTTTTCGACACCAGGTAGCCCTGCAGCCCGCCGGCCCGGGCGACATGGCCGACAATCTCGACCTTCTCCTCCGAGCCTTTCGGCATCTGGCTGGTGTGGTTCGGGAACCAGCCGTTGGCCCAGTAGTCGACGTCGCCGAGCATGACCGACTGGTAGAAAAGCGGGTTCTGCAGCTCTTTCGGCTCCTTGACGTCGTAGCCCAGCTCTTTCAGGCCGGCGCGGACCAGGGCCTCCTGGAAATAACCGGTGTCCCAGGTCGCCCGGGCCGGCTGGACGGTGACCCCCTCGCCCGGCCTGGTGACGGCCGTGTCGGACGGCGCCGCCGCGGTTTCCTGTTTGGGCGCCTCGGTTTCACTCTTGCAGCCGACCGTCAATGCCAGCGCAAGGACAACAAGACCTGTGAAAATCCTTTTCATTTTTCGCTCCTTTTTTGTTTGAAAATCGCGCTGTCGTTCAAGTTCATCAACGCGCAAATCCCTGGGTGATCCGGTCGAGGACCATCGCCAGAAGGACGATGGACAGGCCGCCGATGGTGGCGAGGCCGATCTCGAGGGTGTTCAGCCCCTGGACCACCGGGTTGCCGAGGCCGCCGGCCCCGATCAGGGCGGCGATCACGACCATCGACAACGCCATCATCAGGGTCTGGTTGAGGCCGGCCATGATCGATGGCAGGGCCAGCGGGAACTGCACTTTGCGCAACACCTGCCAGTCGGTCGCGCCGAAGGCGAGCCCCGCCTCGATCAATTCGGGGTGAACCTGGCGGATGCCGAGACTGGTCAGGCGGATAAGCGGCGGCAGCGAGAAGACAATGGTGGCGAGAATGCCGGAGACGGTGCCGATGCTGAACAGCATGACGACCGGCACCAGGTAGACGAACGCCGGCGTCGTCTGCATGGCGTCGAGGGCCGGCCGCAGCAACATTTCGAAGCGGTCGCTGCGCCCCGACAGGATCCCCAGGGGGATGCCGACGATGGCGCAGAAAAAGACCGAGCTGATGACCATCGCCAGGGTGGTCATGGTTTCCTGCCAGAGGCCGAGATAGCCGACCAGCAGAAAGGTGAGGACGGTGAAGACCGTCACCCGCCTGCCGGCAAACCGCCAGGCGAGAAGGGCGAACAGGACGATAACCACCACCGGCGGCAGGGAGTTGAAGAACCAGTCGAAACCCTGCAGGCAGAGCTCGATCGGCGTCTTGACCGCCTGGAAGATGTCCCGGTAGTTCAGAACCAGCCAGTCGACAAAAGCCTGGATCCATTCATCCAGAGGGATGAGCTTCTCTTCGAAATTCAGGAAATTCATCGGTTATTTCTCTCCGTTTCTTGCGGCGTCCATCTCGATCCGGTCGTCATGACTGCGGTGCAGCGTGCGCAGGAACAGGTTCTTGGACACGGCGCCCCGGTATTCGCCGTTGTCGTCGAGGACCGGAATCGCCCAGCTGTGGCTGGCAACCTGCGGCAGGATCTCCTGCATCGAGTCGGCGCTGTTGACGGTCACCACCTCATCCAGGTAGGCGTCGCTGATCCCCTTGTCGGCGTCGATCACGTCCCGCAGCGAATCGGTTGAAACGACCCCCTTGAAGACCCCTTCGCTGTTCAGCACGTACCCGTAATCGCGGTCGTTCCTGATCAGGCGCTGCAGGGCGGCGCGGGGGTTTCTGCCGTCGGTGATCGGGATGGTGACCTGGGTATCGGTGGCGATGTCGCCGGCGGTGAGGATGTTGGTCGGGTCGACGCCGCGGAAGAACGCCCGGACGTAATCGTCGGCCGGGTTCTGCAGGATCTCTTCCGGAGTCCCGACCTGCACGACCCGCCCCCCTTCCATGATGGCGATCCGGTCGCCGATCCGCATCGCTTCGTCGAGATCGTGGGAGATGAAGACGATCGTGCGCCTGGACTTCGCCTGCAGCTTGAGCAGCTCGTCCTGCATCTCGGTCCGGATCAGCGGATCGAGGGCCGAGAAAGCCTCGTCCATCAGCAGGATGTCGGGATCGACCGCCAGCCCGCGCGCCAGGCCGACGCGCTGCTGCATGCCGCCGGACAGTTCGCTCGGCATGCTCTCGGCCCAGGCCTCGAGGCCGACCTGCTCCAGGGCCTTCAGGGCCCTCTGCTGCCGGGTCTCCTTGTCGACGCCGTCCATTTCCAGGCCGAAGGCGGCATTCTGCAGGACGGTCATGTGCGGCATCAGGGCAAAGGACTGGAAGACCATGCTCAGCTTGGCGCGGCGCAGCCTGACCAGCGCGTCGTCCTTCATCGCGACGATATCCTCCCCGTCGACCAGGACATGGCCGGAGGTCGGTTCGATGAGGCGATTGAGCATGCGCACCATGGTTGACTTGCCCGAACCGGACAACCCCATGATGACGAAGATCTCCCCCTCGCGGATCTGAAAGCTGGCATCCTGGACACCGACGGTGGTTTCGGTCCTTTCGAAGATCGCCTCCTTGTCGAGGCCTTCGCTGAGAAGCTTCATCGCCTTTTTCGGATGAGGGCCAAAGATCTTGTAGAGATTTCTGACTTCGACTTTTACATTTTCTGGCATCGCAACCCCTTGCGGCAAAATCTCCCGGGCGGATATGCCCGCCTGCCGACACGGAACCGTCGGCGAAAGAAACAGGGAACGGGGACACGGCACAAAGCGGCGCTTCGGGAGATCATGCGTTGCGGAACCGCTTCGGGCGGAACCCCTGGTATCGATTTATTTGTTGCAGGACAGAACAACCCGCGACCGTGCTGTGCCGGACCGGCGACAACCAGCGCTGTTCTGATGGAGTCGGAAAATCCTCGAAGGTTCACACGGGGCGAGCTTCTCTGCGATTTCCCTACGGGGCAAGGTCGGAACACCCTGGCGGGGTGCCGCCTCGTTTTGCATCTGCCAATCATACATAGAGACGGCGCAAAGGTCAAAAAAGTTTCCCGGACGACCGCCCATCGCCAGGATTGCCTTTTCAGCCCGCCCCTGCTACCTTGCCGGCATGAGCACTTCCTTCCTCCCCACGACCCGGCAGGAGATGGCGGCGCGCGGCTGGGACGCCCTCGACGTCCTCTTCGTCAGCGGCGACGCCTATATCGACCACCCCGCCTTCGGCGTGCCGCTGCTGGCCCGGCTGCTCGAGGCCGAGGGGTTCCGGGTCGGCATCGTCGCCCAGCCCGACTGGCGCACTCCGGACGCCTTCACGGCGATGGGGCGGCCGCGGCTGTTCGCGGCGGTCTCCTCCGGCGCCATGGACTCGATGGTCAACCACTACACGGCGGCGAAGAAGATCCGCCGCGACGACGCCTACACCCCCGGCGGGGTGGCCGGCGCCCGCCCCAACCGGGCGGTGATCGCCTACACGGCGGCGCTCAAGGGCGCCTTCAGGGGGCTGCCGGTGGTCATCGGCGGCATCGAGGCGAGCCTGCGGCGGCTGGCGCACTACGACTACTGGGACGACAGGGTGCGCCGCTCGGTGCTGGTCGACAGCAAGGCCGACCTGCTCCTCTACGGCATGGCCGAGTCGGCCATCCGGCAGCTCGCCTGGCGGCTGCACGAGGGGGAGCTGATCGCGCACATCGACGATCTTTGCGGCACCGCCCTTGTCGGCAGCGAACGGCCGGAAGGCGCGCTCGCCCTCCCCTCCTTCGAGGCGGTCGCGACCGGCGCGGATGCCTACAACGACGCCTTCCGGCTGGCGGCCGAACAGGCCCTCCCCACCGGCGGACGCACCCTCGCCCAGGCGCACGGCGACCGCTTCGTGATCGTCAACCCGCCGGCGCCGCCGCTGACCGAAGCGGAGCTCGACGCGGTCTACGCCCTCCCCTTCACCCGGCTCCCGCACCCGGCGTACACAGAGACCATCCCGGCCTACGAGCAGATCAAATTCTCGATCACCAGCCACCGCGGCTGCTTCGGCGGCTGCGCCTTCTGCGCCATCACCCACCACCAGGGGAAGACCATCCAGTCCCGCTCCATCGCCTCGATCCGCGCCGAGGTCGACCGGCTGGCCGAGCACCCGGAGTTCCGCGGCACGCTCAGCGACATCGGCGGGCCGACCGCCAACATGTACGGGCTGTGCTGCGGCAACCCCGAGGCCGAGGCGACCTGCCGGCGCGCCAGCTGCCTCTACCCGCAGCGCTGCCGGCACCTGGTGACCTCGGACGCCCAGGCGGTGGCGCTGCTGGCCGAGATCGCCCGGCACCCGAAGGTCAAGCACCTGTTCGTCGCCTCCGGCATCCGCTACGACCTGCTCGAAGCGCAGCCGGCCTACTTCGACCGGCTGCTCGCACACCACGTCGGCGGCCTGCTCAAGGTCGCCCCGGAGACCACCAGCGCGCCGGTCGCCAGGGTGATGCGCAAGCCGGGGGCGAAGGCGTTCGAAGCCTTCCTGCGCAGCTTCTACGACCGCAGCCGCGAGCTCGGCAAGCGCCAGGGGATCGTCCCCTACTTCATCAGCGGCCACCCCGGCTGCACCCTCGACGACATGATCGACGTCGCCCTGTTCCTGAAAGAGCATCGCCTGCGGGTCGAGCAGGTGCAGGAGTTCACCCCCACGCCCGGTTCGCTGGCGACCTGCATCTACCACACCGGCACCGACCCCTTCACCGGCGAGAGGGTGCATGTACCCCGCTCGGCGAAGGAGCGGCGGCTGCAGAAGGCGCTGCTGCTCTGGCACCTGCCGGAGAGCCGGGCCGACGTGCTCGAGGCGCTGAAGGCGACCGGGAGGATGGATGTCGGAAACGTGCTGCTGCCGGAGAGGGATGGCGGTCGCAAGCCGAAGGGGAAACCGCGCAAGCGCCGGAAATGACCGGCTTGTTTCTTGCCTGCCGCCGGTTGAAGTGCTATAAGAAAATGACTCGTTTGATCGGAGCGGAGGGGTGATGATCCAGACGTCGGGAGAACACGGAACGCCAACTGCTGAAAAGCGGCTGGCGTTTTTGTATTAACGAATAGATTTCCAATTTCCAGACCTGGCAACAAGATATACAGATATACAAACCGGCAAGCTATATTTGGCGATTGTTGCCAGGTCCAGTAACGCCGCCTAATCAATAGTTATATGGCAAATAAAATTGCAGAATTGGGGTCTGCATGAAAATTAAACTTACATGGTTTGGCATTGGTCTACTAACAGCATTGATTGCGGTCTCTTGCTGGAATTGGGCAAATAATCGCCCATCCAGTGCCGTTGCTGATTTTCCCGAAGAAACTCAGAAAATCATGCTGCATTTTATGCCTTGGCTCGAATCTGCCAAAGGCATTCACGTAGGCCC
>JBFHOZ010000141.1:0-6093 GCA_041592975.1 Desulfuromonadales bacterium
AACCTACACGAAGCTTTTCGACTACGAAATCGGCGACGTCACTGCCGAGGCGATGTTCCATCTGGCTGAAATCTATGCCGATTTCAGTGTCGCCCTGCTTGATTCGGAGCGCCCCGAAGGGTTGAGCGCCCTGGAATCGGAACAGTATGAGCTCGCTCTCGAGGAGCAGGCCTATCCGTTCGAGGAGAAAGCGATCGAAATGCACCAGAGCAACCTCGAACTGATGGCGCGCGGAATCTATAACGACTGGATCGACATGAGCCTGAACAGGCTGTCCGGCTTCATGCCGGCGCGCTATGCCAAGCAGGAAGAGGAGAACAGGCAGATCGCTCCGTTCGCGGAGTTCCGGTTCCCGTTCACAAGCCAGCCGGAAGGGGCGGGCGAAACCGGTGGCGGGGGGCGCTCAAGATGAAAAAGTCGACCGGGATATTCCGCTCGGGCAGATCTTTCCTGCTGCTGTTGCTCCTTTGCGGTTGCGCCGGCGGCAGTATTCCTGCCCCGAGCGGCGAGCCTGCCGCCGCGCAAGGGGTGTCGATCACCCGGCTTGACGAGGGGCGTGCCGGTTTTGTCATCAGGGAGAGCGTGCCCGCAGACACGACGCTGCGCGACCGCTTCGAGGCCGGCGTCAGCGCCCTGGAATCGGGTGATTTCGACCGGGCCATAGCAGCTTTCGAAGAGGTGGACAAGGCGGCTCAGACCCTGAGCTCTCCCCGGATTAATCTGGCGGTCGCCTACATCCGCAGCGGCCGGGACGAACTGGCCGAGGAGCCTTTGAAGCAGGCCCTGAAACGCGTTCCTGGACATCCGCTGGCCAGCCACGAATACGGACTGCTGTTGCGCCGAACGGGGCGGTTCGGCGAAGCGAGGGCCGTCTACGAGGATTCGTTGAAACGCTTCCCCGACTACGTGCCGCTGCGGAAGAATCTCGGGGTGTTGTGCGACATTTACCTCAACGACCGGGAATGCGCCGCCGAGCAGTTCGGGCTGTTTCTCGAGGCCCGTCCCGAGGATGAACAGGTCAGGCTGTGGCTGGCCGAAGTACAGGGGCGACGCGGGCGCCAGCCGGATGCCCAGGAGTAGAGAATGAAAACAAGGCTGATTCTGTTGCTGTCACTCTGCCTGGTGCTGTTTATTGTTGCTGCGGCGCCGGCAAAAGAGGGCAAGGCCCGCTC
The DNA here is from genome assembly GCA_041592975.1 of Desulfuromonadales bacterium. Classification (GTDB taxonomy): domain Bacteria; phylum Desulfobacterota; class Desulfuromonadia; order Desulfuromonadales; family UBA2294; genus BM707. The sequence continues at coordinate 1,173 of JBFHOZ010000141.1, forward strand.
CGGGGACAAGCCGAAAACGCTCTCCGGAATGTCGATTGTCGGCAATGACGAGGCTCCCAAGGCGCTTTACATCGTGCCATGGAAGAGTTCGGAGGCCGGCGCCGGAATTGTTCTCGACATGCCTGTCGCCGGGGAATACGTCCCCGTCGACCGCGACGAATTCAGACGCAAGCTTGATTATTACTACGTCGGAAAGACGAGCGATACTGGGAGGTAACGAGATGGACATCATTTACGGTTTGTTCGGCTTTTTTCAGAAGGGCGGCCTGTTCATGTACCCGATTCTGCTGGTCTTCGCAGTCGGCATGGCGATCGCCTTCGAGCGCTGGATTCAGCTGGGACGGGTCAAGAGCGCAAACCAGAAAGCGTGGAACGAAGTGCAGCCGGTTCTGGCCGAGGGCGATTACGGCGAGGCGCGCTCGCTGGTTGAGAAGAACAGCTCGACGGTCGCCCGCATGCTGGCCATGGGGCTGGAGCGCCAGGGAGCGGTGCGTCGGCGCGAGGATATCGAAATCGCCATGGAGGAGAGCCTGATGGAGATCATTCCGCAGCTGGAGCGGCGGACGCATTACATCGCCCTGCTGGCGAACATCGCCACCCTGCTCGGACTGCTCGGCACCATCATGGGTCTGATCGAGGCGTTCACCGCCGTGGCCAACGCCAATCCGGCCGAGAAAGCCGACCTGCTGTCAGCCAGTATCTCGGTGGCCATGAACACGACCGCTTTCGGCCTGATGTCGGCCATCCCGCTGCTGCTTCTGCATGCCAAGCTGACATCGACGACCGGGCAGATCATCGACGGCCTCGAGATGGCCTCGATCAAGGCATTGAACAGCTTCTCCAGCAATGCCAAGCGTCAGTTCAGCGCGGAGTCGTCATGACCAGGCGACGTTCCAGAAGGCGCATCCGGGAAGCGCCGGAACTGAACATTACGACCTTTCTGAACCTCATGGTCGTCCTGATCCCGTTCCTGCTGATCAGCGCCGTCTTCTCGCGGGTGACGATTCTCGAGCTCAGCGTGCCGACGGCCGACCCGGCAGCGGCACCTGCCGGTCAACGGGAACTGAGCGTCGAGGTGATCGTCCGCGAAGCGTCCCTCGAGCTTTCCGATGGTTCGCGGGTGGTCGCCACCATCCCGAAGCGAGATGGCGAGTACGACCTGCAGAGGCTGAGCGGGATGCTTGTGCGCATCAAGGCGAGCAATCCGCAGAAAGAGGACGCCACCGTCCTGATGGAACCGGACATCAAATACGACTATCTGATCCAGGTCATGGATACGATCCGTGGCGCCAGGGTATGGGAACAGGGGAGCGCCGGAGCCGTCAGCAGGCCGCTGTTCCCCGATATTTCCATCGGTGACGCGCCATGAGAGAGTCGAGACGGATAAGGCGCATGGCGCGCAACCGGAAGAAGGTGCCGGGTCTGAACCTGACATCGCTCATGGATGTCTTCACCATCCTCGTCTTCTTCCTGCTCGCCAACTCCGAGACCAGTCAGGTGCTGACGCCGCCCAAACAGATCCAGCTCCCCAGCTCGGTGGTCGAATCGAGACCGCGGGAGACGGTGGTCATTATCGTCGGCGCCGAGCAGGTTATCGTCCAGGGGGAAGCGATCATCGCCACCCGCGAGCTGATCGATGCACCGGAAGGGTTCATCCCCGAGATCTCCAGGCGGTTGATTCTGCTCGGCAAGAGTGTCATCGGCATCAGCGACAAAACACTTGACGACAGCAGGGAAGTGACCATCCTTGCCGACAAGGAAATTCCCTTCAATGCCCTGAAGAAGGTCATGTCGACCTGCACCCTTTCCGGTTACGGGAAGATATCCCTGGCGGTGCAGCAGAAAAACACCCAGATGTAACGAATGGAAAAGAACACGTCGACGAAATTGGCCCAGGAACTGGAGCCGCTGCAGCAACGGATCGCCGAGCTCGATTCGCAACGCCTCACGCTCGAGCTGGAGCTGGGCCGGATCGAAGCGGAGCTGCAAGCCGTCGTCGCCGATCAGCCGCGTTTTGATGCCCTCAAGGAGGTTTGCGACGCCCTGGACAGGCTTGAGCAGCTGGCGGCGAGTGACCTTTTCTGGAATGAGCTCCCCCAGGTGCCGGATCCGGAAGTTTCCCTGGACCGTCTCCGCCGGCTGCCCGACCGGTACCGGGAAAGGCTCGAGAGCATACGCGGCAGAAGGGAGGCGCTGCAGGCCGAATTGAAACGGTGCCGCGACGAGCGGGATCATCTCGACGGCAAGGTTCATGAGGCCTACCTGCGCGAACAGCAGCGGCAGAGCGAGTTCGTCATCGAGCGCGAGGTCACTTTTTTCCCGATGCGTGCCGCTGTCATGCCCTGGAGCCGGGAGGTCGAAAGCGAACGATATTTCCGCCGGGCACTCCTCGTCGCCCTGCTGATCAGCTTCCTGCTCGGCGGTATCGTGCCGCTGGTCAAAATCCCTGAGCCGGACCGGACAGCGGAAGTGGCGGAGATACCGGAGCGGATCGCCCGGCTGGTCAGGAGTGTCCCGCCTGTTCCGGAGGCGCCGCCGGCCCCGCAGGTCGCCGAGGAGAAACCGGAGAAGGCCGGGGATGAGAAGCCCGAAGAGAAGAAGCCCGAACCGGAAGAGAGGCCCGCAGCCGAGGAGACGGCGCGACAGAAAGCGCAAAGTTCCGGAGTGCTGGCCTTCCAGGAGACGTTCCGGGACATGATCGTCGACGCCCCGTCCGCCCGGCTGGTCGACAAGGCGCGCGTTGCCGACGCCCCCCCAAGGAGAGCCGGCAACTCGCTGTCGCGGCGCTCGCTTGTTGCCCTGCAGGCGACCGGCTCGAGCGGGGGGATAGATGCCTCGGCGATCAGCAGGAACATCGGCGACGGCACCGGCGGGGCCGGAAGCGGCACGCGGCTGGGCGGTGTCTCCTTTTCGCGGGTCGAGAGCACGGTGGCGAACCTCGCCGAACAGGAGGGCCGGGAAGCGACGCGCGGGCCGACCCCGGGCAGAACCGACGAAGAGATCCAGATCGTCTTCGACCGATACAAGTCGACGCTCTACCGGATCTACAACAAGGAGCTTCGCCGGGATCCGACTCTTCGCGGCAATATCCTGCTGCGCATCACCATCGAGCCGGGCGGCGAGGTTTCCGCCTGCTCGGTCGAATCGACCGACCTGGCGTCGCCTGAGCTTGTCAAGCTGATCGTGGAGCGGGTCCTGCGGTTCAATTTCGGCCCGAAACCGGATGTGCAGAAAACCACGATTCTCTACCCGATCGATTTTCTGCCGGCGAACTGATCTGGCGGGGGAGTTTCCCTTGGCGGTCCGAAAAAAAGAAAAGCACCCTGACGGGTGCTTTTTCGTGGCAACTATTCGCTGAAGATCTGGGCGCTGAAGATGTAGATGTCGGCGTCTTCGCCCTGCCAGGCGTCGGTGGGGAGACCGGCCTTCAGGCAGGTCTGTTTCAGGAACGTCTCGCGGTTCCAGCCGTGATCGGTGGCGACCTGGGGGAGCAGGACACCACGGTAGAACCCCTTTTCGAGGTAAATGCCGTGTCGGCCGACCTCGATTTCGGCGATATCGTCAATCTTGACCAGCGGCGAGAGTACCGAGATCTCGAGCGAGATGGAGTCGAGGTCGGGTTCCTGCAGGGGATAGAAACGGGGATCCTTCGTCGCCGAGGCGGCGGCCATTTCCGCGACTTCCCTGAAGAGCGGCAACTCGGACTGGAAGTTGCCGATGCACCCGCGCAGTTCGCCGTTCTGCTTGATGGTGACGAAGCAGCCGTTGCGCATGTTCAGGGTTTTTTCCTCGCGAGGTTCCGGGGTGTCTTCCTCTTTCCGGACGGCGGCCCGGATCGCCTTGCGGGCGATCTCGAGCAGGATTTTTTTCTCCCTGGCTTTGAGTGCGGTTTCCACGCAACCTCCCGCGTTGCTGCATCTGCTGGGTCGTAAATGACGAATGCAGACATGCTATGCGCAATGAATAATTTTTTCAAGATGTTCATTGGAATAAGCGAATAAAATTTGACACTTCAGGCTGTTGGCGATACGAATCAGACCTTGTTGGATCGGCCGGAACGCTTTAAGATGTAGGCAGTGAAAGGGGATCATGTCATGATTCAGGCTCGACGCGTTCTGCTCCTCGTCATTGGCGTTCCGTTGTTTCTCTCAGGGTGCGCGGTCAACCCGGCCACCGGTCGCACGCAGCTGTCGCTGGTGTCGGTATCGACCGAGGAGGAGGTCGCCCTCGGGAAGAAGGCCTTTCCGCAGATTGTGCAGAAAATGGGGGGCACCTATCCGGACGATGAGCTGCAGGGTTACGTCCAGGAGGTTGGCGACCGGCTGAAACGGGCGAGCCGCCGCAAGGACATCGATTACGTATTCAGGGTGGTAAACGACTCGACCCCCAATGCCTTCGCCCTGCCGGGCGGTTTCATCGCCGTAACCCGCGGCCTGCTGGTCAACCTGGAGACCGAGGCCCAGCTGGCGGCGGTTCTCGGCCACGAGATCGGCCATGTCGATGCCCGTCACTCCGTTCAGGGGATGCAGCGCAGCAGCCTGCTCGGCCTGGGGCTGGCGGTCCTGTCGGGCGCAACGAGCGGCGCCCGTTACGGTTCGCTGGTCCGCTCGTCGGGAGAGGTCGCCGCGACCCTCCTGGACCGTTCGTACAGCCGTGGGCAGGAGGAGGAGTCCGATCGCCTGGGGATCGATTACATGGTCGAGACCGGCTATGACCCGCGGGGAGCGGTTGAACTGCAGCAGATCTTCTACGAAAAGATCGACCGGAAAAAGGATCCGCAGTGGCTCGAAGGGCTGTTCCGGACCCACCCCTTTTCGAAAAGCCGCCTCGACGAGAACCGCGCCTACATCGCCGCCAGCTACGCCGGCGTCCGGAACCCGGCAACGGAAGAAAGCCGTTTCCGGGAGGCGACCGCAGCATT
>JBFHOZ010000142.1:0-6076 GCA_041592975.1 Desulfuromonadales bacterium
GTACATGGTGGCGTAGCAGCGGTCCGGAACCATGGCGATGGTGTCCTGCAGTTCGTCCTGCAGGTTCCACATCTTGCCGCCGTCGCGGACGACGTTCGGCATCGAGGCGTCGACGATGACGTCGTTCGGGACGTGCAGGTTGGTGATGTTCTTGCGCGAGTCGACCATGGCCAGGGCCGGCCCGGTCTCGTAGCACTTGTTGATGTCGGCGATGATCTCTTCCTTCTTGTCCGCCGGCAGCTTCTCGAGCTTGTTGAGGATATCGCCCATGCCGAAGTTCGGGTTGGCGCCGATCTCCTTCAGGGTCGCGGCGTGCTTCTCGAGAGCGTCCTTGTAGTAGACCGACACGCAATGACCGAAGATGATCGGGTCGGAGATCTTCATCATGGTCGCCTTCATGTGCAGCGACAGCAGGACGTCTTTCTCCCTGGCCTCTTTGGCGGTCGCCTCGAAGAAGGCGCGCAGCTTTTTGACGTTCATGGTCGAGCTGTCGAAGACCTCGCCGGCCTGAAGCTTGACCTCCTTCTTGGCCTCGACGTTGCCGGCGGCGTCGACGAACTGGATCTTGACGGTGTCGGCCTTGTCCATGGTGACTGACTTTTCCGACGCGTAGAAGTCGCCGCCGTCCATGTGGGCCACGCGGCACTTCGACTCGCCCGGTGCCGGCCACGGCTTCATCATGCGGTGCGGGTTCTTCTGCGCGAACGCCTTGACCGAAGCGGCTGCGCGGCGGTCGGAGTTGCCTTCACGCAGCACCGGGTTGACGGCCGATCCGAGGACCTTGGCGAAGCGCTCCTGCAGGTCCTTCTCCTCGGCGGTCTTTGCTTCTTCCGGATAGCTCGGGATATCGTACCCCTTCTCCTGCAGTTCCTTGATGCAGGCCTGCAGCTGCGGGATCGAGGCCGAGATGTTCGGCAGCTTGATGACGTTGGCTTCGGGCTTCTTGACCAGTTCGCCGAGCTGCGAGAGGTAGTCGGGGATCTGCTGCTCCGGCTTCAGGCGCTCCGGGAAAGCGGCAATTACGCGACCGGCCAGGGAAATGTCCATCGTCTCGACGTCGATGCCGGTCCCCTTGGTGAATGCCTGAACGACCGGCAGGAAGGCGTAAGTCGCCAACGCCGGTGCTTCGTCGATTTCGGACCAGATGATTTTTGCCATGATCTCTCTCCTTGCGGTTATTGGGGATTCTTGATGTTCAAAGACAAAATGCACATCAAATTCGAATGAATAACAGCTACCTGCGGGGAAGGCGCAATCCGTCCCATGCCCCGACAGATTGTATACAGTATACAAACAGCAGGGGGCTGTCAAGAAAAAATCCGGACCCGATCAGGGCCCGGATTCGTCGGCTGTCATGTCGATGGTGGAAAGGGGGAAAGGCCTATTTTTTGCCGTTTACGGAGGCCGGCTGCTGGAAGATTTTCGACTCCCGGGCCGTCGTTCGGGCCTCGTCCTTTTCCGCGTCGCTGACATCGCGGGGAATGGTCAGGACCTGGCCGGGGTAGATCTGCTGAGGGTCCTTGATCTGGTCGCGGTTCGCCTTGTAGATCAGGGGCCAGAGCAGGGCATCGCCATAGACGTTGCGCCGCGCGGCGATGGCGAACAGGTTCTCGCCGCTGCGTACCCGGTAGCTCGATGACGGTTTGTAGATGCTGCGGGTCCCGGAGATCCTGATCTCGGAGAGCTTCTGCTCGTCGTAGATCTTGCTGAGGGCTTCGAAGTAGATGTTGCGCTGCTCCTCGAGACGGAGGATGTACTCCTCGGCCGAATCGAGCTGCTGCTCGGTCGACTCGAGCTGCCGGAGATAGGCCGCCACTTCGGCCTGGTGGGCCAGCCGGATGGCCTCCATCAGAACCGCGCCGGCGTCGTTGCGGTTGCCGGCGCTCATCATGTTCTTGCCGCGCTCGAAGGTCTCCTTCGCCTGCCGGTATGTTTCCGCTGCCGCCCGCGACGCGCCGGAACGATAGGCCCTGATGACGGCGTCCTCGGCCGTCTCGAGCTGCACCGGGACGTGCTGGCTGCAACCTCCCAGGGCAACCGCGATCAGCAGTATTCCGGATAAACAGGTCGTCTTGATTCTCATCGGATCGTTTGAACTCTCGTCAGCTTTTCGGTTCGACCGCCGGCTTTTTCGCCAGGCGGATGCCGAGTTCGCGCAGCTGCTTTTCGTCGACGACGCCGGGAGCCTCCGACATCAGGTCGGTCGCCTTCTGGGTCTTGGGGAAGGCGATGACGTCGCGGATCGACTCGGCTCCGGTCAGGATCATCATGATCCGGTCGAGCCCGAAGGCGATGCCGCCGTGCGGCGGCGCGCCGTAATCGAGGGCGTCCAGCAGGAAGCCGAACTTTTCTCGGGCCTCCTCTTCGCCGATGCCGAGCAGCTTGAACATCCGGCTCTGGATATTCTGGTCATGGATACGGATCGAGCCGCCGCCGATCTCGGAGCCGTTGAGAACCAGGTCGTAGGCCTTGGCGCGCGCCTTGCCCGGCTCGGAGTCGAGCAGGGGGATATCCTCATCGAGCGGGGCGGTGAAGGGGTGATGAACGGCGACATGACGTTTCGCTTCCCCGTCCCACTCGAGCAGCGGGAAGTCGGTCACCCAGACAAACCGGTATTCCCTCGGGTCGCACAGGCCGAGCTTGTGGCCGAGGTGCCCGCGAAGTCGGCCGAGGGCCTCGTTGGTGACGGCGGCGGTGTCGGCGACGAACATCAACAGGTCGCCCGGTTCCGCCGCCAGCGCCTTGTCGATGGCGGACAGTTCCTGTTCGCTGAAGAACTTGGCGATCGGCGATTGCCAGCTGCCGTCTTCCTGAATCTTGACCCAGGCGAGCCCCTTGGCGCCGTAAATGGCGACGAAAGCGGTCAGGTCGTCGAGGTCCTTGCGCGAGAAGGTCGCGCACCCCTTGGCGTTGATCGCCTTGACCAGCCCGTTGTTGGCGGCGACGTCGGCGAAAACCTTGAAGCCGCACCCCTTGACGATTCCGGTGATGTCGATCAGCTCCATGTCGAAACGCAGGTCGGGGTTGTCGACGCCGTAGCGCTCCATGACCTCGGCAAAGGCCAACCGCGGCATCGGCAGCGACAGGTCGACGTCGAGCGTCTCCTTGAAGATTTTTGCGATCATCCCTTCCATGACGGACATGACGTCGTCGCGGTCGACGAAGGAGAGCTCGCAGTCGATCTGGGTGAATTCCGGCTGACGGTCGGCGCGCAGGTCCTCGTCGCGGAAGCACTTGACGATCTGGAAGTAGCGGTCGAAACCGGAGACCATCAGCAGCTGTTTGAACAGCTGCGGCGACTGGGGCAGGGCGTAGAAGTTTCCGGGATTGACCCGGCTCGGGACCAGGTAGTCGCGCGCCCCCTCCGGAGTGCTCTTGGTCAGCACCGGGGTTTCGATTTCGAGGAAGTCGCTGGCGGTCAGGTAGTTGCGGACCGTCTGCGCCACCTTGTGGCGCATGATCAGGTTGTGCTGTACCGTTTCGCGCCGCAGGTCGAGGTAGCGGTACTTGAGGCGCAGGTTCTCGGCGACCTCGGTGTACTCGTCGAGCATGAACGGCGGGGTCTTGGCCGGGTTGAGAATCCTCAGTTCGGAGATTTCGATTTCGACCTCGCCGGTTTTCATCGATGGGTTGACGGTCCCCTCGGGGCGGGGCGAAACCTTGCCCCTGGCGGCGATGACGAACTCGTTGCGGACCGCCTCGGCCTTTTTGTGGGCTTCCGGGTCGCGGTCGGGATCGAGGGCCAGCTGGGCGATGCCGGTCCGGTCACGCAGGTCGATGAATATCAGCCCGCCGTGATCCCGGCGTCGATGGACCCAGCCCATGAGGCAGACGTCCTGGCCGATGTGCTCGGCACGCAAATCTCCACAGTAATGAGTCCGTTTCCAGTCGCCGAGAATGTCGCTCACAGCGTTTCCTCCATCCTGCATGCGGCAAAGCCGCTTATTCTCTAGGGTTTCTGTTCGTCTCAGACAGCGGTTCAGTATAGTCCTCTGAGGGATGCCGTCAAGAAATTATTTGTTTTTCAGTCGAGGATTTTCGCCAGTTCGGACGCGATGCCGGAGAGGCTGATTTCCTGCTGACTGCCGTCGTTCATGTCGCGCAGCTGGGCCTTCCCCTGCCGCACTTCGTCATCGCCGACGATCAGCGCGTAACGGGTCCTCAGCTTGTCGGCGCGCCGCAGCTGCGCCTTGAGGCTCTTGCCGGTATAATCCATCTCGGCGCGGATGCCGCTGCGCTGCAGGTCGGTGAGGATGCGGAAGCAGGCGTCGGCCGCCGGTTCGCCGAGCGCGGCGATGAAAACCTGGGGGCTGGCGGCGGCAGCGGCGTCGCTGTCGTGGAGCAGCAGCGCCAGCCGTTCGACCCCCATGGCGAAGCCGATGCCGGGGAGTTCCGGACCGCCCAGGTCCCGGACCAGGCCGTCGTAACGGCCGCCGGCGGCGACGGCGTTCTGTGAACCGAGGCTGCCGGTGACCATCTCGAAGGTGGTCTTGGTGTAGTAATCGAGGCCGCGGACCATGCGCGGGTTGACGGTGTATTCGACCCGAATGCCGTCGAGGTGACCCTTGACGCGGGTGAAATGTTCGCTGCATTTGCCGCAGAGGTTGTCGATCATATCGGGGGCGTCGGCCGTCGCTTCCCGGCAGCCGGACGCCTTGCAGTCGAGCGCCCTCAGGGGGTTCTGGCGGAAACGGCGCCGGCAGTCGTCGCAGAGCGCATCCAGGCGCTTTTCGAGGAAGGCGGTCAGTGCGCTCCGGTAGGCGGGGCGGCATTCCGGGCAGCCGAGGGAGTTGATCTGCAGCGCGACGTCGTCGACGCCGATCTCGGTGAAGAAATGGGCCAGCATCGCCAGGACCTGGGCGTCGATCTTCGGGTCGTCGACGCCGATCACTTCGGCGCCGATCTGGTGAAACTGGCGGTAGCGCCCCTTCTGTGGCCGCTCGTAGCGGAACATCGGGCCGAAATAGTAGAGCTTCTGGACCGGATCGAGATTGTAGAGCTTGTGCTGGATGAGCGCGCGCATCACCGGCGCGGTCCCTTCGGGGCGCAGGGTCAGCGAATTGTCGCTGCGGTCGCTGAAGGTGTACATCTCCTTCTCGACGATGTCGGTCGTCTCGTCGATCGAACGGCAGAAGAGTTCGGTCTTTTCCACCACCGGGACGCGGATTTCGGCGAAGCCGTAGGTCTGAAAGATCCGCCGCGCCTCCCCCTCCAGAAACTGCCAGGTCTCGATCTCCCCCGGCAGAATGTCGTTCATGCCTTTGATGCCTGATATGCTCACTGCGATATCTCTCCTGCTGTGATGTGATAAACAAGAATACCGGGGTTGGTAGGGGCGCCCCTTGTGGGTGCCCTGAGAAGTGTGATGGATGGTTGATATCTGGATACCCAAATCCTGGATACCCACAAGGGGTATCCCTACAATGGCGATTTATCCTTCATCCTTCATCCTTCATCCTTCAATTCGACCTACCCGATAGATCGCCACCGGTTTCACCTTCCCCTTGAGATTCATGGGCTCCAGGGCCTCGACGCTGACCTGCTCCCTGATCTTGGCGTAGGTCGCCTCGGAGATGAGGACTTCCCCCGGCTGGGCCACGGCCTGGAGGCGGGCCGCCACGTTGACGTTGTCGCCGATGACCGTGTACTCCATGCGCGCCGTCGAGCCGATATTGCCGGCGATCACCGTCCCGGTATTGATGCCGATCCCCATCTCGATGGGGGGGAGTCCCTTGCGCCGCTGGTCACGGTTGAAGGCGATCACCGCCTCCTGCATGGCGACGGCGCAGCGTACCGCGCGCAGGGGATCGTCCCCCAGGGTCAAAGGGGCGCCGAAGAGGGCCATGACCGAGTCGCCGATCATCTTGTCGACCATCCCCTCGTGGTCCATGATGAGGTCGATCATGCGCGTGAAGTAGTCGTTGAGGATCTCGACGATCAGCGCCGGCGGGAGCTGTTCGGACAGGGTGGTGAAGCGGCGGATGTCGGAAAAGAGGATGGTGACCTCCTTCTCTTCCCCCCCGAGCTTCAGCTCGTCCTTGTGGGCCAGGATCTGCCGGGCCAAGGGTTTGCTGAC
>JBFHOZ010000143.1:0-6036 GCA_041592975.1 Desulfuromonadales bacterium
GCCAATCTTGCATATCGCTTCTGATGGACTACACTAAGCTGAGGGGCAATTTTTAATGAGAAAATTTACTCTGCATATTCTGCTGATACTTCTGTTATGGCCGATTGGCCTGTCGATGCCGACAACCGCTACCGCTGCCGACAAGTTCATGGCGGTGGTCATCACCGGCGACCTGCCGCGCTACCGGGAGGCCCACGAGGCCTTCATGCAGATCCTGGAAAAGGGGGGGATGACAGCGGACAAGGTCGAGGTCTTCGTGCAGAAGCCGAACCCCGACCCGATGTCGTGGGCCAACGCGATCCGCAAGGCGGTCGGCGTCGGCGCCGACGTCATCGTCACTTACGGGGCGCCGGCGACCCTGGTTGCCAAGCAGCACGCCAGGGGGGTTCCGGTGCTGTTCGCCGATGTCGGCGATCCGGTCGCCCTCGGGCTGGTCAAGGGGCTGGCGACCCCCGGCGGCGACATCACCGGCGTCAGCAGCATGACCCCCCTCGATACGCTGCTGAAAAACTTCATCTCCGCCTACCAGGCGAAGACGCTCGGCATCATCTATTCCATACATGACGAGGAGGCCGCCATGCAGGTCAAGGCTCTGCAGAAGGCGGGTGGCAAATACGGCTTCAAGGTTTTGCCGAAGGAGGTTTCCTCCTGCAAGGAGGTCGTGTCGACGTTCGGCGCGATGAGCGGCAAGATCGATTCCCTCTACGTGCCGCACTGCGCCGCCCTCGAGCCGGCGGTCGACAAGCTGGTCGAGGAGGCGACAGCCGCCAGGGTCCCGACCATCACCCAGAGCCCCGGTCTCGCCGAAAAGGGGGCTCTGATGGCCCTGGTGGCCGACCCGGTCGAGCAGGGGCAGCTGATCGGCGTGCACGCGCTGCAGGTGCTCAACGGCCAGAAGGCCTTCACCCTGCCGGTCAGGACACCGAAGAAGGTCGCCTTCATCGTCAACATGAAGGCGGCGAAGATCCTGGGCGTGAAGGTGCCGATCGGGACCCTCGAAAGCGCGACGACGGTGATCAAGTAAAACAATGATCAGGATCGAGAGGGCGGAGCATCCGCCCTTTTGTTTGCCATGAATCTGAAACCTCTCGAAGAAAAACTTCGCGCCGCGGGGATTGTCGAAGTCATCGCTTCGGCCTGTCCGGAAAAGACGGTCTGCTACCTTGTCGGCGGCGCCATCCGTGACAGCTTGAGCGGAACACAGCCAAACGATTTCGATTTCTGTTTTCCGGACGATCCCACCGATTACGCCCGGGCGATTGCCGGCAAACTCGGGGCGACCTTCTTCATCCTCGATGCCGAACGGCGACACAGCCGGTTCGTGCTCAAAGGACCCCAAGAAAAGCTGACCTGCGATTTTGCCCCCTTCCGCGCGCCGAGCCTTGAGAGCGACCTGCGCAAGAGAGACTTCACGATCAACGCCATGGCGGTCGCCTGCACGCCCGGAGAGCTCGAACTGATCGATCCGCTGCAGGGCATGAACGACCTGGCCACGCGCACCTTAAGGGCCTGCGGCGAGTATTCCTTTCTGGACGATCCGCTCCGCTGCCTGAAGGGGATCCGGCACGCGGCCTGCATGGACCTGACCTTCGAACCGACAACCCTGGAGCGTCTGGTCGATTCGGTCCCCCAGATCGACCAGGTGGCTCCGGAGAGAATCCGTACAGAGCTCGCCCGCGCCATCGGCAGCCCCAGGGCGTCGGCGGCGTTCGAGTTGCTCGCCCGTACCGGGCTGCTCAGGGAACTGTTCGGGCAGGCGAAACCCGGCGGATCCCTCGAAATCGCGCTCGCGCGACTGGAGAGTCTCGAAGACGTTATCAGGGGATTGCGCACCGGCGCCTGCGGGCAGAGCGTCAGGGTGTATCTTGCCGAAACGTGCGAGGAGAATATCGGCATCGACGTCGTCCTGAACATGGCGGCATTCTTCAGCGGGTATCGGCCGGTCGCTCTCAAGTCGGTGTTGAAAGCGCTCCGCTTCAGCAAGCGGACGATCGGCCTGATCGAGCAACTGCTGGCGCTGGACGCTGCCACCGCAGCCTCTCTCGGGCAGGTTGCCGACAAGCCGAGGAGCAGGGCGCGGTGGCTGGCCGGGACCGGTCGAGAGCCGCTGGCGTCGGCCCTTTTTCTCCCCCTGGCCATCGGCGGAGCACTCCGCGAAAACCTGCTGCAGACGGAGCTGCTGATCGACGCGTACAACGCCTGCACCGACAAGGGGAGGCTGGATGATCTCGTCGACGGAAACTGGCTCTCTTCCGAATTCGGCATCGCTTCCGGCCCGGCAATCGGGCATATCCGGTCGCTGCTGCACCAGGCCGAGATCTCCGGGGAAGCTACGTCCGCCTCCGAAGCCCGGCAATGGTTGCGGGACAACCAGAAATTGTTTGACATCGATTTTCAGTAAGCTCTATAATTCAGCCGTTTTGCGGGAATAACTCAGTGGTAGAGTGTCAGCTTCCCAAGCTGAAGGTCGCGGGTTCGAATCCCGTTTCCCGCTCCAGTAGATTCAAGGGGTTAGGCTGACCGGCCGGCCCCTTTTTCTTTGCCGGCGGCGCCCCTTTGCCCACCGGATGTTTTTGCGTTTGACATGCGGGGTCGCATAAGGTAGAAGATGGCTGGAATATCCGGCATTAGACGCCGCTTAACTCAGGCGTCAGGGGCCGGATGGCGTTGTGATCCGTTTCCGAATTTCACACCCAGAATGAAAGGTTCCCCGGCATGTTCGAGAATGTTCAGATTGCGCCCCCCGACCCGATACTCGGCCTGACCGAGCTGTTCAAGGCGGACCCCAACCCCGACAAGATCAATCTTTCCGTGGGCGTGTACCAGGACGCGACCGGCAAGACGCCGGTCCTGGAAACGGTCAAGAAAGCGGAAAGGCTGATCCTCGAGCGGGAAACCTCGAAGGGGTACCTGCCGATGACCGGCGAGCCGGCCTACTGTGAACTGGTCCAGGAGCTGCTGTTCGGCGAAGGGCACGAGATTGTCGCCTCCCGGCGGGCCGCGACCGCGCAATGCCCCGGCGGCACCGGCGCGCTCCGGGTCGCCGGCGACTACATCAACACCGTGCATCCGGGGGCGAAGGTCTGGCTGAGCAACCCGACCTGGGCCAACCACAACACCATCTTCGAGGCGGCCGGCTTGACCTGCGAGCAGTATGCCTACCGCGATCCGGCGACCAACGGCCTCGATTTCGACGCCATGTGCGCAGCGATCGGGTCCATCCCGAAAGGGGACGTCATTTTGCTGCACGGCTGCTGCCACAACCCGACCGGCATCGATCCGACTCCCGAGCAGTGGGGCGTCATCGGCGATCTGCTGGCGCAGCGGGGTGTCCTGCCCCTGGTCGATTTCGCCTACCAGGGCCTCGCCGACGGCATCGAGGAGGACCGCGCCGGACTTCTGGAACTGAGCAAAAGAGTGAAGCAGATGCTGATCTGCTCGAGCTTCTCAAAGAATTTCGGGCTCTACCGGGAGCGGACCGGCGCCCTGACCGTTGTCGGTGACACCGCCGAGCAGGCGGCGACGGTCATGAGCCAGGTCAAGCTGCGGATCCGCTACAATTATTCGAACCCCCCGTCGCACGGCGGCCAGATCGTCGCCACGGTCCTCGGGGACAAGCAGCTCAGGGCCGAGTGGATCAAGGAGGTTGCCGCAATCCGCGAACGGATCAACGAGATGCGCCACCTGTTCGTCAAGACCCTCAAGGAGAAAGGGGTCGCGCAGGATTTTTCATCGATCATCGAGCAGCGCGGCATGTTCAGCTTTTCCGGCCTGACCAAGGAGCATGTCGACCGGCTGCGTGAAAAATATTCCATCTATATCGTCGGTTCGGGGCGCATCAATGTCGCCGGCATGACACCGTCCAACATGGACCGCCTCTGCGAGGCGATCAAATCGGTTCTCTGACCGGCCGCGGTTCGGGCCCGGCTGCTCACTGCTCTGCCAGGCACTTGTTGATTCATTTCAACAGGTGCCTTTTTGTACCGTCGGCACGGCCTGTTCGTCGGCGTTCCGGCCCGATAAGGGTTTGACGACCGGCAATCCTTCGGCTACATTGATTCCGAACCGCATCCGCTGCGGACCGGTCAGTTGCCCGGCCTGGAATCTCCTTCAACACCTTCGGGAGGGATACATGAAAAAGATTACGGTTTTCTTCTTCGTCATGCTGGTCGCGGCAGCGCTCTCCGCGCCGGCATTTGCTGCGAGCTACCTGTCGGGCAGCTACAGTTTCGTGAAAACTGCAGACGCCGATATCTACGACGGCATCGATTCGGGAGAGATCTCCTTCGACGACGGCTTCGGCCTTCTGGTCGCCTACGGCATCGAATCCGATGGCGGCGGTCGGATCGAGGTGGAGCTCGGCTACCGTTCGAGCGATTTCGACGAATGGAAGATCGATGGCGTCGGCACCTTCGACGTCCCCGGCGAGATCGAGTCGATCTCTCTGATGGGGAACGCGTATGTCGACTTCGTGCCGCAGGGGCGTTTCTCCCCCTACCTGGGGGTCGGTATCGGTCTGGCGCGTCTCGAGGAGAAGGTCACCGGCCTCGGCGACGCCCATGATCTCGTCGGCGCGTACCAGCTCTCCCTCGGCGGCCGCTATCGCGCCAGCGACATCGTCACGCTCGATCTGCAGTACCGTTTCTTCGGCACGTCCGAGCCGACGTTCGAGGATGTCGAGGCGGAGTACTCCAACCACAATTTCATGCTGAGCCTGCGCCGCTACTTCTGATTTTCACCCGGCGTCCCGGATGAGAGAACCTCGCAAACCCGGCGCGTCGCGCGCCGGGTTTGTCGTCTGGAAAGAGTGTGCTATCATCCGTTTAGCGATAAGGATGAACGATGAAAATGACCGGTCGACACAAGTGTCCGCGCTGTCAAACCGTCACGGTCTGGGAGGGGAACCCCGATCGGCCGTTCTGCTCGGAGAAATGCCGCCTGATCGATCTGGGGCGGTGGGCGGACGAGGAATATCGCATCCCGACCGGGGATGCACCGATGTCAGAGGAGAACGTCGTGCCGTTGCGCCCTGACGATTTCAAGGAGTAGACATGTATCACCTGACCATTCACACGCATTTTGCCGCCGCCCACAACCTGATCAATTACCAGGGTGATTGCGAAAACCTGCACGGTCACAACTGGAAGGTGGAAGTGACCGTGGCGGCGAGCTCCCTGGACGATGCCGGCCTGGCGATCGATTTCAAGATCCTGAAGAAGGAGACCAACCTTGTTCTCGACCGGCTGGATCACAAGTACCTGAACGATCTCGAGCCGTTCCGGAACGTCAGCCCGTCGTCCGAGCACATCGCCCGGTATCTGTTCGAGGAATTGACCAGGGCGCTGAACAACGGCAACGTCAAGGTCGAGAAGGTCAACGTCTGGGAATCCGATTATGCCTGCGCCAGCTATACCGAAGGGTAGCGCGCCGCTGATCGAGATATTCTCCTCCGCCCAGGGGGAGGGGCCGCTGGTCGGCTGCCGTCAGGTCTTCATCCGTTTCTGCGGCTGCAACCTCAATTGCGCCTATTGCGACACCCGCCACGTGCTCGACCCGCATTGCCGCATCGAAACCGCTCCGGGAAGCCAGGCGTTCAGGGAGATTGCCAACCCGGTTCCCCTCGAGACGGTCATTGCGCTGCTCGGGGAGTGGCAGGCCGAGTCTCCCGGCCTGCATCATTCGATCAGCCTGACCGGGGGGGAGCCGCTGCATTACGGCGGCATTCTCAGGCACTGGCTCCCCGCGCTGAGGAACATCCTGCCGGTCTATCTCGAGACCAACGGCACCCAGCCTTCCGTCATGGCCGACCTGGTCGGCGAGATCGACTTCGTCTCCATGGATATCAAGCTCGCCTCGGTCTGCGGATTCGAGACCCCGTGGGATCTGCACCGCGAATTCCTCCGGATGGCGAAGGAGAAGCTCTGCTGCATCAAGATGGTCGTCGACCTGAACACGCCGGCCGCCGAGGTTGCGGCGGCCGCCGAGATGGTCGCCGGCAGCGCCCCCTCGGCGACGCTGGTGATCCAGCCGCTGACC